>JBDSLK010000147.1:0-21502 GCA_039916425.1 Nocardioides sp.
CGGGCAGGCCGAGCTCGAGCTCGATCTGATCGATCGCCATCTCGATCTCTGCGTCGTGGGCCATCCCCTCGTGGTTGACGGTGATGCCGATGACCTTCGTGTCCGCGAACGCCTCGATCAGGGTCACCTCGCTGGCGACCGTGGGCATGGCCACCATCGGGAAGTCGCCGAGCACGCGCCGCATGGGGGCGTGCTGCACGATCACGCCCGCGGGGCGGCTGCCGCGCAGGATGTGGGCGGAGGTGAGGTACGCCGGGTGGCTGAGAGCACCCTGGCCCTCGACGATGATCACGTCGGGGTCCTCGCCCTCGAAGGCCGCGACCACCTGGTTCTCGACCTCGCCCGAGCAGAACTGCGGGACCAGCGCATCGAGGGCGACGCCGTACTTGCCGCCCTGGATGATCGTCGTCTGGCCGGTGCCGACCATGACCGCGTTGACGCCACGCGCCTGGAGGGCCTGGACGAGCAGGGTCGCGGTGGTGCGCTTGCCGACGGCGCCGTCGGTGCCGAGCACCGCGATCCGCGGGCAGGTGACGTCGAAGATCCGGCCGGAGAAGAGGTGCAGGTCGGCGGTGGCCCTGGGGCGGCGGACGTCGGTGATCGTCACCCCGGCGAGCAGGCTGGCGGCGACGAACTCCGCGTCGTCGTTGAGGAAGTCGTGCAGCCCGTTGATGACGTGCATGCCCCGCGCGATGCCGTCGAGCAGCACCTTCCGCTGGGTCGGCGTCAGCAGTCCGTCGGCGGGCGCGAGCCCGCAGATCAGGTAGTCGGGCACCCGACCGGCGTGGGCGATCGCCTCGGCGAGGCTGGCCAGCACCGGGATGGAGTTGGGCACGCCGTCGAGGAACTCGCCGGCATCGGCACCGGCTGCCAGGCTGTCGACGACGCTGAGGATCTCGTACTTCTCGGAGTGCCGGACCAGGCCGTTGGCGGTCTTGCCGTCCTGCTCTCCGAACTGTGCCTCGCAGTAGACGACGGCGGTGCTGCCGACCGGCAGGGAGATGGAGGAACTGGCGGGTAGGGATGACGTCGACGCGGGCACAACTGCTCCTCTGGAAGGCTCAGAGGAGGCGACGGGATCGTGGCCGGGCCGATGGCCCAACGCCTCAACGAGGCGTCTTCCCTAAGGGTCCGGCGCGAACGCCGGACCTTCGCAACGTAACAGGCGCCACACCGGATGGCCGGATCGCGGCCGAGCCGGTCGCCTACGCGGTCTCCAGCCCGCCGGCCACCAGGTCCTCCCGGAGCCGGAGCAGCCCGCTGCGGATCCGGCTCTTGGCGGTGCCCAACGGGATCTCCAGCAGCCGGGACACCTCGAGGTGGGTGTGGCCGCCGAAGTAGCTCAGCTCGATGGCCTGCCGCTGCTCGGCGGTCAGTTCGAGCAGAGCGTCGCGCACGGCCCGGTCACGGCTCGCCGCGTGCACGGTGTCCGCAGTCTGGTCGGACGGCTCGCGCTGCTCCTGCCGGAACTCGACGGTGTCGCGCCTGGTCGAGGCCGCGGTGCTGCGCACCCGGTCGACCGCCTTGCGGTGCGCAAGCGTCATCAGCCAGGACACCGCCGACCCGCGGGCGGCGTCGAAGCGCCCGGCGGTCCGCCAGATGTCCAGGTAGGTCTCCTGGGTCACCTCGTCGGACTGGGCCGGGTCACGCACGATGCGGAGCACCAGGCCGTGCACCCGTGGCGCGGTCTCGTCGTAGAGACGCGAGAACGCCGCCTCGTCACCGGCCGCGGTGGCCTGGAGCAGTTCTGCGCATGTGGATCTCATGGGGGCGCCGGTGCCCGGGTCTCGGCGCCGCCTCAGGCCTCCAGCGACGCGTCGAGGGTGATCTCGACCCCCGTCAGGGCCTTGCTCACCGGGCACGTCGCCTTGGCGGCCTGCGCCGCCTCCTCGAAGCCGGCGGCGTCCAGGCCCTCCACCTCTCCTCGGACAGTGAGGGTGATGCCGGTCAGCTGGAAGCCGCCGGCGGGGTCGGCGCCGAGGGAGACGTCCGCCTTCACGTCGAGGGCGACGGGGGTGCCACCGGCCTCGGCGATCAGGGCGGACAGCTGCATCGCGTAGCACGACGAGTGGGCCGCGGCGATCAGCTCCTCGGGGCTCGTGGTGCCATCGGCCTCGTCGGCCGCGCGCTTGGGGAAGGAGACGGTGTAGGTGCCGACCTGGGAGCTGGTGAGCTCGACCTGACCAGAGCCGTCCTGCAGGGTGCCGGTCCAGGCGGTGCGGGCGGTACGTGTGGGCATCGGGGGTGCCTTCCTTGGATCAGGGAATTTGACGTTGACACAAGCAACAATGGCACAAGGCATCTAGCGGGGTGACACAATCGCCCTGTGCCCGCCCTCGAACGCCATCCCGTGCTCAACGAGCTGATGTGCTTCGACCTGTACGCCGCGTCGCGGGCGATGACCAACCTCTACCGACCGCTGCTGGGCCAGCTCGGCCTCACCTACCCGCAGTACCTCGTCCTCGTCGTCTTGTGGGACGGCGACCACCGCACGGTCAAGGACCTCGGCGAGACGCTCCATCTCGACCACGGCACCCTCACTCCCCTGCTCCGGCGGATGGAGCTCAACGGCCTGTTGACCCGTCGGCGGTCGAGCAACGACGAGCGGTTCGTCGAGGTCGACCTGACGACCGAGGGCCGCGCCCTGCGCGACCGCGCCGACGAGGTCCACTGCAACGTCCGGGACGCCCTCGGGCTCGACGACGACCAGGTCGAGGTGCTGCAGTCCGCGCTGCGCCGGCTCTCCCGTCACATCGTCCCCGACGCCTGACGCGACTGGTCCAGTCAGGCGCTGACGCCGGCGCCGGCACGTCCTAGTGTGGCAGACATGCGCCTGACCGACGGGGGACTCGAGACCTCCTTGATCTTCCACCAAGGCCTTGACCTCCCCCTGTTTGCCGCCTTCCCACTGGTGGAGCGGGACGACGGGAAGGCGGCCCTCGAGTCCTACTGGCAGCCCTACCTGGAGCTGGCCGACGAGCGCGGAGCAACCTTCGTGGTCGACACCGCCACCTGGCGGGCCAGCCCCGACTGGGGCACCCGCCTCGGGTACGACGCCGACGGCCTGCGGGCGGCCAACGAGGCGGCCGTTCGCCTCGCGCGGCACCTGGCCGGTCATACGGCCACGGCCACCGTCAACGGCACCGTCGGCCCCCGCGGCGACGGCTACGTGGTCGGGGTGGAGATGACCGCCGACTTGGCGCAGGACTACCACCGGGTCCAGCTCGAGGCGCTGGTCGGGGCCGGCGTCGACACCGTCACGGCCCTCACCCTCACCTACCCCGCCGAGGCGGTGGGCTTCGTCCGGGCCGCGGCGGCGCTCGGCACGCCGGCCATGGTGTCGTTCACGGTCGAGACCGACGGGCGGCTGCCCAACGGCGAGGCACTGGCAGACGCGGTGACGCAGGTCGACCGGGAGACCGACGGCGCCGCGGCGGGCTTCATGGTCAACTGCGCCCACCCCACCCACCTCGAGGACGCGCTGGTGGACGGCGACTGGCTGGGCCGTGTCACCGGACTGCGGGCCAACGCCTCGACGATGAGCCACGCCGAGCTGGACGCGGCCGAGGAGCTCGACGACGGGGACCCCGACGACCTCAGCCGGCACTACACCCGGTTGCTGGGCAGGCTGCCGGCGCTCGACGTGGTCGGCGGGTGCTGCGGCACCGACCACCGCCACGTCCGGGCCATCGCCGACGCCCTCCTGTAGCCCGCGCCGACAACTGCCCCGCGGAACCCCGGCCTCTCCTGCGACGACGATGTGAGTGATGGCACAGAAGTGCCGGGCATCGGCCAAACTCGGCCGCCGCGGGGAGCGATACCCTGCCGAGCGTGAGCGACACCAACTCGACCAGGCACCGCAGCGCCTCCTTGCAGAAGGTCCTCATCGCCAACCGCGGCGAGATCGCCGTCCGCGTCGTGCGCGCCTGCAAGGACGCCGGGATCGCCAGCGTCGCTGTGTACGCCGACCCCGACCGGGACGCGCTCTTCGTCCGGCTCGCCGACGAGGCGCACAGCCTCGGCGGCGCGACCCCGGCGGATTCCTACCTTGACATCGCCAAGATCGTTGCCGTCGCCCAGCACAGCGGCGCCGACTCCGTGCACCCCGGCTACGGCTTCCTCGCCGAGAACCGTGACTTCGCCCAGGCCGTGATCGACGCGGGGCTGACCTGGATCGGCCCGCCACCCCACGCCATCGAGAACCTCGGCGACAAGGTGAAGGCGCGCCACATCGCCGAGAAGGTCGGTGCCCCGCTGGTCGCCGGCACCCACGACCCGGTCGAGAACGCCGAGGAGGTCGTGGCCTTCGCCGAGGAGCACGGCCTCCCGATCGCGATCAAGGCCGCCTTCGGCGGTGGTGGCCGTGGGCTCAAGGTGGCCCGCGAGCTGGGCGAGGTCGCGGAGATGTTCGACTCCGCGGTCCGCGAGGCGGTGTCCGCGTTCGGTCGCGGCGAGTGCTTCGTCGAGCGCTACCTGGACCGACCGCGCCACGTCGAGACCCAGTGCCTGGCCGACCAGTACGGCAACGTCGTGGTGGTCTCCACCCGTGACTGCTCATTGCAGCGCCGCCACCAGAAGCTGGTCGAGGAGGCGCCCGCGCCGTTCCTCAGCGAGGAGCAGGTCACCACGCTCTACGAGTCGTCCAAGGCGATCCTGCGCGAGGCGGGGTACGTCGGCGCCGGCACCTGCGAGTTCCTCGTCGGCCAGGACGGCACCATCTCGTTCCTCGAGGTCAACACCCGCCTCCAGGTCGAGCACCCGGTCTCCGAGGAGGTCACGGGTCTCGACCTGGTCCGCGAGATGTTCCGGATCGCTGCCGGCGAGGAGCTCGGCTACGACGACCCCGAGGTGCGTGGGCACTCCATCGAGTTCCGCATCAACGCCGAGGACGGCGGCCGCAACTTCATGCCGGCGCCCGGCACCCTGTCCCGCTGGGAGCCGCCGAGCGGGCCGGGCGTGCGCGTCGACGGCGGCTACGTCGCCGGTGAGACCGTCCCCGGGGCCTTCGACTCCCTGATCGCCAAGCTCGTCGTGACCGGCACCGACCGCACCCAGGCGCTCGAGCGCTCGCGACGGGCACTGTCGGAGTTCGTCGTCGACGGCATGCCGACCGTGATCCCCTTCCACGCCGCCGTCGTCGACGACGAGGCCTTCATCGGTGACGGCCACGACTTCGGGATCTACACCCAGTGGATCGAGACCGAGTTCGACAACCAGATCGCGGCCTACGACGCGGCGCCGGCCGAGGCGCCCGAGCCCGAGGAGCGGCAGCGCGTGACCGTGGAGGTCGACGGCCGCCGCCTCGAGGTCGTACTGCCGTCCGGGCTCGGCGGCGCGATCGCGGCCCCCGGGGCGGCCAGGAAGCCCCGGCGGGCCGCCGGCAAGAAGGCCGGTGTCGCCGCCGGTGGCGACGCGGTCACCAGCCCCATGCAGGGCACCATCGTCAAGATCGCCGTGGCCGACGGTGACACCGTCGAGGAGGGCGCCGTCATCGTCGTCCTCGAGGCGATGAAGATGGAACAACCGCTGAAGGCGCACAAGTCCGGCACCGTCACCGGCCTCGCCGCCGAGGTCGGTGCCATCGTCACCAACGGCGCGGTGATCTGCGAGCTGAAGGATTGAGACCGGATCGTCCGTGGAGTGGTGGGGTGAACGGTTCAATCGCGTGAATTCCGGCCCCCCTGGTCGTAAGGTCGATGCCACCAGATCAGACATTCGCGAGAGGCTCCCGTTGTGACGACGTCCGACGAGCACTCGACGATCCCCGACGACCTCATCGCGATGCTGGACCTGCTCGCTGAGACGATCGTGCAGGCACTCGGGTTCGGTGTCGCCGTCATCAACCTGACCCGTCCGGACGGATCCCTGGAGGTCGTCTCCGTCGCCGGCGACGAGGACGCTCGTCGTGTGCTGCTCGGGACGACCGACACCGTCGAGAGGTGGCAGCACATGCTCCTCGCCAGCGAGGACTGGGGCCGCCTGCGCTTCCAGAACCATGCCCACGAGCTGGCCGCGCCTGAGCTGCTTACCTGGGTGCCGGACTTCGAGCTGGTGGACGCCGAGGACGCGTGGCATCCCGCAGACGCACTCTTCGCCCCGCTCATCGCCGAGGACGGTGCGCTTCTCGGTGTGCTGTCGGTCGATCTCCCCTCCGGCGGCCGCCGACCCGACCTGGCCACTCGCAGCGCACTGGAGGCGTTCGCGGTCTCGGCGGCTCTCGCCATCGAGCACGCCACCATGCGCCAACAGGCGGAGCTGTCCGAGCAGGCGATGCTGAGGCAGGCGACGCACGACTCGTTGACCGGCATCGCCAACCGGGCCCTGCTCGAAGGTCGGCTGCACGACGCCCTTGCCAGCCAGGACCCGGGGATGATGACGGCACTGGTGTTCATCGACATCGACCGCTTCAAGTTGATCAACGACCTGCATTCCCACGCCGCCGGGGACCAGGTGCTGCGGGCCGTTGCAGCCCGGATCACCGGATCGATCCGCCCGTACGACACCGCCGCACGCTGGGGTGGGGATGAGTTCATGGTCCTGCTGGAGCGCCTTCCCGACGAGGCAGCCGCCCTGGAGGTGACCCAGCGCATCATGGACTCGCTGGTCGACCCCATCAAGGCCGACGACCAGCTGATCGACGTCACCGTCAGTATGGGGGTCTCCTTCGTCGCCCCGGACGACGGCTTCGACGCCGAGGAGCTGATCCGACGAGCCGACTCGGCCATGTACGACGTGAAGCACACCGGCCGCGACGGCTATGCGACGTTCCGCACGGCCGGCCAGCCGACCTCGCAACGGGTCCATCTCCTGGACCTCCTCTCGCGTGCACTGGAGGAGGAGCGTCTCGTCGTGCACTACCAGCCGGTGGTCCGGGTCAGCGACCGCACCATCGTCGGGGTCGAGGCGCTGCTGAGGTTGCGCAACGACGACGACACACTGGTCCTGCCGACCGACTTCCTACCCCTCGCTCGCGATGGCGGCACGCTGATCGCGATGGAGCACGAGGTGTTCCGTCTGGCCTGCCGTCAGGTCGCCCAGTGGGTCGAGGACGGACACGACCTTCGACTCGCGGTGAACATCTGCGCTCAGCAGCTGCTCAAGACCGAGGACTTCGAGGCGGTCGTCGTCAGCGCTCTGGCTGACAGCGGCCTGACCGCGGACCGGCTGATCTGCGAGATCACCGAGCACGACCTCGTCGACATCGACAGGCCGACGGTGGCGGGCATCTCGAGGCTGGTGCACCGTGGCATCCGGATGAGCATCGACGACTTCGGGACAGGTTTCGGGTCGTTCGCCTACGTACACGCCCTTCCGATCCACGAGCTGAAGATCGACCGCTCGTTCGTTGCGGGTGCGAACCAGACCAGCGCGGCGATTCTGCGCTCCATCGCCGGGCTCGCCGCCGACCTGGGGATGAACTGCGTCGCAGAAGGCGTCGAGACCGCGGAGCACCTCCAGCTCGTCCGCGCCGCCGGGGTTCCCACCGCCCAGGGTTCTCTCTACTCCCGCCCACTCGACCCCGAGATGCTCACCTCGATGCTCGAGAGCGAGAGGCTCACGCTCGCCTGAGGCAGGCTGCGGGTCGCGAGCCGGCCGCTAAGAGACCGAGGTTGCAGCAGCAGCCGTCCCGCTGCCGGACGGCTGCGTCGAAGGACTCGGCTCACGGAGTCCCGACGGCCTCCGCCGGCGGCGTGGCGTCACCGGTGACCTCCGGGGCGACGTCACCGGTGACCGCCTCGAAGACGACCCTGGCCACGCCTGCCATGCCCCGCCGGAGTGGATGAAAGCTCAGCGCCACGCCGATCCGGTCGAGGCGTCCGTTGACCCAGGCATCCTTGCCTGCGCAGACGTCGTGGCCCCGCGAGGCGTCGGTGAGGTCGACGTACGCCGCCCCCTCGGCACTCGCCGCCCGCTCGAGAGATCGGTTCAGGAGCCGCTGGATGCTGCGAGCCCACGCCGCGTCGCCCGCTGTCAGACCGGCCGCCTGGCAGCTGCCCCGGTCGGGCATCAGCCGGGGGTAGCCGACGACGAGGATCTCGGCGTCGGGGGCGGCCTCGCGGACCTCGCGCACCGCCCGGGTCACCGGGCCACGGATCCGTCGGGCATCACGCGCCTTGGTGTCACCCCCCTGCGCGTCGGTGAAGCCATCGCGGCACGGCGAGCCCGGGGAGCGCCACGGCGCGAGCCGGCTACAACCACCGATGATCGAACCGAAGAGACCGAATTCGTTGCCGCCGATCCCGAGGGTGACCACGTCGGTCTCCTCCGACAGGGCGGACAGTTGAGGCGGCGGGCGGGTGCTGCCGAGGAGCACGGTCTGCGAGCGACGCAGGTCGGCAGCCACTGCGCCCGCGCAGGTGGCGTCGCCATAGGTCGTCACGTCCAGCAGGTCGGCGAGGTAGGCGGGGTAGTTGTTCGTCGACCGGAAGCAGCCCGACGCGTCGTTGCGCATCAGCGGGATCAACGGACCGGAGCTGAAGGAGTCACCCAGCGCGACGTAGTCGGTGCCGTCGGCGACGGGGATCGGCACCGACACCGGGCGTTCGTCCGAGGGGGTTCCGATCAGCACAGCGCCGGCGGCCACCACCACCACCACCACCAGGGTCAGGGCGGCAGCGACGAGAAGGCGCAGGGACATCGGTGGCCTCCCCGGGTCGGTTGGATGGGGTAGCCGTCAGGATCGGGCGGCCACCGCGAAGGTGAACCACGTCGAGCGCAGGCCGAGGACCGCGCGCAGCGAGTCGCCGGTGACTGTAACGCTGCGGGACGAACCCACCAGGGTCAACGAGCCCACGCGCCCGCCCCAGTCACCGTTGCCGTCACGCTGGCCGACCACGATCTGCTGCAACTGGCCGATCGAGGGGTAGCGGCTCTCGATCGCGTCGTCGGAGAGAGTGCGGGTCCAGGTGTGGACAGGGTTGCCGGCCCAGCCGTCGTAGGGGTCCTCCCTGGCCGCGAGGTAGGGCACCGAGCCGGCCGCCGTCCAACCGCCGCTGCTGGCCGAGAACTGGCTGAACGCCGGAGCCACCCCGTCGGTGACGATCTGGCCCTTCGTGGCCTTGACTGCCTCGGTGGCGGCCGCCTGCTCGCTCGCAGTGCCGCCGTACACCTGGCACGAGGTGGTGTCGCAGATCTGGTAGTGCGCGGCGCGCGGGTGCGCCCGCTCGTACGCCGCATAGGTGCGGGCGGCGACGGCCTGGGCGCGGACCGCCTCCGGGCTCCACGACGCGGGGATCTCGCGGGGCACGACCCCGCGGAGGTACTTCTCGAGACCGACGATGTTGACGGTGTCACGGGCGGTCGAGCCCGGCTTCGGGGCCGCGGCGCGCAGCCGACCGCGGTAGGCCGCCTGTCCGCCGGGGGTGACCAGCGTGATCGGTCCCCTGGCCAGGAACTCGCCCTCGTTGCCCAACGTACGCAACGTCGTCCACGCGCCGTCGAAGGCGTCGAGCGTCGTCACTGCCTTGGCGTTGGTGACCAGCCGGAACCGGGTCGGACCCGCGGGCAGGACGAGGCGCTCGCGCGAGCTCAGGTCACGCAGCGTCAGCCCGGGACGGGCCAGCACCTCGAGGTCGTCGGTGGTGTCCGCGCTGACCAGCACCGACACCGCGCCCTTGGCCGTCGACCAGGTGGTGCCCGGGTAGTAGAAGTCGACGATCTGGGCGAACCCGATGCCCTGCCGGGCCGCTCCCTCCGCGCCGTACTGCGACATGCCGTGACCGTGCCCGTAGCCGTGGCCGGTCAGCGTGATCGACGCCTTGGCCGGCACCACCCACGACTCCGCCCGACGCTCGGCAGCTCCAACCGCTCCGGCGGGTGCCTGCATCACGGCGCTCGCGACGAGGACGGCACAGAGCGCGGCGATCGAGGCGACCGCGTGGGCCGGACGATGGCGCGACAGGTGGGGCATGGGAGGGCTCCGGGAGGCGTGTGACGACAGTGACGGATGTGATCCGCCCCGCCATCGCACCACGCGTCCCCCTCCTCGGCAATGTGTATCGCTGAACTACACTTTTGTAATTCGCCGACCCGGCGCCACTTCACCGCCGACCCGGCGCCAATATCCGCACGAGTGGACATCACCCGTCCCCATGTGGTTCGAGAACGCGAGGCCGGAGCGTGAGCTGGCCGACGCCGACGCCGACGCCGACGAGCTCCGGGTGACCCGCCGGTTGCTCGACGGGGATGTCACGGCCTTCGGCGCAGAACTCAGCGGTCTCCACGAGGAGATGCTGACCCGCACCCTCGATGAGCGGGTGCTCCAAGACGGTCGGTTCTACCTGGCGTGCGTGCTGGCCGGGCGTGGGCGGTGTGTTGCGGCGGGCGAAGAGCCGAATGCCAGGCTGATCCGGGCAGGCGACAGGTGGGTGCGCTGGCACGAGGCGGGCGGCTCCGCGGGGTACGTCGCCCGGCAGCACGCCCACCTGAGCGCTGAATCTGCCACGAGCCTCACCGACCGGCACGCCGCCGGGCGCAAGGCCGATCCGCCATCAGCGGCGTATCCGGCTCTGGCGGCCCGTTGTCCCACCCCTGAGCGATGAAGTAGCGCCGGGTCGGCGGTGAAGTAGCGCCGGGTCGGCTGGGCTGGCTCGGCTCAGACGTGGTGGAGGCGACGGGCCGCCTCGGCGATGGAGCCGCTCAGGGACGGGTAGACCGTGAAGGCGTGCGCGAGCTGGTCGACGGTGAGCGACTCGGCGACCGCCAGCGACACCGGGTGGATCAGCTCGGAGGCACGCGGGCCGACGACGACGCCGCCGACCACGATGCCGGTGCCCGGGCGGCAGAAGAGCTTGACGAATCCGTCGCGGACGCCCTGCATCTTGGCGCGCGGGTTGCCGGCCAGCTGGAGGACCACCGACTCGGCCTGCATCTCCCCGGAGTCGACTGCTTGTTGCGACCAGCCGACGGTGGCGATCTCAGGCGAGGTGAAGACGTTGGAGGAGACCTTCTTCAGGTCCAACGGCGCCACGGCGTCCCCGAGGAAGTGCCACATCGCGATCCGGCCCTGCATGGCCGCCACGGAGGCGAGCATCAGCACGCCGGTGCAGTCCCCCGCGGCGTACACCCCGCGCGCCGAGGTCCTCGACACCCGGTCGACGGTCACGAACCCGCCGTCGCCGAGCTTGACCCCCGCCTCCTCGAGGCCGAGACCACCGGTGTTGGGCACGGAGCCGAGCGCCAGGATGCAGTGCGACGCCTGCACGGTGCGACCGTCGGTAAGCCGGACCGTCACCGTGTCGCCGTCGCGGGCGACCGACTCCATCCGCGACTTCGACAGCACGTGCATCCCGCGCCGGGTCAGCACCTCCTCGAGCACCGCCGCCGCGTCGGCGTCCTCACCGGGCAGCACCCGGTCACGCGAGGAGACCAGGGTGACGTCGATGCCGAGGGAAAGGTACGCCGAGGCGAACTCGGCCCCGGTCACGCCCGAGCCGACCACGACCAGCTTGTCGGGCACCTCGGTGATGTCGTAGACCTGCTCCCAGGTCAGGATCCGCTCCCCGTCGGGCTGAGCGGAGGGCAGGGTCCGCGGGGCGGCCCCGGTGGCGACGAGGACGGCGTCGGCGTCGAGCACCTGCTCGGACCCGTCGTCGGCGGTGACGACCACGCGCTCGGGACCGGCGAGCCGGCCGCGGCCGGTCAGCACGGTGACGCTCTCGCGGTCGAGCCGGGCGGCGATGTCGTCGGACTGCGACGCGGCCAGGCGCTTGACCCGGGCGTTGACCATCCCGAGGTCGACCTTGACGGTGGTCGCGGCGTCACCCTGGTGGTCGTGGAAGTTGATCCCGAGCTCGGCGGCGCCGCCCATCTCGGTCATCAGCTCCGAGGTGGCGATCAGGGTCTTGCTCGGCACGCAGTCGGTGAGCACCGCCGAGCCGCCGAGGCCGTCGGTGTCCACAACCGTCACCTGGGCGCCGAGCTGGGCGGCGACGAGCGCCGACTCGTAGCCGCCCGGTCCTCCCCCGACGATGACGACCCGGTTGTGCGTGCTCGGCAAGGTGATCTCCTCAGAGGTTGATCATGTGGCCGGCGATGCCGTGGACGGCCTCCTTGACGGCCTCGGTGAGCGTCGGGTGGGCGAAGATGTTGCGCGAGACCTCGTCGGCGGTCAGGTCCCACTGCTGGGCCAGGGTGAGCACCGGCAGCAGCTCGGTCACGTCGGGGCCGATCATGTGGGCGCCGATGATCTCGTGGTGCTCCGCGTCGGCGACGACCTTGACGAAGCCGACGGCCTCGCCGAGTCCCATCGCCTTGCCGTTGGCAGTGAAGGGGAAGGTCGACGTTGTGACGTCGTAGCCCAGCTCCTTGGCCTGCGCCTCGCTGTAGCCGAACGAGCCGATCTGTGGCTGGCAGTACGTCGCGCGCGGGATCATCGCGAAGTCGATCTCCATCGTCTCCGCGTCGGCGATCGTCTCGGCGGCGACGATGCCCATCGCCTCGGCCACGTGGGCGAGCATGACCTTGCCCGTGACGTCGCCGATGGCGTAGACGTGCTCGACGTTGGTCCGACCGCGGCCGTCGATCTCGATGGCGCCGCGGTCGGAGACCTTCACGCCGGCCGCCTCGAGCCCGTAGCCCTCCACCCGCGGCGCGAACCCGAAGGCCGCGAGCATCTTGTCGGCCTCGAGGACCTGGGCGTCTCCGCCCCCGGCCGGGCTGATCGTCACCCGGACACCGGAGCCGGTGTCCTCGACCTTGTCGACCTTGGTCGAGAGCAGCACCTTCACGCCGAGCTTCTTGTAGTGCTTGAGCAGCTCCTTGGACACGTCGGCGTCCTCGGTGGGCACCATCCGGTCGAGAAACTCCACGATCGTCACGTCGACGCCGAAGTTCTTCATCACGTAGGCGAACTCGACCCCGATGGCCCCCGAGCCTCCGATGATGACCGAGCCCGGCAGCTCCTCGTCGAGGATCTGCTCCTCGTAGGTGACGACGTTCTGGCTGACCGACATCCCGGGCAGCATCCGCACGGTGGCACCGGCGGCGACGATCAGGTCGTCGCAGGTGTAGGACGTGACCTCGCCGTCGGAGGTCTTCACGTCGACCGACGTCGGGCCGGTCAGCGTGCCCCAGCCGTCGATCTCGGTGATCTTGTTCTTCTTCATCAGGAAGTGGACGCCCTTGACGATGCCCGCGGAGACCTGGCGGGACCGCTTGAACGTCGGGCCGTAGGCCATCGTGGCGTCGCCCACGATGCCGAACTTGTCCTTCTCGTGCGTGAGCACGTGGGCGAGCTCGGCGTTGCGCAGGAGAGCCTTGGACGGGATGCAGCCAACGTTGAGGCACACCCCTCCCCAGTACTTCTCCTCGATCACGGCGACCGACTTGCCGAGCTGGGCAGCGCGGATGGCGGCGACGTAGCCACCGGGGCCGGCGCCGAGGACCAGGACATCGAAATGACTCACCCGGCAACCTTATCGGGGGCGCTTCGGGCGCTCACGCGTCGCGTGGTCGAGCGGGCATCAAGCAACAGATAGCCTGTCGCCTCGTGACGCTGTACGCCGCCTACGCGACGAACCTGGATCCCGTGCGCATGGGCGAACGCTGCCCCCACTCCCCCCTGCACACGACCGGCTGGCTGCTCGGCTGGCGGCTGACGTTCGGTGGCGAGGAGCACGGCTGGGACGGCGCGCTCGCCACGATCGTGGAGGACCCGCTCGAGCAGGTCTTCGTCGCGGTGTACGACGTGACGCGCGACGACGAGTCACTGCTCGACGGCTGGGAGTCGGCCGACACGGGACTGTTCCGCAAGACCCGGGTGCGCGTCGCCACCATGAACGGCGAGCTGGTCGTCTGGGCCTACGTCCTGGACGCCTACGAGGGTGGGCTGCCGTCCGCGTCGTACCTCGGCGTGCTCGCCGACGCCGCGGAAGCCGCGGACGCCCCCTCGGACTACGTGGCCGGCCTGCGCCGCCGCCCGTGCCGGTCCACCGGCCTCTGACTGCTGCGCCCGTGCGCATGCATCGAGGACAGCTCCACGTGAGCGCCGACACGGCCGCCGCGCTGGTCGCCGAGCAGTTCCCGCGCTGGCGGGGGCTGCCGATCAGACCGGTCGACTCCCACGGCACCGTGAACCTGCTCCACCGGCTCGGTGACGACCTCGTGCTCCGGTTCCCGCTCCTGCCCGGCGACGTCGGCGAGGTCCGGGCGACCCTCGAGGCGGAGGCGGATGCCGCGCGACGGCTGCTGGGTCGGCTGCCGGTGGCCAGCCCGGAGCCGGTGGTGCTGGGCGAGCCCGGGGGCGGCTACCCCCTGCCGTGGGCGGTCTACCGCTGGCTCCCCGGCACCGTCGCGTCCGCGGCCGGGGTGGCCGGCTCCACCACGTTCGCCCGCGACCTCGCCGAGACGGTCCGGGCCGTGCGGACGATGGACATCGCTGGACGGTGCTTCAGCGGCGACGCGCGGGGCGGTCTGATGCCGGACCACGACGGGTACGTCGCGACGTATCTCGGCGCGGCCGTGGGCATGATCGACACCGATCGCCTGCACCGGCTCTGGGCCCGGTTCCGGGAGACCCCGCGGTCCGAGCCGGACGTGTGGACCCACGGCGACCTGATGCCCGGCAACCTGCTCGTGGGCGACGACGGACGGCTCGGCGCGGTGATCGACGTCGGCAGCCTGGCGCCGGCGGACCCCGCGCTCGACCTGCAGCCGGCCTGGAACCTCCTCGACCCCGGGGCGCGCACCGCCTTCCGGGAGACTCTCGGGGTCGACGACGAGGAGTGGGACCGCGGCAAGGGCTGGTCGCTCGCCCAGGCGGCCGGCTGCCTGGCGTACTACCGGGTGACCAACCCGCCCATGTCGCGGACCGCCCACCGCACGCTCCAGGCGCTCCTCGACGACGAACGACCTTGACTTCGAGCACACTCCAACACCGACACTGGGGGCCATGAGCCTGACCATCGCCGAGACCGCCGAGCGCACGGGCCTGACCGCCCACACGTTGCGCTACTACGAGCGGGACGGGCTGATGCTCACCGTGGACCGCTCCGCGAGCGGGCACCGGCGCTACACCGAGCGCGACCTCGACTGGATCCAGATGGTGACCCGGCTGCGGTCCACGGGCATGCCGATCCGCGACGTACGCCGCTATGCCGACCTCGTGCGTCAAGGTCCGGGCAACGAGGCCCAGCGGCTCGACATCTTGTGCCACCACCGCGAGCAGGTGCGCGCCGACCTCGAGGCGGCCGCGGAGCACCTGCGGGCCATCGACCACAAGATCGGCATCTACGAGGGTGCCGGCGAGCTCTCCGCCTGATCCAGCCGGCCCGGGCTTGACTTGGAGCGCACTCCAAGGCGTTGACTCGGTCGTATGAATGAATCCACCCACGTCCCCGTCGGCACCCGGACCCTCGGCACCGCCGCGCCCCTGACCGTCTCCGCGCTCGGCCTCGGCTGCATGGGCATGTCGGAGTTCTACGGCACCGCCGACGAGCAGTCGGCCGTCGCGACGATCCACCGGGCGCTCGACCTCGGCGTGTCGTTCCTCGACACCGCCGACATGTACGGCCCGTTCACCAACGAGCGGCTCGTCGGCCAGGCGATCGCCGGCCGTCGCGACGAGGTCCGCCTCGCCACCAAGTTCGGCAACGAGCGCCGCGAGGACGGCTCGTGGGTGGGCGTCAACGGCCACCCCGACTACGTGCGCTCAGCCTGCGAGGCCTCCCTGCAGCGGCTCGGGGTCGACCATCTCGACCTCTACTACCAGCACCGCGTCGACCAGACGGTGCCGATCGAGGAGACCGTCGGCGCGATGGCCGCGCTGGTCGAGGCCGGCAAGGTCCGCCACGTCGGGCTCTCCGAGGCGTCCGCCGAGACCATCCGCCGCGCCCACGCGACCCACGCGATCACCGCGCTGCAGTCGGAGTACTCGCTCTTCACCCGCGACCTCGAGGACACGATCCTGCCGACCCTGCGCGAGCTCGGCATCGGCCTGGTCCCCTACTCGCCCCTGGGCCGCGGCATCCTCACCGGCGCCGTCCGCCGCGACACGCTCGAGCAGGGCGACTCGCGTGCGGCGGGCCGCTTCCCGCGGTTCGAGGGCGAGGCGCTCGACGCCAACCTCGCCCTGGTCGCCCAGGTGGAGAACCTCGCGTCGGCCAAGGGCGTGACGCCCGGCCAGCTCGCGCTGGCCTGGGTCCTCGCGCAGGGCGATGACGTGGTGCCGATCCCGGGCACGAAGCGGGTCCGGTACCTCGAGGAGAACGTCGGTGCCGCCGCCCTCGTGCTGAGCGACGACGACCTCGCGGCTCTCGAGGCCGCGGTCCCGCGCGACGCCGTCACCGGCGACCGGTACGGCGACATGTCGACCGTCGAGGCCTGACTGCTCACGGCGTCAGTCGCCGTCCTCCGCGTGGTGGCAGACCGCCTCCACGTTGTTGCCGTCCGGGTCGCGCACGAACCCGCCGAAGTAGCGGTCGTGGTACTCCGGCCACCGGCGGGGTTCGTGCAGCGACTCGGCACCCAGCTCGAGGGCGGCAGCATGGAAGGCCCGGACGCTCGCGACGTCGGCGGCGGCGAAGGCGACGTGCACCTCCCGGTTGGGGCCGATGCCGTCGAAGGTCGACAGCCAGAAGTCGGGCTTGTCGGTGCCGTATCCGATGGCCACGCCGAAGTCCATCAACCGGACGTGGCCGAGCGTGCCGAGCACGCGGTCGTAGAAGGCGGCCGAGGCAGCGAGATCCGCACAGTTGATCCCCAAGTGATCGATCATGTCCGCATCCTCGCGCCTGCGGGCCGCTGTCCGGAAGCCCTCGCGGCAGGCAATAACATCGGTCTGTGACCGACTCCCAAACCCTGGCCCAGGAGGCCGCGGCCGCCCTCGCCGAGCTGACCGGCGTCGAGCGCCACGACATCGCGCTCGTGCTCGGCTCCGGCTGGCTCCCCGCCGTCGACGCCCTCGGCGAGGCGACCGCCGAGATCGCCACCACCGACCTCCCCGGCTTCTCCGACGCCGCCGTCGCGGGCCACTCGGGCAAGATCCGCAGCGTCCGGTCCGGGGACCGCCAGCTCCTCGTCTTCCTCAGCCGGACCCACTACTACGAGGGCAAGGGCGTTGCCGCCGTCGTGCACGGCGTGCGCACCGCAGCCGCCGCCGGGTGCCGGGCGATCGTGCTCACCAACGGTTGCGGCGGGCTCAGGGAGACGTGGGCGCCGGGCACCCCGGTGCTGATCTCCGACCACATCAACCTGACCGCCCGCTCGCCCATCGAGGGCGCGCACTTCGTCGACCTGACCGATCTCTACTCCAGCCGCCTGCGGGCGATGTGCCGCGAGGTCGACCCGAGCCTGGACGAGGGCGTCTACGTGCAGTTCCCCGGCCCCCACTACGAGACGCCCGCCGAGATCCGGATGGTGCGGGCGATCGGGGGCGAGCTGGTCGGCATGAGCACCACCCTCGAGGCCATCGCGGCCCGCGAGGCGGGCCTGGAGGTGCTCGGCATCAGCCTGGTCACCAACCTGGCGGCGGGCATGACCGGCGAGCCGCTCGACCACGAGGAGGTCCTCGCGGCGGGCCGTTCGGCCGCGACCAGGATGGGCGAGCTGCTCGCCAAGATCGTCCCGGGCATCTGATGCGCGTCCTTCTCACCGGCGCCGCCGGGTCCATCGGTCGCGTCCTGAGCGTGGGTCTGGCCGACCGCGGCCACGAGGTCGTCGCCGTCGACCTGCTCCCCGCGCCGGACGGCCACGACGGTCCGTGGCACACCGCCGACTGCACCGACCCCGACGCCATCCACGACGTGTTCGCGGCAGCGGGCAAGCTCGACGCCGTCGTCCACCTGGCCGGGCTCCCGACGGAGGCGTCGCTGCCCGACTCGCTGACCGGTCACGTCCTGACTACCGGGGTGCTCCTCGACGCCATGCTCGCCCACGACGTCTCCCGGTTCGTCTACGCCTCGTCCAACCACGCGGTGGGCCGGACCCCACGGACCGACCTGCTCGGCGTCGACGTGGCGCCGCGGCCGGACACCTTCTACGGCGTCAGCAAGATCGCCAGCGAGGCGCTGATGCGCCTCTACGTCGACCGCTACGGCCTCGACGCCGTGTCCTGCCGGATCGGGTCGTTCACCGAGCGCCCCGAGACCACGCGCGCACTGTCGACGTGGCTCTCCCACGACGACTGCGTGCGGATGGTCGACGCGGCGGTCGCCACCCCCGCGCCCGGCTTCGCGGTGCTCTACGGCATCTCGGCCAACACCCGCCGGTGGTGGGACCTCGAACCCGGCCGCCTGCTGGGCTACTCGCCGGTGGACGACGCCGAGGAGTTCGCCGCCTCCGTCCCGCAGTCGGACGACGACGAGGCCAACTCGGCGTACGTCGGCGGGCCGTTCGCGCTGGAGGGCTTCTACCGGCCGGCTGTCGACCGCGCCTGACCGTCCCCCACCAGACCGCTCCGGCGTCCGTCCCACCGCAGGGCTCGGGCGAAGAGCGCCAGGGCAGGAGCGACCAGGAGCGCCCCCACGACCAGCGCCGCCCGTACCGACCAGCGTGTGCCGATCACACCGAGCACCGGGCCACCGGCCCACTCGCCCGCACTGCCGCTGACACCCGCGATCGACAGCACCGTGGCTCGTACCCGCGAGTCCGCGATGGCGCCGTTGAGCCAGGTGCGGTACGGCGCGCTGGCGAGCTCGCGGACGACCGTCGTGGACCAGAACGTCGCCAGCGCGGCCATCAGGGAACCGGACAGGGCGAACCCGATCGCCGCGACCATCAGCAGCGCGTGCAGCAGCAGCAGGAACCCGGCGAGGCCGCGCTGGTCCAGCCGCTCGACCCGGGTGACCAGCGGGGCGGCGACCGCGAACGAAAGCACCAGGCTGCCGGCCGAGATGACGCCGAACCAGGCGACGTCACCCAGCCCGGCCAACCGTGGGAGGCCGACGTCGAGCAGCAGGTGGGCCTCCCAGAGCCGGTCGAAGCCTTCGGCCCACATGCCCATCACGAAGGTGATGGCGAGCACGAGCAGGAGGACCCGCTGGGACCGGGTCAGGGCCAGTCCGGCGCGCGCGGTGGTCACCGCGGCCGCCAGGTGCGTGGTCCCGCCGGGCACCGGGTGGCGCACGAAGCCCTGTTCGGGCATGGCCGCGGCGACGAAGGCGGCCAGCCCGAGTGCCACCAGGCCGGCGACGATGATCGGCAGCCTCAGGTCGACCAGGGCGAGGGCAACGGCGGCCGCAATGCCGAGCAGCCCGGTCACCCGCTCCAGCTGGGCACTGCGCTGATAGACCGCACCGAGGCGTTCGGCCCCCACCTCGTCGGCGAGCCAGGCGTCCTCGGCACCGCTGCGGAAGGTCCAGCCGACTCCCCAGAGGGCGGCGGCGCCGAGGACCGCCGGGACCTCGGGCACGGCGCCCGTGAGGATCATGGCGACCCCTGAGACCGCCGCGCCGATGACCAGGGAGAGCCGGCGGGAGTACAGGTCGGCGACGACACCCGTGGGCACCTCGAAGCAGAAGTAGGCGACCTCGAGCGCGGTCCCTGCCAGCACCAGCTCGAGCGGTGACATCCCGACGTCACGGATGAAGTAGACCGCCGCGGTCGTCCAGGACAGCGCACCGACGAACGACCAGACCCCGGCGTAGACCAGCCAGGCCGGGTAGGCGTCGAGGCGGCGGACGGGCATGTCGTCCAGGGTGGTTTCTCCACGCGCCGCGCGTCCATCGAGTTACCGGAGATCGGCGTGTCGCTCAGGGGTCGTCGGCCAGGTCGAGGCGCGACGCGAGTCTGTCGAGGGCCCGCGCGGACTGGCGGCGTGGGGCGGAGCTCTGGTCGGAGAGTCGATCGCGGACGACCGAGACGTGCTCGATGTCGCCGACCACGCCGAGCGCGCGGACTGCCTGGGCTCGCACCCGGGAGAGCTCGTGACGGGTCAGGGCCGCCGCGGCGTCACCGGCGCCGGCGACCTCGCGCAGTGCGACGACCTTGAGGCACATCTCGGCGGGACGCCAGTGCTCGTCGTCCAGGCCGGAGACCACGGCCCGACTCGCCGCGTCGTCCCAGACGTAGAGCAGCGCGCGGGCACCCCAGGTCCGGAGCCAATAGTCCTTCCAGACCGCAGGGTCCGGCGGCTCGTCCCCGACCCCGAACGAACGACCGGCGAGGTAGCGCAGCGCGTCGACGTGATCCTCCCGACGCCCGCCACCCAGCAGGGCCACGCACACCTCCACGGTCTCCCGCTCGCCGAGGTGGGACGCGAGCTCGCGGACCCGTGACCCGACCGGATCGTCGACGTCGCGCGGTCTCGGCAGGCGCTCCACGGCACCATCCTGACAGGATCGACGAGGCGCTAGCGTGCCTCCCATGACGACTCCGGACGTGGCGCGCCTGCTCGACCAGGCACGCGCCTGGGCAGCCGACGACCCCGACGACGCCACCCGCGGACAGCTCGAGGCGATCATCGCCGACGTCGAGGGCGGCGCGGATGCGGGCGACCTGGCGGACCGGTTCGCGGGCACCCTGGAGTTCGGCACGGCCGGCCTGCGCGGCGCCCTCGGGCCCGGTTCCAACCGGATGAACCGGGTCGTCGTCCTGCGCGCGGCGGCCGGCCTGGCGGCGTACCTGCGCGACACGGGAGCCCCGGCCGGCAGCCGCGTCGTCATCGGATACGACGCCCGCCACCTCTCCGACGTCTTCGCCCGCGACACCGCCGAGGTGATGCAGGGTGCCGGCTTCGCGGCACTCACCATGCCGAGGCCCCTGCCGACGCCGATGCTGGCCTTCGCCATCCGGGAGTACGGCTGCGTCGCCGGGGTGATGGTGACGGCCAGCCACAACCCGCCCGAGGACAACGGCTACAAGGTCTACCTGGGCGACGGCAGCCAGATCGTCCCGCCGGCCGACTCCGGCATCGCGGAGCGGATCGCCGCTGTCGGAGCGGTCGCCGGCATCCCCCGCGGCGGTGCCGGGCGGATACTCGAGGAGGAGATCGCCGACCGGTACTACGACATCGTCGCCGGGCTCGCCGGTGACGGGCCCCGCGACCTCGACATCGTCTACACGCCGCTGCACGGCGTCGGCGGCGCCTCCGTCGTGCAGGTCCTCGAGACCGCCGGCTTCGACGCCCCGCGGGTGGTGGCCCAGCAGGAGCAGCCGGACGCCGACTTCCCCACCGTCTCCTTCCCCAACCCGGAGGAGCCGGGGGCGATGGACCTCGCGCTGGCGCTCGCGGACAGCCAGGGCGCCGACCTGGTCGTCGCCAACGACCCCGATGCCGACCGCTGCGCAGCGGCCGTCCCCGGCCCGCACGGCTGGCGGATGCTGCGCGGCGACGAGGTGGGGGCGCTGCTCGGCTCGCACCTGCTCCGCTCCGGCAAGCAGGGCACCTACGCCACCTCGATCGTGTCGTCGTCACTGCTCGGCAAGATGGCCGCCGCCGCCGGGCAGCCGTACGTCGAGACCCTCACCGGCTTCAAGTGGATCGGTCGTCTCGAGGGACTGGCCTTCGGTTACGAGGAGGCCCTCGGCTACTGCGTCGACCCCACCCACGTGAGCGACAAGGACG
>JBDSLK010000148.1:0-5213 GCA_039916425.1 Nocardioides sp.
CCTGGCCTACGTGAAGGAGCGGCGCTCCGACAAGGAGGCGGCCGACATCCTCGACGAGGCGGTCCAGCTGCTCCGCAGCCGCCGCAAGTCCGGCGACATCATCTTCTGACGACCCGGCGCAGGCTAGGGCGTGTCTCCAATAGCGAGCGTGATCTGGGCTTGATGCTGGGCCTATGAACCGGATGGCTGTACTCGATGACCAGATGTGGGAGCAGGTGGCTGCTGTTCTGCCGCCGGTGAAGGGACGTCGGGGCCGGCCGATGCGTGATCACCGTCTGCTCGTCGAGGGCGCGATCTATAGGTATCGCACTGGAGTCGCCTGGCGTGATCTGCCCTCGGAGTTCGGTCCGTGGCAGACGGTCTGGAAGCGCCACCACAGGTTCTCGACCGACGGAACGTGGGACAAGGTCCTCACCGCCCTGCAGGTCCAGGCCGACGCTCGGGGCGGGATCGACTGGCGGGTCTCGGTCGACTCGACCAGTTCGCGCGTGCACCAGCACGGCGCCACTGCTGCGAGGTCGCAGAGCGGGCCCAGCTCACACACAGGGGGCACGGTCGAACTACAAGGATCCAAGCGGGCGCTGCGCTGAGCCCGCCGATCACGCGATCGGTCGATCCCGCGGTGGCCTGACGACCAAGACCCACGCCCTGGTCGACGGAAACGGTCTCCCGCTGGTCATCGCGCTTACTCCGGGACAGGCCAACGACTCACCGGCCCTGCCGAAGTTGCTCGCCGAGCTCCGCGTTCCTCGCCTCGGGCCGGGACGCCCGCGGGTCACACCGATCGCGCTCCGCGCGGACAAGGCCTACTCCGCGCGTGGACACCGAGCGCACCTGCGAGCTCGCGGGATCACCGCGGTCATCCCCGAGCCCTCCGACCAGATCCGCCACCGAAAGAACAGGGGCTCGCGAGGCGGGCGACCAGTCGACTTCGATGCCAGCGACTACAAGAACCGCAACGTCGTCGAGCGGGCCTTCAACCACATGAAGAACTGGCGCGGCCTGGCCACCCGCTACGACAAGCACGCCCTGGTCTACCGAGGCGGAGTCGTCCTCGCCGCGATCATCCTGTGGCTGGCATGAATTCAGAGACGCGCCCTAGATGCCTGCGATCAAGCATCGCGCCCGGACAGTCTGGCCATCCTCGGTCGCGTTCGCACCCCCTGGGGGTCGGCCCGTCCGGGTCCTTGATCGAGGTCGCTCAGTCGTGGTTGACGTCGCCGAAGAGCTTGACGCGATTGCGGCCGTCGACCTTGGCGGAGTACAACGCGCTGTCGGCCGCCCCGATCAGCTCGTCGGTGGTGCGGCCGTGGGTGGGATACGTCGCAACGCCGAACGAGACCGTGACCGTGATCTGCGATGGGCCATAACTGACGGGAGTGGCACACATCGCAAGACGCAGCTGTTCAGCGCGGAAGGCGGACACCTCCTCCGTCGCACCCGGCAGGACCATCAAGAACTCCTCGCCGCCGTAACGGCAGATGATGTCGCTGGCGCGCGCGTTGCTCGTCAACAGAGCGGCGAAGACACTGAGCACCTGGTCTCCGGCAAGGTGTCCGTATCGATCGTTCACCTTCTTGAAGTGGTCCAGGTCGCCCATGATCACGCTCACGGGATGGCCGGCCCGCTCCGCGACGAGCAGCTCGCGTGTGAACGACTCGTCGAGGAACTGACGGTTGTAGAGACCGGTCAGTGAGTCTGTCTGGGCGCGATGCTGCATGGCCTGCCAAGCCGCGTCCTGGGCGAGGCCGGCGGATACCAGAGCGACGATGACCTTCGCCATCTCTGCGTCGTGGTCACTGAAAGTCGGCGCCGAGGCCGTGCGGGAGGCCCACAGCTCACCCCACACCCGAGCGTCGAGGAGGATGGGGATCTTCAGGCTGGAGGCCTTCCCCAGCGAACGGAGGAGGGCGACTTCGGCGGGCTCGGCCTGAGGATCGTCCACATCGGTCACGATCCGGCGCACCGGTCGACCATCGAGGAACGCGAGGCTGTCCGGAAAGTCCGTCACCCGAAAGGTCTCGTGGGCGGGTCGCCGCTCCTCACCCGGCCCGAGCGACCCCACATTGAGCATCGTCCTGAGGGTGATTCGGTCATCTTCGAGCCGGCTGATGGACACGGAGTCGGCCGTCAGCAGCTCACGGGTGGTCTCGGCGACCGTCTCCAACAGGTCGGTCGCCGCAGGCGAGCTCGTGATCAGCGACGCGAGTCGCACCAGGGCCTGGAGCACGACGTCGTCCCGTGTCCCGGTCAGGGCGGGCGGGGCTCCCTGCTCGGGAGCGTCGTCGCTGTTCACGATGTGCCCAGAAGCCTGTCTCGGGTCGGGTCCTGCGTCACTACGACTGGACCGCCCGCCGATATGTCAAGGGAGAGGACAAGAGCGCATCCGACGCGATTGCCATGGAACGAGCGAAGCATACGTTCGGCCGCCGGCTTCGTGGCGGACTTCGTGCTTGCTCCGGACCAACGCCGCGATACTCCGGCGGCATAGGGTGGGCTCTTCCATGGATTCCGAGCCCCGCCTGCTGCTGGCTGTCGACGCCCCATCGCTGCTGCACCGCAACCACCACGCCCGCGCCCACACCGGACTGCTCGACCGGGGCGGCCGGCCGGCGTGGGCGCTGCACGGCATGCTCCGCCAGATCCTCGAGGCGATCGACCAGTTCGCCCCCGACGCGGTGCTGTTCGGGCTCGATGACCGGACGGCGTCGGTCCGGGAGGACGTGTACCCGGCGTACAAGGCCGGGCGCGGGGAGAAGGACGCCACCCTGGTCGACCAGCTCGAGCGGGCCGCCGCCATGCTTGACGCCCTCGGCTTGCGCACCGTCACTCCCCCGGGCCTCGAGGCCGACGACGTCAGCGCGTCGGCGGCCACCTGGGCCGAGGAGCGCGGGTGGAACTGCGTGATCGTCACCTCCGACCGCGACGCGTTCGCCCACATCAGCGACCGGACGCAGGTACTGCGACTGATCAGCGGCGGCATCAACGGATCCCCGCTGCTCAACCCCAGCCGGCTGCGCGCGCTCTACGACGTCGCCCCCGAGCACTACCTGGCGTACGCCGCACTCCGCGGCGACGCCAGCGACAACCTGCCTGGCGTGCCCGGGATCGGCGAGAAGACCGCGCCGGTGCTGCTCGCGCAGATGGGATCGATGCAGGCGGTCTGGGCCGACATCGAGCACTGCGCCGGCGCCACCTTGGTGACCACCCTGGACTCCTACTGCGAGGAGCAGGGCCTGCGCCGGATCGGGGCCGGCCTGCTCAAGCGCCTCACCGAGCCAGGCGCTCGCGAGCGCTTCGACTTCAACCTGTCGATCATGTCCGGGCGCACCGTCGACCTCGGTCTCACCCCCGACGAGCCCGGCACTCCCGGCCTGCTCCCGCTCGACCCCGATCGGGTGTCCCGGGTCGTCGGCCACCTGAACGTCCCCGCCACCACGCTGCTGGCCCTGCGAGTCCTCACCGAGCCACCGGCGTCGAGCCTCGGCGAGCGTCGACCCGGTGAGGACACTCACGACCGGGCCGTGGCGTGGCCGCGCGCGTGACCCGGTGTTCTGGAACGACGTCACCCAGCTGGCGCCAAGACGGTGCTGGCCGCCGTCCTGGCCTGGGTTCTGGCCACCGAGGTCTTCTCCCTCCCCCAGTCCTTCCTCGCCCCTGGGCCGCGCTGCTCGTCGTCCACGCGACGGTCTACTCCACGTTCTCCCGGGGGCTGCGCCAGGTCACGGCCGCGGTCGTGGGCGTGCTGCTCGCCCGGGCCGTCGGCAACGCGATCGGCCTCGACAATCTCTAGGTCGTGGTCGTGGTCGACCCTCGGCCTCCTCATCGGGGCGACGACGCCGTGGGTGGGAATCGTGGTCGGACTGTTGGTCAACCTCGTCGTCCGGCCGCCGCTGCGCGGGCGTACGGCGATCGCCGCCCTGGACCGCATCGACGACCGCGCCTGCGGCCTCCTCGTCGACATGGCCACGGGGCTCCGCGACGGGTGCGACGAGGACGACGTGACCGACTGGGTCGACCGCACCCGGTCCCTCGACAGCGAGCTCGATCAGGCCTGGTCGCTGGTGCGCCAGGCGCAGGAGAGCGCCCGGATGAACCCGCGCCGCTCTGCCCGGGAGGTCGCGCGTTCGCCGAGACCGACGTCGTCGCGATCCGGGCGGCCCGCGAGCGGCTCAACGCCCTGGTCGACGAGGTCGGGGGGTTCGACCCGACACCGTCACTGTGGCCAGTCGACGGCGGGCTGATGATCAACCTGCGCAACATCATCGACGCCATGGACGAGGTGGCTACGGCTAACCCGCTGAGCCAGCCGCCCCTCCCCATGGCCGGCCCGCGCGGGCGGCGGCGGACGCCCTAGACCCCTCGACGTCCGGTGCCCGCGCGCCGGCGACGCCTAGGCTGGCGGCCGTGCCTGCTGTCGTGCTGTCCGTCAACGTCGGCTCCCCCGAGACCGTCCGGCTCCGGCGACCCACGACCACCGGCATCCTGAAGCGACCCGTCCCCGAGGCCGTGCTGCGGGCGCCCGGCCCGCGCCAGGGCGGCTTGGGCAGCGGCGTCGTGGGCGACTTCGTTGGCAGCTCCCGCCACCACGGCGGCGACGAACAGGCGGTCTACGCCTTCGCGCGCGAGGAGTACGACGCCTGGCAGGCCCGCCTCGGCCGGGTCCTCGCGGACGGCCTCTTCGGCGACAACCTCACCACCGAGGGCGTCGAGGTCGACGCGGCCCTGGTGGGCGAGCGCTGGTCGGTCGGCGCGGAGGCGGTGCTCGAGGTCCGTGGGCCCCGGGTCCCGTGCGCGACGTTCCGGGCGACGATGGGCGAGAAGGGCTGGGTGCGCCGGTTCACCGAGGTCGGCCGCACGGGCGCCTACCTGTCCGTCGTCACCCCGGGTGCGGTGCGTCCGGGCGACCCGGTCACGGTGCTCTCCCGCCCGGGCCACGACGTGAGCGTGGCGGATGTCTTCCGCGCCCTCGGCGGCGACATCGTCCTGGCCGAGCGGGCGCTGGCGACCGGGTGTCTCTCCGCTGGGGACTCCGCCACCCTGCGTCGGCGCCTGGCCCGGACCGCGACCGCACGGCGCGCCGACCACTAGGCTGACCCGCATGGCTGCCCGTGTGGTGTCCCTCAACGTGGCGTCGTCCGAGCCCAACCCGGCCAAGGACGTCGGCGTCACCGGCATCGGGAAGCGGCCGGTCGCCTCGGCGCTGGTGCGAC
>JBDSLK010000149.1:0-24182 GCA_039916425.1 Nocardioides sp.
TGGGTGATCCGACCGTCGACGGTCGGCGTGAAGGCAGTCCCCAGCTCGATCGGTGTCGAGTCGTCGGTCACGTAGACCTGCGGGAGCGTCGAGCCGAAGAGCGTCTGGGGCTGGTCGGTCTCCAGGGAGGTGCTCGTCCGGAAGGTCCAGGTCTGCGGCGGCAGGGTCACCCCCTCGGTGGAGACGATCCCGCTCACAGTCGCCGTCACGTCCGCGTCCCGCGGCAACGGCTGGCTCGGGGTGAACACGACTGATTCGTTGCGCGGACCGAACGCCGTGGTGCCGGCCAGGATCGTCGAGCCGTTGCGGACCTCGAAGGTGTAGCCGGACCTGACGGACGACGAGAACCAGATCCCCACCGAGCTCGTCCGCGGCACGTCCAGGGCGCCCGAAGCCGGGTCCTGAGCCGTCACCGACAGCGTGGCCGGGAGCCGTTCGAACACGACGTCTACCAGGTAGTTGTGATTGGAGGGGGCGGTCGGCATGCCCGTGCCGTAGGTGTACGCCCCCGAGTCGGGCGCCACGCGCAGGGGCGAGCGGGAGAGATTGGTGGTCGCGAACTCGTTCACGTTCGCCGAGTAGCGACCCACCGGGGCCCGGTACGACGCGAGGTACTCGGTGTTCTTGGTGATGGACACAGGAGCATTGAAGACGAGGGTCTGCCAGCCACTCGTGGACTCGTTGGTGAACGTGCCCGTGGCCAGCTCCGTGCCGTTCATCGCCCACAGCGATCCGGTGTGCGGTCCGGTGTTGTTCTGGCCCTTGTAGAACCGCACTCCCGTGATCGTGCCGTCGACCTCGCTGGCGAACCTGACTCCCAGGGTCACCGGGACGGTGTCGGAGGCCTCCAGCAGCGTCGGCACCAGGCCGTCGTCGAAGAGGGTGCATGGACACACCCCTGGCGCGCTAGGGGGCTTCGCCGTCGTGAAGGACCAGGTCCCCCCGGCCGAGAGGGCCACGCCTTGGTTGTCGTCCGCCGTGAGCGTCACCGTGTACTTCACGAACCCGTTCAGCGGCGCCGTCGGCTGGAACGTGACCACGCGGGTCGTGGCGTCGTAGCTGGTGGTGCCGGCCACGGAGGTCCCGCTCGGGTCCACGAGGGTGACCGCGACGGTCGCCGACCGGACCGGCTTGGAGAACTTCGCCTTGATCGTCGTGTCGGTCTGCACGCTGCTGGATCCGGGCAGCGGCGACCGGCTGTTGGCGGTCAGCGGTGTGTCGTCGGTCAGCGAGAACAGGGCGTCGACGTAGTAGTGGGCCCGCTGGTAGCTCTGGGACGGAAAGGTGCCGAGGCCGCCGTACACCCCCGCGGGGGCCGTCCCGAATCCGCCCGCCACCGACAGGGGATAGGAGTTGAGGCCCTGGATCCAGAAGGCGTTAGACAGGGCCGCATAGTTGCCGCTGGGAGCCGAGTAGGACACCACCGTGGTCTGGCCGGCGAGGACCTCGACGGGGCTGGTGAAGGACACCGTCTGCCAGCCCGAGGCCGTCTCGTTGGTGAAGGTCGCCGAGGCCAGGCGCTGGCCGGTGGTGTCCCAGACCGACCCGACGTGGGTGCCGGTGTTGCCCGGACCCTTGTAGAAGCGCACACCCGTGAGGTAGCCGTCCGCCTCGGCCTTTACCCGGAGTCCGAGCTCGACCGGGACCGGATCGCTGACTGCCGGCTGGGCCGGCACCTCGTTGCCGAAGACGCTGCAGGGACACGGGACGTCGAGGGTGCGGGTCGCCGCGGTGCCGATGTTGGCGCTGTCGTCGATGCCTCGCACCCGGATCGGCGTCGCACCCCGGCCGTGCTGGATGTAGGTATAGGACCAGGTGGTCGTGCCGGTGGCCGGATGCCAGGTCGTGCCGCCGTCGGTGGAGACCTCCACGCCGGCGACCCGCCCTCCTGAGTCGGCTGCCGTGCCGTCGAGTGTCACCTGCCCGCCGTTGGGCTGTCGTGAGCCCTCAGCGGGCGAGGAGATGCTGATCGTCGGCCCGGTCGTGTCGGTCGACTTCGTCGCCGCCGTCAGCTGCGGGTCCAGGGTGGTCGGCTGCGCCGACATGTCCGCGAGCAGGTTGACCTGGGCCTGTTGCATGCGTCGGTCGGCGGGCTGGAGGGCGTACTCGCTGTCGTGCTGCTCGTCGAGGCCCCACGTCCACTGCACCGTGCCGGCGCTGAACACGAGGGCGCCACCGGGGGCCCGGTACATGGTCATGTGGTGGGTCGTGGTCCCCGGCTTGACGATGGTTCCGAAGTCCTGGAGGTACTCCGGCACGGCGCCCGTCGTGGTGGACAGACGGACCAGGCCTTCAGGTCTCGACCCGTTGTCGACGTCCTCGTTGGACTCGTATCCCACGGTGTGCGGTGCCAGGGTTGCTGTCGTGCCGGCCGCGAGGGACGCGAGGCTGGTGTTGCGCCAGAGCCGGAGCTTGCCTTCCTCGGCCTTCACCTTCATGGCCAGGTCGCTGAAGTTGACCATGTACATCGTGCCGGTGAGCCCGTTCTCCGGTCGTCCCGCTCCCGTGCTCGGCGCGGCGAAACGAGGGTCGCGCCAGGTGCCCGTCCACTCGTTGGCGTTGGGGTCGATCTTGGCGTGGGCCCAGGTCTCCTTGTAGGAGACGAGGGTGCGATACGGCGTGTTGCTGGGGTCGGCGGAGCTCTCGTAGCGCGTCCGCCAGTACATCTCGTTGCCGCTCAGGAACATCAGGTTCACGCCGGCGTCGCGAGCGGCCTCCACGTTCGAACGCTGCTGGCCGCTCCAGTACTCGTCGTGGCCGACCGACAGGAAGGTCTTGTGGTTGGTCAGCAGACCACCTCGGCGATCGGTGTCGACGCCGGCGATGTAGCTGACGTCATACCCGTTCTTCTCGAGGAACCGGACGAGGGGGTACTCGTTGCCGAAGTAGAAGTCGCGCCCTGTGGCGGTGCCCCTGGTCAGCACCGGCCGGTTGTAGCTGATCTTGTAGGCGCGCCCGTTGACACCACCGGTGTAGAAGTTCGAGCCGCCGTAGGTGTTGTAGGCCTGCCAGGTGGTGTCGGAGGTCTGGAAGACGATGTCGGACTGGCTGGCGTCGTCCCGTACGACGAAGGTGATGTGGCTGCGATTGGTGGTTGCGGGATCGACCAGCAGGGCGAAGTAGACGCCCGACACGGCCGTGGCGGGCACGTTCCAGGACGCGGAGACCGCCCAGTTGCCGCAGTCGTAGAGCTCCGTGACGACGTCGGTGATGCATTGCGGCTGCCGCTGTGGCAGGGCTGCGGACGGACTGATCCTGGCGATCTCTCGCGCACCCGCTCCCCCGTAGTAGCCGGAGCGATAGATGGTGATGTCGTAGGCGGCAGCGAGGGTGTCGATCTTGAAGTCGATGCGACCCCCGACGTTGACGCTGATGTCGGTCGCGAAGCCCTGTAGACCACTGTCACCCGCCCCGTTGATGTCCCAGACTTCCGACGGGCTTCCCGGCTTGCTGTTCTCGCACGCGATCTTGTTGCCACCGGCGCCGCACGGATCCGCGGCCTGCGCGGGGCCTGCCGTCGCGGGCGTGATGGCCAGGACCGCAGCCACCAGCGCGAGGATCAGGAGGCCGCGGAGGGAACGGTGCGGTCGTGGGGATCTAGCGGCCATGGCGGGACCTGTCTGTGAGATCGGTCGAGACGGATCGGGGACGCGGGTGCTGAGGTTCTTGATCGAAGTACGGATCGCGCATCACGACACCGCCGCGACGTCGAAGCTGATGTCACCGGAGCGCAGGTCACGCAGCGACACCCCGAGGATGGTCAGCTCCCACGTCGACCACTCGTCGTCGAGCGCGAGACCGTCGGTGACGGTGTCGAGAGCCTGGAAGACCAGCCACGGCTGCTTGCGCATCTCGGCGTGCAGGGTGTTCTCGGCGAGGTGGCGAAGGAAGTCGACCTGCTCGCGCGCCCGGGCTCCAGCTCTCCCGACCGCGGGCTCGAGACCCGGCGCACCGTTGTCGGCCGCCAACGCATCGAGCGCCGTCCAGTCCACGACCGCGACATGGTCGACGCGGACGTCCGTGAGTGACTCCACGGCCTCGACGGCCGAGGACGGTCTCGGACCCGCCATGGCAAGCTGGATGCGCGCGGTCAGCGGGATCGTAACGACGGCGGCCGAGCGGCGGTCGGCCGCGAGGTGCACCAACGAGACGCCCTCGAGCCGAGCCCCCCCGACCCAGGGCAGCGGCAGGTCACCGTAGGTGCCGGTCGCTGCCTCCCCCCGTCGTACGCCGACCAGCATGACGTCCAGCGCACCCGGGGCACCCTCGGCCGGCCGGTGGTCGAGACCGGCGAACGCGCCGTCCAGACGCGTTACCCCGCCCAACAGGCGGTGATGCACGACCAGGGTCCCGGTCGCCAGGGGCACCAGGACGACGGCCGACAGCACCCACACCATCCGCCCCCGTCGACGGGTTCGCCCAGCTGCTCGGGGACGCCTGCCGTCGGCGGAGCGGGAGGCGGACGCGTCCGACTGGGGAGCGGTCATCCGCCCCCTCTGGCGAGCAGGTCTCACCATGCTGTCCCCCGGCATGCTGCGACCGTGCCAGCGCCGCGACAGTGCCGAGGACTTGGGACGGATCCCTCCCCTGGATTGGGTAGGGCGCAAGCCCACACCGCCGAGCGGGCTGGACCACCCGACCCCGGGGCGGGGCACGCGACAGCTCCGTCCGGGCCACCACGGCCCCGTGGTCAGGCCGAGTGCGCCTGGCCGGCGACGAAGGCCGCCAGGCTCCCGACGGTCTCGAACACGTCGCCGGTGAAGTCCTCGTCGCCGATGACGATGTCGAAGTGTTCCTCCAGGGCGACCGCCAACTCGACCACGGCAAGCGAGTCGAGCTCGGGAAGCTCGCCCAACAGCGCCGTGTCGCCCCGGATCGAGTCGCGACGTTCCTCGATGCCGAGGGTGCGCACCAGGACGTCTCGAACGCCCTCCACGGTGGCCTGGTTGCTCTCCGTGGTGCTGTCCGTGGTGCTCATGACGTCCTCTCGGTGGAACCGGGTCAGACCAGGACCTCGGCAGGTGCCGGGTGTCCAAGGAAGTTGAGGGGGCTCGCGGAGTAGCCGTAGGCACCGGCCTGGAAGACCACCACCAGGTCGCCCACGTCGGCGCGGGGCAGGGTGACGTCGTCGCCCAGCACGTCCAGCGGTGTACAGAGACAGCCGACGACGGTGACCAGGTCGCTCGCCTGCTCCGCGATCCGGTTGCCGACGGCGAGCGGGTAGTTGCGTCGGATGACCTGGCCCAGGTTGCCTGAGGCGGCGAGCTGGTGGTGCATACCACCGTCGACGACGAGGTAGGTACGGCCGCGGGAGACCTTCCGGTCGACGACCCGGGTCACGTAGACGCCGGCCTCACCGACCAGGAACCGACCCAGCTCCACGACCACCCGGGCGTGCGGCAGGGCCGACAGCAGGATGTCGTCGGCGAGGTGGCGGAGGTTCTCGCCTACCCGAGCCAGGTCGAGGGGACGGTCCTTCTCGAAGTACGGGATGCCGAAACCTCCACCAAGGTTCAGGTACGTCGGGGACGACGGCGCCTTGTCCGCCAGCGCGAGCAGGAGCGACACGGTCGCGATCTGCGCCTCGGCGAGGATGTCGGCCCTCAGGTTCTGAGAGCCGGCGAAGAGGTGGAAGCCCTCGAAGCCGAGATCGAGCTCAGTCAGCAGGTCCATCAGGGCCGGCGCCTGCTCGACGTCCACGCCGAACTGCTGCGGTCCACCGCCCATCCGCATGCCCGAGCCCTTGACGGCGAAGTCGGGGTTGATCCGCACGGCGACGCGGGGCCGCAGACCCAGGGCCTCGCCGGCGACGGAGAGCCGACGCGCCTCCCCCTCCGACTCGAGCTCGACCAGGACGCCCGCGGCCACCGCCCGGCGGAGCTCCTCGTCGGTCTTGCCGGGCCCGGCGAAGCTGATCCGCTCGGCCGGCATGCCGGAGTCGAGCGCGACCGTCATCTCGCCGGCCGACGCGACGTCGAGGGAGTCCACGTGCCCGGCGAGGTGCTGCACCACGGCCGGCATCGGGTTCGCCTTGACGGCGTAGCCGAGGTCCACGGACGCGCCGATGGCCTCGCGCAGCTCGGCGACGCGGCGGGTCATCGCCGCCCGGTCGTAGGCGAAGTACGGCGTGGAGCCCACCCGGGCCGTGAGCCGGCCCAACGGGATGCCGCCGACTGCGAGCTCGTGGTCGGCGGTTCCGAACCCGGCCAGGTGCTGCTCCGGCGTCATCAGGTGACCTCCTTGCGCAGCAGCGTGCGGTCGAACTTGCCGTTGGGAGACCGGGGCAGCATCTCCATCTCGCGGACCTCGGCCGGCACCATGAAGCGGGCCAGCCGGGTGCGCATGGCGGCGAGCAGCGCGATGGTGTCGAGCGGACCGGGCCCCGCCGAGGTGGCCACCAGCACCACCCGCTGTCCGAGCCGGTCGTCCTCGACCCCGAGTGCGACGGCGTCACCGACCAGACCGGTCCCGTAGGCGACCTCCTCGATCTCCGTGGGGCTCACCCGGTAGCCGGAGGTCTTGATCATGTCGTCGTCGCGCCCCACGAAGTAGAGGTAGCCCTCGTCGTCGGCCACCACGGTGTCGCCCGACCACACGGCCAGCTCGGGCGCTCGCCAGGTGGGCTGCGGCCCGGGCAGTGCCCGGAACCGGTGGGCCGTGCGCTCGGGGTCGTTCCAGTAGCCGAGGGCCACCAACGGACCGCGGTGGACGAGCTCGCCCTCCTCGCCCGGTCCAGCCGGTGAGCCGTCGGGGCGGACCACCAGGATCTCCGCGTCCGGGATCGCCCGCCCGATCGAGTCGGGACGCCGGTCGACCTGGCCGGGGTCGAGGTAGGTGGACCGGAAGGCCTCGGTCAGGCCGTACATCAGGTACGGCGCCGCGGCCGGGAACAGCTCGCGCAGCCGGGCCAGCGTGGGCGCCGGCATCCGCCCGCCGGTGTTGGCGAAGTAGCGGAGCCGCCGGGCCTCCGCCGGCCACGGCACCGAGGTCAGCTGGAGCCACAACGGCGGCACAGCGGTCAGGCCGGTGACACCGTGACGGGCGCACAGGCGCACCACGTCGGCGGGGAGCAGGTAGTTCATCAACACGACATGGGCGCCGACCGAGAACGCCGTGGTGAGCTGGCTGAGGCCCGCGTCGAAGCTGAGCGGCAGCGCCGCGAGGATCACGTCGTCCTCGTCGTTGCGGAGGTAGGTGCTGACGCTCTCGGCCCCGACGAGCAGGTTGCGGTGGCTGAGCACCACGCCCTTCGGCCGCCCGGTGCTCCCGGAGGTGTAGAGGATCGCGGCGACGTCGGTGTCGACCTCGGACATCGCCTGCAGGCGACCGTCGCCGCCCCGGGCCACGACGGCCGCGTAGTCGTGCAGCAGCACGCGGGCATCCGACGCGTCCGCTTGCGGCACCACGCCACCGCCGACCAGGAGGACGTGCTCGAGGGCAGGCAGGTCGTCGGCCACGGCACCGAGCTGCTCCCAGCGCGCCGCGCTGGTGACCAGGACGCGCACGTCGCAGTCGGCCAGCACATGCGCGACCTGGCCGGGCTTGAGGAGCGGGTTGACGGGGACGAACACGGCGCCCGCCGCCGAGGCCGCGAAGATCGCCTCGACTCCCTCGACCCGCTTGTCCAGGAAGGTCGCGAGGCGGTCGCCGCGCTCGAGGCCGAGCCGGCGCAGCCCGGCGGCCAGCGCGTGCACGCAGCCGCTCAGGGTGGCGTAGTCGACCGTGCGGTCCTGGTAGGTGACCGCCGGGCGCCCTCCGCGGTCGCGCGCCTGCTCGTCGAGCAGGTGGTGCAGATGTGTCCTCATCCGCGGGTCACCAGCCCACCAGGGCCAGCTCGCTGTAGAGGTTGTCGATCCGCTCCGCCGGCACCCGGGAGCTCCGGAACATCTTCGGCCGGGGCGTGCTCAGCAGCACCGCCCCGTGCGGACGGCCACCGATGAGGCGTGTCTCGACGAGCGTGAACGGTAGCCCGTGGTGCAACAGCAGGTGGTGGCCGAGGTCCCCCATCCGCCGCCGCAGCATGGCCGGGTTGCCGACGTACAGCACGGAGGCGAAGAGGGGCAGGTCCTTGCGCCGGTCGCGGCGCAGCACGACGTAGCACCGCTCCTGCCCACGGACGAGCACGAGGTGGAGAGAGGCGGCGGCCCGCATGTGGTCGTGGAAGATCCGCAGCTCGGGGCCGGTCAGGAAGTCGCCCACCGCCTCCGGGTCCCAGATCACCCGGGACGCGTGCGGCCAGGTGACCGGCAGGTTGGGCACCAGGGCTGTCGTGGTGTCGATCGACTGGAAGTGCAGCCGCTGGTTGATCGCCACCACGTTGCCACTCGGTGAGAAGTCGGTGAAGCTGTACTGCCGCTGCGAGAGCAGTGCGCGTAGCAGCCGCAGACCGTGACTGCGGTAGGGCTCCAGGACGCACCAGGCACCGAGGTTGCAGAAGTCCTCGACCTCGCCGTCGATCACGCGGCGCGAGTAGAAGGCCAGCTGGACTCCGACGATCCGGCCGCCGCTGCGCAGCAGGAAGCCGTGGTTGGGTGAGTCGACGGCCCACGTCGGCACGATCGCCGCCGCCCAGGCGGGCGTGCTCACGCGTGGGTTGAGGTGATCGTGCAGGAACCCGCCCACGTCCCAGAAGTCGCTCGCCCCGATCGGGGCGAGCTCCACGCTGACGGGTTCGTCCATGAGCGCCACGGTAGGGACGCTCGTCCACGCCACCGTGAGGCGGGACGAACCTGTACCCAATGCTGGGGAGGCACCCCGGAGCGCCGCGCGGGCGGGCTGTGCTCCTGCGACGCTCGGGCGATGGCCACCGTCGTCATCGCCGCCCACAACGAGGCCGCCGTGCTCGGTGGTTGCCTCGACACCCTGCTCTCCGACGCCCGACCCGGCGAGCTCGAGGTGATCGTCGTCGCCAACGGTTGCACCGACCGGACCGCCGACGTCGCCCGGGCCCGCGGCGGGGTGCGGGTGCTCGAGATCGAGCGGCCCAGCAAGATCGCCGCGCTCAACGCCGGTGACGCGGCGGCGTCCGGCTTCCCACGGATCTACCTGGACGCCGACATCCACGTGTCCACCGACGGCGTCCGAGCCCTGGTCGATGCGCTCGAGGGCCCGGGTGCTGCGCTGGTCGCCGTACCCTCACGACGCCTCGAGCTGGACGACCGGCCCTGGCTGGTGCGCGGCTACTACACCGTCCAACGCCGGCTCCCGGTGTTCGAGAACGCACTCTTCGGCCGGGGTCTGGTCGCGCTGTCGGCCGCCGGCCGGGCCCGGTTCGTGGACTTCCCCGAGGTGATCGCCGACGACCTCTTCCTGGACTCGCTCTTCACCACCGCAGAGAAGCTGCGCCTGCCCGACGTCGTCACGTCCGTGGCCACCCCCATGCGGACGCGCGACCTGACGAGGAGACTCGTCCGGGTGCGGCGCGGCAACGCAGCACTGCGAGGGGCTGCCCCGAGCGGCGCGATGGTCCGGGCCATGGACCGCTGGTCCTGGCTGCGCGACGTGGTCGCACCGCGACCCTGGCTGGCCCCCGCCGGTCTTGTCTACGTCGGCCTCACGGCCTGGGCGGCGCTGTTGGCGCGGCGTACGCCGGCACACCCGGCGTGGGGCCGCGACGAGTCCTCGCGCAGCCTGGCGGCCCGCGGGTGATCGAGCGCAGCCGCACCATCAACTTGTGCTTCCACGGCGTCGGTCAGCCAGCCCGGCAGCTGGAGCCCGGGGAGGCCGACTACTGGGTCGGTGTCGACACCTTCCGGGCCGTCCTGGACCTGGTGGCCGGCGACCCCCGGGTGCGCCTCAGCTTCGACGACGGCAACCTCTCGGACGTGACAGTTGGCCTGCCCGCCCTGGTCGAGCGCGGCCTGACCGCCACGTTCTTCGTGCTCGCCGGTCGGCTGGACCAGGTAGGCAGCCTGGCATCGGACGACGTGCGCACCCTCGCCGACGCGGGGATGCGGATCGGCTCGCACGGCATGGACCACGTGCCTTGGCGCGGTCTGGACACCGGTGACGTCGAGCGCGAGCTGGTGCAGGCGCGGCAGCGCCTCGAGGCAGTCGTCGGCGGTCGGGTCGTCGAGGCGGCGCTGCCCCTCGGGCGCTACGACCGCCGGCTGTTGGGTCAGCTGCGGCGGTGCGGCTATCGGTCGCTCCACACCAGCGACCGGCGGTGGGCCCGCGACGGCGCCTGGATGCAGCCCCGCTTCAGCGTGCGCGGCGCCGACACGCTGTCGAGCCTGCGGCGCGACGTGCTCACGCCGGCCCCGCTCGCGCGCCGGGCTCGGCTCGGCGCGATCGGGGTCGCGAAGTCCCTGCGCTGAGCGCGCCGGGTCAGGACGCGATCGCGGGTGACCGGCCGGCGGCGATCTCGTCACGCAGCGGGAACCACCAGGCGACCAGCTCGCGCAGGCCGGCCTCGAGTCCGACCCGGGCCTCGAAGCCGAGGTCGGTCCGAGCGGCGGACACGTCGGCCAGGCGCCGGACGACGCCGTTGACCGCGCGCTCCGGGCCGAGCTCGACGACGAGGTCGGAGTCCATGGCGGCCAGCAGGGCGTCCGCGAGCTCGCGCAAGCTGGTCTCCCGACCGCTGGCGATGTTGTAGACCCCCTCCGTCACCGCACTGGTGGCAGCGAGCACGTTGGCGCGAGCGATGTCGTCGGTGTGGACGAAGTCCATCGTCTGCCGCCCGTCGCCGAAGATCAGCGGTGGCAGCCCGTCGGCGATGCGCTCCATCCACCGCACCAGCACCTCCGTGTAGAGCCCGTGCACATCCATCCGCGGGCCGTAGACGTTGAAGTAGCGCAGGGCCACGTAGTCGAGCCCGCGCATGGCCCGGAAGCTGCGCAGCATCCCCTCGTTGAAGGACTTGGCCGCGCCGTAGATCGTGTCGTTGGCGTGGTGGTGGTGCCGCTCGCCGGTCGGGAACGACTCCGCCATCCCGTAGACCGACGCCGAGGACGCGGCGACGAGTTTGTCGACGCCGCAGTCGACCGCGGCTTCGACGACGTTGAAGGCGCCGTCGACGAGCACCTCGAGCGCGAGCCGGGGCTCCTCGGCGCACTGGGTGATCCGGATGGCGGCCTGGTGGAACACGAGGTCCTGGCCACGGCTGACGTCGTGCACCAGGTCACGGTCACGGATGTCGCCCTCCACCAGCTCGACGCGGCCCGAGGCCAGCGCCGCCTCCAGGTTCGCCACGCGTCCGCGAACCAGGTTGTCCAGCACCACCACCCGGGCCACGCCGGCCTCCAGGCACTGGTCGACCAGGGTCGAGCCGATCGTGCCCGCACCGCCGGTGACCAGGATCCCGGCTCCCTCCAGGGCGCTCATCGAACCAGTTCCAACCGGGACTCGTGGGTGGCTACGTCGACGAGGGCGCCGCGGGCCCGCAGGCTGGTGCCAGCGGCCTCGAGCACCGACAGCACCCGCAAGCCTGCGGCGCCGTCGGTCGCGGACGGTCGTCCCGCCCTGATGCTGTCGGCGAACTCACCGACCATCAGCCCGAGCGCCTCACGCTCCTCCAGCGCCGGCGCCCAGGTGTCGCCCAGCCGGTAGGCGACGGTCGCCGTACGCCGGTCGGCGCTGTCCACCGACTGCTGCACGAGGTCCACCCCACGGTCGTAGACGCTGAGGCGCTGCTGCGGGTTGAGGTCGTCCCACACCAGGGTACGCCGCGTCCCGCCGACGACCATCCGGCGGATCTTGGTCGGACTGAGCCAGTTGACGTGCACGTGTGCCATCGCCCCGTGCGGGAGCGGCAGGGTCAGGTAGCCCACGCAGGACTTGCCGGACCCGACCGGGTCGGCGCCCTGAGCCGAGACCCCGGTCGGTCGCAGCCCGCCCGGCAGCACGAAGTCGAGGATCGACAGGTTGTGCGGCGCCAGGTCCCAGAAGACGTCGACGTCGGGCTGGATCAGGCCGAGGTTGATCCGCACCGAGTCGACGAACATGATCTCGCCGAGCGCGCCCTCGGCGACCAGGTCGCGGATCTTCTGGACCGCCGGGGTGTAGCAGTAGGTGTGGTCGGCCATCAGGACCAGGCCCTGCTCCTTCGCGAGCCCCACCATCGCCTCACCGGCACCGACGCTGTCGGCGAGCGGCTTCTCGACCAGCACGTGCTTGCCGGCCAGCAGGGCGGCGGTCGCGATCGGGTGGTGGGTCCGAGCCGGGGTCGCGATCGCCACCGCGTCCACGTCGTCGCGACCCAGGACCTCCTCGAGGGAGGCAGTGACGTGCACACCACTGCGGGCCCCCAGCACCGCCTCGGCCCGGTCGGTGTCGAGATCGCAGACGGCCGTCAGGTCCCAGTCGTCACTGCTGCGGAAGTTGCGGATCAGGTTGGGCCCCCAGTAGCCCGCCCCCACCACGGCCACCCCCAGCGTCCGGGTCACATCCATCTCAGCCTCTCCTCGAGTCGACTCCGTGGATATTCCAGTGGGTCCAGGGGAGCCCGTCGGGCGGCAACCGCGCCTATACCTGACTTTGGGGAGTGGTGGAAGGTGGGGACCGTCCCCCGAATTGGTGATCGACGTCGCCGGGGACGAGCACGGGGTGCACGGCGCTGCTGAGATGAGACATGAGCACCACGACGCCACCACGGATCCACCCGTCGGCCGAGGTCGACGACCGCGCTGTCGTCGGTGACGGAACCCTGGTGTGGCATCTGGTCCAGGTGCGCGAGCACGCCATCATCGGTCGCGACTGCATCCTGGGCCGGGGTGCGTACGTCGGCCCGGGGGTCCGGATCGGCGACCGCTGCAAGATCCAGAACCAGGCGCTCGTCTATGAGCCGGCCGTCGTGGAGGACGGCGCGTTCCTCGGTCCCGCCGTGGTGCTGACCAACGACACGTTCCCGCGGGCGATCACTCCCGACGGCATGTTGAAGACGGCGGACCAGTGGGATGCCGTCGGCGTGAGGGTGCGCGAGGGCGCCAGCGTCGGGGCTCGCGCGGTCTGCGTTGCCCCCGTCACCATCGGTCGCTGGGCGATGGTCGCCGCCGGGGCGGTGGTCACCCGCGACGTCCCCGACTTCGCCCTGGTGGCTGGAGTCCCGGCCCGCGTACTCGGCTGGGTGGGCCACGCCGGCGTCCCGCTACGTGAGGAGCAGGATGGCGTCCTCCGCTGCCCCCTGACCGGGCGCGCCTACGTCCTCAGTGACGGGGAGCTGGCCGAGCGGACCTGATCGACGACGCCGAGTGCTGGACGCCCTCGAAGGCGGCGACCGCGGCCAGCTGGGACCGGACGTCGAGCTTGCGCAGCACCCGCTTGACCTGGCTGCGGACGGTCGCCTCGGACACCCTGAGCTGGAGGGCGATCATCGCCACCGGCGTGCCGGCGTAGAGCAGCCGGAGCACCTCGGTCTCCCGCGGCGTCATCGAGGCCACGCGGGCCGCCAGGTCGTCCTGTTCCGACTTGAGCGTGCGCCACGCGGCGGTGAGCTCCTCGCGCTCACCGGGCCCCATGGCCTCGCGTCCCTCCGCGACCGCGAGCAGGGTCGGAGCGACCTCCTCGAGGGTGGTGGAGCTCGGCGCCACCACCGCTGCGCCGACCTCGAGCAGCTCACCCCAGACGGGTCCGCGCGGTGCGCCGGACAGCACCACCCAGGGCACCGGCAGGCGGAGCATCAGCTGCACGGCAGCGGCCACCCGCGCGGGGTGGTCGAGGTCGCTCAGCAGCAGGGCGACGTCGGGGGGCGACGAGGTCGGGGGGGTCGGGGCGGCCGCAACGTGCTCGTCCCGCAAGGGGGTGGCGGGCCAGCGCACCATGAGGACGTCGAAGCCCCGACTGGTCAGGGCGGCGCCGACAGCTTCGGCCACCAGCGACTGGTCCGAGGTGATGGCGACCCGCCGGTGGGGCGACGATGCCATGGTCCATGGTGGACGGCTGGACCATCCGGTGCGGCCGAAGGGCAGCCAGGTCCCCTGAATTCGGGATGCCCCCAGGGGCCGGCTGGAGGACTGTGGGCGTGGGTCACCCGGACCCCGATCGACCCATCAGCCGCACATGGCCACCCCGGTGAGGGAGACGCCAGTCGGGCCGGCAGCCCCCCGCCGCCGCGCCTGCGATCTCTCGCCCACGCGGTGCGGCTGATGGGTCCGGCCGCCATCCGGCCCTCGGCAGCCGAGCCGGAGATCCCCAATTCTCGGTAGGTTGACCTATTGACCGCGTGCCCCGAACTGGTGACAGTGGGGAGCGAGTTCGGACACGAGCTCATTGGGGGCTGGTTGTGAGGTCCGCTCGTCTGGGGGCGGGTGGCTTCTTCGGGGGACCTGCTGCATTCGACCGGGGGAGGGTCGTATGCCTACATGGCGTATTGCACAGGACATCTGGGATTGGCGAGGGACCGCCCTGGTGATGGCGGTGGTGGCGTCCGCACTCGCGGCCGTCCTGATGGTGGACCCTGGATCGAGGAGCCTCGCGGGCGCCGCGGCGGTCAGCGGGGTCGTCCTCTTCCCGGTGTTCATCGGCGCCGCAGTCTTCACCTACGTGCAGTGGCGCATCTCGTGTGACGAGGTAGCCCGCTGGCTGACGATGTCGCTGGTGGTGATCGCGGCCCCGAACCTCACCCTCGCCGGGCTGGTGCTGGCGCAACCCGACGGCGTACGCGAGCCCCCGTCGATGTCGCTCATCGTCCAGGCCCTGGTCATGACGACGCTGCTGGCCCTCGCGCTCGCCTCGGCCCGGGCGCTGCCCAGCTTCGACCCGCTGGGGGCCGGTGTGGTCCTCGGACTGGTGCTGAGTCTGCTGACGATCGCGCTGGCGACCCGACCGTCGGACGGCCTGCCGAGCGGGCTGGTCGTCGTGCTCGGGCTGCTGCCGCTGATCGGGGCTCTCGGTCTCACCCGCTTCCTGCTGACCCGGGTGGAGCTGCCCTGGTGGGGGCGGCTGCGACTGTCGCTGGCCGCGGTCCTCCTGGCGGTGCCCGAGTTCGCCTCGTACGCGCCGCGCCGCTACCCGGCCGTGGTCACCGTGGAGCTGGGCGCGCTCATCGCGGGTGCCGGCCTGCTCTGCTGCACCTCGCTCGCCCTGGTCCGGCTGTCGATCCAGCAGAACGCCCGGATGATGGAGATCCTTCACGACCGGCTCGACCGCGCCGAGGCGCTCGTCCGCCTTGACCGGGCCCGCCTGCACGAGATCGGCGCGACCGTCGCAGGCATCGCCTCCGCGAGCAGACTGATCCATCGCGAACCCGTGCAGCTGACGGCACCGAGAAGGTCCCTGCTCGAGGAGATGATGGAGGCGGAGGTCGCGCGTCTGGAGCGGCTGATGCTCGGTGAGCCCACGGGTCCACGGGTGTTCTGCCTCGACGAGCTGCTCCGCCCGTTGATCGTGAGCCAGCAGGCCCAGGGACACCACCTGGCCTGGCAGCCGAGCGGCCATCGCGTCAAGGGCTGCCCGGACGACGTCGCCGAGATCGTCGCCTGTCTGCTGAACAACGCCGCCAGGCACGGGCAGGACTCGGACGTGACCCTCGCCGTGAGGGAGCTCGACGGAGTGGTGGAGATCAGCGTGAACGACTTCGGGCCCGGCGTGCCGGCTGGGGTCCGCGACCGGCTCTTCGACTGGGGCGTGCGCGGCCCCCAGTCCCCCGGCCAGGGCATCGGACTGAACATCGCGCGCGACCTGGTCGAGAAGCAAGGCGGCTATCTCATGTTGGAGGACTCCCCCCGTCCCGGAACCACCTTCGTCGTGGGTCTACCGAGCGGGGAGAGCAATGACGCAGTCGGCTACATCGCGGGCTAACCTTCGGATCCTCATCGTCGAGGACCACGTCCTGTTCGCCGAGTCGCTCGAGCTGGCGCTGTCAGTGGAGGGCTATGACGTGCGCCGCATCCCGGTGCCCGAGGAGGAGCGCGCTCCGGGAGCCCTGGCCGCGACGGTCGTGCGGCTGCGTCCCCGGGTAGTGCTGCTCGACCTGGATCTCGGCGGGTTCGGCGACGGACTGCGCCTCATCGCGCCGCTGGCGCGGTCCGGCGTCAACGTCGTCGTCGTCACGGCCTCGATCGACCGCGGTCGCTGGGGCGAGGCCATCCGGTACGGCGCCCGCAAGGTCCTGCCCAAGTCCCGCCCTCTCAACGAGATCCTGGCGACGGTCCGCCGGATCAATCAGGGCCTTCCGGTGATGAGCCGGGAGGAGCGAGAAGAGCTGCTCGCGCACTGGCACGACGAACGCGCCGAGCGTCAGGACCTGATGGCGCGCTTCGAGCAGCTGACCGTCCGGGAGCGACAGGTGCTCGCGCATCTGATGCGTGGGCACACGGTGCGCGACATCGCGGGCATCAGCGTGGTGTCCGAGGCCACGGTGCGCACGCAGGTGAAGTCCATCCTGGCCAAGCTCGGGGTGACCTCGCAGCTGTCCGCGGTCGGAATGGCACACAGCATCGCGTGGCGCCCACCCCTCGTCTGAGACGTCCCCGTCCCGACGGCCGGACCCGGACGCGATGGGGCCCGGACTTGCCTCATATGCGGCATGAACCGCATGCCTGGGTTCCCTACGTTGGCTGTCAACAGCGAGGGACCGGGGGGGTGTCCGCAAGCCGATGACGAGCGTCATTGCCCAGGTCGAGGCGTCGGTCGCCTCCGAGCACTCCCTGCCCGCGCAGTTCGTCGGCGACGAGGTGCAGGCACGTCCAACGGCGCGGGCCGGGAGTCGGGCGTGGACCGTCGGGCTGTGGCCGGGCGCCGACGGGGTCGCGACCCTGGTCACCCTCGGGGTCCTGAACCTGCTGCACGTCTCGCTGCCGGTCGTCGTCGCGGCCGCTCTGCCGGCCCTCTGGCCGGCCGTGTTGGCCGGCTGCGGTGGCTATGCACCGACTGACGATCTCGCCGGCGCGGTTCGCCTCGGGCCGGTGTGGCGGGCCGGCTCCACCCTCGGGTTCGTGGCCCTGGCGGCCATCGCCGTCACCGATCTCGCCGGTGCTCCGGCCTCGCTCCTGCTGCTGACGGTCGCAGTGATGGTCACGACCGCGGTGCTGCGGATCGGGACCGGTCGGCTGCTGGTGAGCAGATCGGGACGCCGCACGGTGGTCGCGGGCACCTACGACCAGGTGCGCCAGGTGCTCGACGAGCTCCGTCACGACCCGCGGCACGGCCTGGAGGTGGTGGCGGTGTGTCTGCCCGACGAGGCCGGCCAGGACCTCTTCGACATCCCCGTGACGGTAGGCATCGAGCGGATCGGCTTCGCCGTCGAGACCTCGGCCGCCGACGCCGTCATCGTGCAACCCTCCCCGGATCTGCGTCCCGAGGACCTGCGTCGCCTCGGCTGGCAGCTGGAGGCCCGCGGCACGTCGCTCTTCCTGGGCACCGGAATGCTGGACGTCGCCCCGGCCCGGACGACCGTCTCCCGCCTTGCTGGCCTGCACGTCGTGCGGGTGCGGCCGGCACGACGACTCGGCCCGAGGCGGGCGGCCAAGGAGCTCTGGGAACGGGGCGCCGCCGCGCTGCTCCTGCTGGTGCTGTCACCGGTGCTGCTCGGGGTTGCCCTGCTCGTGCGCCTCGACTCCCCGGGACCGGCGATCTTCCGGCAGCGGCGGGTCGGTCGCGACGGTCGCGTCTTCGTCATGCTCAAGTTCCGCACGATGACCACCGACGCCGAGACGCTCGCGGCCGGCCTGCTCGACCACAACGACTGCGACGGCGTGCTGTTCAAGATGCACCGCGACCCGCGGATCACTCGGGCGGGCAGGGTGCTGCGGCGTTACTCGCTGGACGAGCTGCCCCAGCTGCTCAACGTGGCGGGCGGGCAGATGGCGCTGGTCGGACCCCGGCCGGCGCTGCCGAAGGAGGTCGATCGATACGACCACGACCCGCGGCGCCGGTTGGCCGTCAAGCCCGGACTGACCGGGCTGTGGCAGGTCTCGGGACGTTCGGACCTGTCGTGGGACGAGTCGGTCCGGCTCGATCTCCTGTACGTCGACAACTGGTCGTTGGCCCTCGATCTCTCGATCATGGCCCGCACCGCCGGGGCTGTCCTCCGCGCGCGGGGTGCCTACTGAGCCGACGTCGCCCACCTGGCTAGGATCGAGACAGATCGAGGCCCCAGGGAGACGGTGACCGATGAGTGAAGCGACCTACCACGTCGTGCTGTTGGTGGAGCAGGAGCTGAGCCGGGCCGACGCCGCCCAGGTGCGCTCCCTCCATGAGGGCCTGGAGCAGCCGGTGGCCTACCACGTGCTGCTGCCGCTTGAGGATGCCGCAGCCCGGATCGAGTCGTCCATGGGCTCGCTGGCCTCCGGCGAGGTCATGGCGTCCCCCGCGATGGCGATGAGCGAGATCGACCTCGAGGCGGTCCGTCGCGACTGCGAGGAGCGCTCGAGCAGCGAGCTGACCGGCACCCTGGCCGCCCTCCACGCGGTGGGGGCGACCGCAGACGGCAGCGTGGTCGACGACCCGCCGATCGACGCGCTCGCGGCGAAGGTGACCGAGATCGACGCCCGCGAGGCCATCATCTTGACCCGTCCGCACGTGGTCGCGGAGTTCTTCCACGTCGACTGGACGTCCAGGGCGCGCCGCAAGATCGGCGTCCCGGTGCTGCACCTGCTCGAGCACGAGAACTTCGACGAGCAGGCCGGCGGCGGCGGCGAGGGAATCTCCGGCCTGTGAAGATCGGGCGCAAGTTGGGCGAACGCGCCCGCGCCGCGGCCACCCCCGCCCTCGACCCGTTGCTGCCGGCCGACGCGCCCGGTCCGGACCCAGCGCCCGACCGGCTCCCTCCCCTCACCGGTCCGCAGGCGGACTATGCCCGGGTCCTCGACGGCGACAGCCTGTGGCTGGCGTTGTCCGACGTCGCCGAGCCGGTCGGCGTGCGACGCGAGGGCACGACCGTGGTGGTCGTGCCCGCCAGTGACGCACCGCCCGACGAGGAGGTCATCTCGCTGCGCTGGCACCTCCCGAGCGCGCTCCCCGGCGACGACGATGCCGTCTTCGAGGTCGTCACCGCCTCCGGAGCCCCGGTCCGCAGCCGCCCCCTGCCCGACCAGGCCCCGATGGGCACCCCGCCGTCTCGCGACGGTCGTTGGCAGTTCGCCGTACGCCGCCGCGAGGGCGGTGCACTCGTCCTACGACGAGACGCCCGTGGCCGAGCGGCCGAGGTGATCGACGTGGTCCTGGTCGACGACGGGGTCGTCTTCACCCTGAGCGACCCGGGCCTGGGTGCCGCACGACTGCGGCTGGTCACCACGGCCGGCGACGTGGTCGGCGAGATGCCGGCGTCCCGCACGGACGGCGGGCTGGTGGCCATGGTGCGTGCCGGCGACGTACCGGCCGACCAAGGGGTCCACTGGTTCCTGGCGTTGGGCAACGACCACGAGTCCGTGCCCGTGCTGCGCCACCGCAACGACAACGCGATGCCCGGTCGGTCCACGGTGCTGCCACTGCTGTGGACGGGCGAGGGTGAGAGCCGCTCGATGGTGCGCTTCCAGTACCAGCTCGAGGCGCGCGTCCGCGTCAACCGTCCGGCCCCCACCCCCGACGGGGAGACCGAGGACGGTGCCGGATGAGGATCGCCTTCCTGGTCTTCAACCTCGACGGCATGGGCGGCACCTCCCGCTCGGCCATCAGCCAGGCCAACGCCCTCGTCGAGCGCCACGACGTGCACCTGCTCAGCGTCACCCGCAGCGGTGAGGTGCCGCACTACCCGATCGACTCGCGCATCACCGTGGACTACCTCGTCGACCTGCGCGACGAGGACGCGCCGGCGGCTGAGCACCTCGAGGTCGTGGGCGCCGAGGCCCTGGCCCTGCACCACCGTCCCTCCCTGCTGGTGCCGGCGCGCTGGGACGCACAGTTCACCGCCCTGTGCGACGTCGCCCTCGAAGTCCACCTCCCCGCCGTCGACGCCGACGTGCTCGTCACCGTCACCCCCGGCCTCCTCGCGGCCGCCGAGCAGCTGGTGCCCGACCGCGTCGCGCTCGTGCACCAGGAGCACCGCTCGTCCTCCGACCGCGTCTCGGGGCTCGAGCCGTTGCTCACCTTCGGCCCCCGGGCCGACCTGGTCGTGCTCCTGACCGAGGCCACCGCCACCTGGCTCCGCGGGGAGCTGGGTGCGCTCACCCCGCCGCTCGTCGTGATGCCCAACCCGCTGCCCCAGGGGTTCGTGCCGCGGTCCCGGCTCGACGAGCCCGTGATCGTCGCGGCCGGCCGGCTGGTGAGCGAGAAGCAGCTCGGGCACCTGGTGCGCGCGTTCGCGCAGGTCGCCGACCGGCTCCCCGGGTGGCGGCTGCGCATCTTCGGCGACGGTCCGGCCCGCAACCTGCTCCAGGCGCTGGGCCGCAAGGCCGGCCTCTACGGCCGGCTGGAGCTGCCCGGCATCTCCAGCGACATGCCGGGCGAATGGGCGAAGGCGTCGGTCGCGGCCCTCACGTCGCGGGCCGAGGGCTACCCGCTGGTGATGCAGGAGGCGATGGCCGCCGGCGTACCCGTGGTCAGCTACGACTGTCCCTCCGGACCCCGCGAGATCATCGACCACGAGGTCAACGGCCTGCTCGTGACACCCGGTTCGGAGGCCGCGCTCGCCACCGCCCTGCACCGGCTCGGCGCGGACGTCGAGCTGCGCAGGCGGCTGGGCGAGGCGGCCGCGGTGTCGGCACGCCGCTGGAGGGCCGACCTGCTGGCGACCCGCTGGGAGCAGCTGTTCGCCGACGCGGTGGCCCGCCGGGACCCCGGAGTACGCCGTCTCGCGCAGCGCCACGCGTCCCCCGGCAGCCAGCCCGACACGACTCCGGCCGCCCTCACGGGTGAGCGTGAGGACGGCGCGATCACGCCCGCCCAGGCCCGACGCCAGGTCCTCGCCATCGCCACCAGCACCGCCGACGAGGTGACCGACGAGTGGTTCGTGGTCCCGCCCGTCGGCGACGCCCCACCGGCCGTGGTGGTCCCCGGGCCCGACCGGGGCCGCTACCTCGCCGCCCTGGCGCGGGCCTCCGTCCCGGGCTACCTGTCCCTGCGCGACCCCGGCGACCACGGCTGGCCCGAGCGCCGCGGGACCGTGCCCGAGCTCGCGGCCGCCCTGGCCGGCGCGATGACCTCACGGATCAGCCTGGAGCCCTGGCCCGACACCGCGGGCGGGGCCGCCCTGCTCGGCCGCGGATGTGCGGTGGAGGTGCAGTTCTGGGACGACGCCGTCGACGGCGACCTGGTCGCGCCCGTCCCCAACCCCTACCTGGCCCGCGTGCCGCGCGGTGCCGCCACCGCGACCCGGCGCGTCGAGGGGCTCGACCTCCCGACGCTGCCGTTGATGACCCACGCCACCGTCGGTGAGCCCACCGTGCCGGTCGACGTGGTCTATACCTGGGTCGACGGCGCCGACCCCGCCTGGGCCGAGCGGCAGCAGGCCCGGCTCGCGGCCTCGTCAGGGGTGTCGGAGACCGCGGGTGACCGGGCGTCCAGCGGCCGGGCCCGATTCGAGAGCCGCGACGAGCTGCGCTACTCGATGCGCAGCCTGCACCTGTTCGCCCCCTGGGTGCGCACCGTGCACGTCGTCACCGACGGCCAGGTGCCGCCATGGCTCGATGTCGACCACCCCCAGGTCCACCTCGTCGACCACCGCGACATCCTGCCCGACGACGCGCTGCCGACGTTCAATTCCCACGCCATCGAGACCGCACTGCACCGCATCCCCGGCCTCGCGGAGCACTTCGTCTACCTCAATGACGACATGCTGCTGGCCCGCCCCCTGGGGCCGGACCGTTTCTTCGACAGCGCCGGCCGGTTCGCCGTCTTCACCTCCCGCCACCCCGTCGGACTGGCCCGTGCCGGCGACCCCGCCTACGTCACGGCTGCACTGCACAACCGTCGCCTGCTCGAGGACGCGTTCGGGGTCACCGTCACCCACCACCTCGCCCACGCGCCGGACCCCCAGCGGGTCTCGGTGCTCGCCGAGATCGCCGAGCGCTTCGCCGACGAGGTGACCGCGACCAGCCGGGCGCCCTTCCGCTCCGGGACCGACGTATCGCTCGTGTCGTCCCTGGCGCAGCACTACGGACTGGTCACCGGCACCGCCTACGCCGCGGGCATCGACAGCGTGTTCGTCGACCTGAGCAGCACCAAGGTCAGCCTCCAGCTCGACCAGCTGCTGGGACGGGAGCAGGACGCCATCTGCCTCGGCGACCACCACGACTACGCGTTCGAGGTGGCCAGGGTCGACCGGCTGCTGGCGGAGTTCCTCCAGACCTACTACCCGATCGCCGCCCCCTGGGAGCGCTGACCCGGGTCAGCGGCGACGCAGCCGACCCACCGCGCGGCGGACCCGCGGCTGCCAACCCGGGTGCTCGGTCGCGGGCGGCAGGGCGCGCGCCTTCGCGAGCTCGACCTTGAGCTGCTCGATCCGGGCCTGCTTCGCCTCGATCCGGCCGCGCATCTCGCGGCGGACCGCCACCACCTGGGCGGTGCGCTCGTCCTGGGCCATGGCGGAGGCGAAGGCGTAGAGGTCGACGTACTCCGCGCGGAGACGTGCGAGCTCGCCGATCGCCTGCTCGTCGTGGGGGCTCTCGACCAGGGCGTTCATGGCCGTCCAGACCTGCTCGGCCATCTCCTTGAGCGCCGGTGACACGTCGATGTCGTCCCAGGTGACGCGGGAGCGGAAGAGCCCGGCGTCGATGAAGTCGTCGACGAGGTGGTGCTCGTCGCTCGTGAGGTCGGCGTTGTAGGTCAGTCCGAGCTGGTCGCCGGCGCGCCCCATCGCCGCACGCCAGTCGGAGCGGAGGTCGGGGTAGCGCACGAAGGCGCGGGCGTGGTGCCGGGTGACCCGCTCGGTCTCGAAGGCGGCGTTCATCCAGGCGGCGACGTTGGTGGTCTCCCGCTCCCGGCGGAACTGCTGGCTCTGACCGGAGAGGTAGGCCGTCTCCCGCGACCGGACCACCTCGGTCGGGTGCCGCAGCATCGTCAACGAGGTCAGCTCGGCACCGAGCTCCTCGGCGAGCCGCACGAACATCGGGTAGACCCAGTAGGCCCGGGTGTCCTTGATGGCGACCTGTGGGTGGACGAGGAGGTCGCGCAGCCACTCGCGCAGCTGGTCCTCGATGTCGGTCTCCGCCAGCGCCTCCATCGCGACCTGCGGCGCGTGTGGCCGCGAGTCGATGGTGCGCACCGGGATCGGGTCCATGAAGTCCTTGAGCAGCGCGGCGAGCCAGGCGGGCTCGTAGTAGCCGCGCGGGTTCTTCTCGTCCGCCTCGACCTCGGGCTGCGGGATGTGCAGGCCGAGCCGCTTGAGAGTCCCGCCCACGCTGCTGGTCCCGCTGCGCCCGGACCCGGTGATGATGACCCATTTGGACTGTTCCGTCACGGGGGTGAGGGTACCGGTGCGTCGGGGCTACAACGCGAGCTCCACCGCGATGTCGAGGTGGCCGGCGTGCCGGGCGTACTCCGTCAGCACGTGGAAGCAGATCCAGTCCAGGGTCGGCGGGTCCTCGGCGAAGCGGCCGCCCGGCGACGCGGGGGTGTCCGGCGCGTGCTCGCGCAGCACCGTCCGGGTCCGCTCGGCGATGCCCTCCACCCGGGCGGCGAGGACCTCGGCGGTCACGTCGCCGGGCACCTGCCAGCGCGCGGGCGGGCCCTCGGTGTCCCACGGCTCCTCGCGGCTCCAGTCACCCCAGGGCGCCTCGACCGGCTCGCCGAGAAAACCCCAGACGAACCAGCGCTGCTCCATGTGCAGCACGTGCGACAGCAGCTCGATCGGCGTCCACCCCGAGGGTAGCCGGGTCGTGCGTCGCTCCGGCTCCGGCAGCGTCAGCACGGCGTCGACCACATCGGCTCGGACCCAGTCCAGGTAGCCGATCCACCGCTCCGTCCCCGCCGGACCCTGCTTCGCCGGCTCGCCCGGGTTGCGAGCCACCCGTTGGTCGTTGCTCATGGGCGCAGGCTAGCCGGGGAGATCGACCCTGCCGGATCGTGGTCTACCCAGCCGGAAGATCCTCCAGTGTCGGCAGCTGGCCGCCGGGTGAGCACCGCAGAGGGTCTCCCTGCCAGCCCCGCGCGCCCAGGATCCTCGCTACGACCCCAGCCAGCCGGCGCGCAGGGTCAGCAGCGCGTCCTCGCGGCTGCGAGGTCGCGGCCCAGGTCGGCCCACCGGTCGGCGTGGAGAGGCCTCACGGCTCGACGCGGTTGCCGTCGGCGTCCCAGTGCTCAGCGACCTTCTTCGACGGCTGCACGCGCGGAGGCTCGCCGGGCATCTTGGGGTGGTCGGGTGGGTA
>JBDSLK010000150.1:0-4362 GCA_039916425.1 Nocardioides sp.
CAGCACACCGTCGACGTCGCGCGCGAGCAGGGCGTCCCAGCCCTGGCCCCAGACGATCTTGATGACGTTCCAGCCGGCGCCGCGGAACGTCGACTCGAGCTCCTGGATGATCTTGCCGTTGCCTCGCACCGGGCCGTCGAGCTGCTGGAGGTTGCAGTTGATGACGAAGGTGAGGTTGTCGAGCTCCTCGCGCGCGGCCAGGCCGATGGCGCCCAGTGACTCGGGCTCCCCCATCTCGCCGTCGCCGAGGAAGGTCCACACCTGCTGGTCGGAGGTGTCCTTGATGCCGCGGTTGTGCAGGTAGCGGTTGAACCGCGCCTGGTAGATCGAGTTGATGGCGCCGAGGCCCATCGAGACGGTGGGGAACTCCCAGAAGTCGGGCATCAGCCGCGGGTGGGGGTACGACGACAGCCCCTGCCCCTTGCCGTGCTGGACCTCCTGGCGGAACCGGCCGAGCTGCTGGGCGGTGAGCCGCTTCATCAGGTACGCGCGGGCGTAGATACCGGGGGAGGCGTGACCCTGGATGAAGAGCTGGTCGCCGCCGCCGGGGTGCTCCTTCCCGCGGAAGAAGTGGTTGTAGCCGACCTCGTAGAGGCTCGCGACCGACTGGTACGTCGCGATGTGGCCGCCCACCTCGAGGCCCTTGCGGTTGGCGCTGGAGACCATCACCGCGGCGTTCCAGCGGATCAGCCGCCGGATGCTGCGCTCCATCTCCTCATCACCGGGGAACCATGGCTCGCGCTCGGGTGGGATGGTGTTGATGTAGTCGGTGCTGCGCAGGGCAGGCACGCCGACCTGCTCCTCGCGGGCCCGCTCGAGCAGCCGCAGCATCACGTAGCGCGCTCGCTCGCGTCCGCGGTCGGCCACCATCGAGTCGAAGGACTCCAGCCACTCCCGCGTCTCGTCGGGGTCGATGTCGGGCAGCTGGGTCGGCAGGCCCTCGTGGATCACCGAGGCCCGGGGGCCCGAGGAAGTCTTCTTCTCGTCGCTCACCCGATCATCGTTGCACTTCGTGCCAGGAGGGAAAATCTACCCGTGGGTAGTGGGCAGGCTTGCGTCTGCACGCCAACTCCGATGGACTACTGCTCAATCCCGGCACGGACCGGGCCGACCAGCATGTGGAGGAGCCAGGTGAGCGCGACCGCGGGTGACGGGTCCACCCAGACTGCGAGCACGCCGGCGTCTCGTCTCGGCATCGGCCAGGGCATGGTGGTGCAGGAGCTCGGCTGGGACGAGGACACCGACGACGACCTCCGTCAGTCGGTCGAGGACACCATCGACGCCGACATGGTGGACGGCGACTACGGCAACGTGGTGGACGCCGTGCTGCTGTGGTGGCGCGCTGCCGACGGCGACCTGGTGGACGGCCTGGTCGACGCCCTGACCGACCTGGTCGGGGGCGGCGCCATCTGGCTGCTCACGCCCAAGATCGGCCGGCCGGGCTCGGTGGACGCCGCCGACATCGCCGAGGGCGCCCCGATCGCCGGTCTCTCCCAGACCACGACCGTCGCCGTCAGCAAGGACTGGACGGCAACACGTCTGATGGCGCCGAAGACGCCGGCCTGACCGGCGAACCCAGGAGCCTCTGATCTCACCGCAGCACCTCCTCGGCCGGTGGTACGCGCGAGCCGGCGCCGTGGGGGTGAGTGGCAGGGTCCTCACCGAGACCGGGGTGATCCGGCCGGTGGCGCCCTGGCGACTGGCACGGATCGGACGTGCCGTCCTCCAGTGGGGGACCGGCCCGGCCGGCGGGTTCGCGGCGCTGGCGCTGCGCTGGCCGGACCGCGACGTGGTGGTCGACGAGCGCGGCTCCCTGACCGCGCTGGAGTTGCACCGGCGCAGCAACGCCCTGGCCCACGCCTGGCGGGAGCAGGGCATCGGCGAGGGCGACACCGTCGCGGTGATGTGCCGCAACCACCGCTACTTCCTCGACGCGAGCATCGCGGCCGCCAAGCTCGGCGCCGACGTCCTCTACCTCAATACCGCGTTCGCCGGACCCCAGCTCATCGCAGTCCTCACGCGGGAGTCGCCCAGCGCCCTGGTGTACGACGAGGAGTTCGCCGCCCTGGTCGACTCCGCCGACGTGGAGCGCCGGGTCCTGGCCTGGACCGACTCCGCGAGCGCGGCGGAGACGGTCGAGGACCTGGTCCGCGGACGGCCGACTACCGACCTCGACCCGCCACAACGCCACTCCCGGGTGGTGATCCTGACGTCCGGCACCACGGGCACGCCCAAGGGGGCGCCCCGCAACGAGGCCGGCTTCGACGCGGCGGTCGCGATCCTGGAGCGGATCCCGTTGCGGGCGGGCCAACGGCTGCACGTCGCCGCCCCGATGTTCCACAGCTGGGGCCTGGCCCACGTGGCGTTGAGCATGCTCCTGGGCGCCACGATGGTGCTCCGTCGACGGTTCGACCCCGAGGACTTCCTGCGCACCCTGCAGGACGAGCGCTGCGACGCCGCCGTGGTCATCCCGGTCATGCTCCAGCGGGTCCTCGCGCTGCCGGCCGAGGTGCTCGACCGCTACGACCTGTCCCGGCTCACGGTGGTGACGTCGTCCGGCTCGGCCCTGCCCGGCGACCTGGCCGCGACCTGGATGGACCGCTACGGCGACAACCTCTACAACACCTACGGGTCGACGGAGGTGGCCTACGCGAGCATCGCCACACCCGCGGACCTGCGGGCCGCCGCCCGCACCGCCGGTCGTCCGCCTGTCGGCACCGAGGTGCGCATCGTCGACGAGCACGGGCGTGCCGTCCCCGACGGCGAACCGGGTCGGATCTTCGTGGGCAACTCGATGCTCTTCGAGGGCTACACCGGCGGCGGCCACAAGGAGGTCGTCGATGGGCTGATGGCGACCGGCGACGTCGGCCGCATCGGCGCCGACGGGCGGCTCTACGTCGAGGGCCGCGACGACGAGATGATCGTGTCCGGGGGAGAGAACGTCTTCCCCCAGGAGGTCGAGGACTGCCTGTGCCGGCACCCCGACGTCGTCGAGGCGGCCGCGATGGGGGTCGACGACGACACCTTCGGCCGTCGCCTGCGCGCCTACGTGGTGGTCTCGGACGACACGGTGTCCGCGGCCGACCTCCAGGCGTGGGTCAAGGACAACCTGGCCCGCTACAAGGTGCCGCGCGAGATCGTCTTCCTCGACGAGCTGCCCCGCAACGCGACCGGCAAGGTGCTCAAGCGCCGCCTGGCCGAGGACGACGGGGCCTGAGGCGGTCCCGCTACGTCGCCGTCGGCGCCGGGTGGGACACTTCCTGGGTGATGAGCACCGACGCCGGTATCCAGCTGGGGGCGGTCGCGCCCGACTTCCGGCTGCGCGACCAGTTCGGCCAGGACGTCGCGCTGTCGTCGTTCCGTGGCACCAAGGCCGTTGCGATCTTCTTCTACCCCTACGCCTTCTCCGGGGTCTGCACGGGCGAGATGGCCGGCATCCGGGACCGGCTCGACCAGTTCCTGACCTTCGACACCGAGGTGCTCGCAGTCTCCTGCGACCCGGTCTACTCCCTGCGGGCCTTCGCGGACGCGGACGGGCTCAACTTCCCCCTGCTGTCGGACTTCTGGCCGCACGGTGAGGTGAGTCGCGCCTACGACGTCTTCGACGAGGCAAAGGGCTGCCCGCGCCGGTCGTCGTACGTCATCGATCCGGAGGGCCGGGTGCGCTGGTCGGTGCACAACGCGGCCCCCGAGGGGCGCGATCTCGACGAGCACCTGCGCCAGCTCCGGGCAATGGCCTAGACCAGATAGACGGATTTTCGACGAGGACTCGCGCTGGTCCGGCCCGATGTGTAACGTTCTTCTTGTTGAACCGCTGGTGACCCGAGACGCCAGCGGTTCAACTTTACTTGCGGGTGTTGCGAGGGCGTCCCGCCCCGGCCCCGTTCGATCGGTCGCCACCGAGACCAGTCCCGGCCTGTCGTAGGGTGTGCGGCGTCCCGGGCGTATAGCTCAGCGGTAGAGCCCTTCGCTTACAACGAAGTGGTCGGGGGTTCGATCCCCTCTGCGCCCACCTCACTAGCCTGTGGCCATGACACCGCCGACGCTCGCCGACGTGGTCGCCCTCGTGCACAACTGGTACCCCCCGGCCACCGCCGACACGTGGGACGCGGTCGGGCTGGTCAGCGGCGACCCGGACACGCCGGTCCGCCGGGTGCTGCTGGCCGTGGACGCGGTGCAGCCGGTGGCCGACGAGGCCTCGGCCTGGGGCGCCGACCTGCTGCTGGTCCATCACCCGCTCTTCCTCAAGGCGGTCCACGGCGTCGCCGCCACCACGCCGAAGGGGCGCACCCTGGCCACCCTGGGCCGGGCCGGCTGTGCCCTGCTCACCGCGCACACCAATGCCGACGGCGCGCCGTCGGG
>JBDSLK010000151.1:0-2976 GCA_039916425.1 Nocardioides sp.
GAGAGTACGCCGCGCCGTCGCGCCCGTCACGCGTCGTACGCAACAACAAGCGCAGGCCGCAACAGTCCGGCGGGCGGCAGCGGGTAGTGCTCACCAGCGGCTGACTACTTCGTGTCGACGGTGATCTCCGCGATGCCGACCGGCAGGCCGGGCTTCACGGCCTTGGTGCCGAAGGTCTTGTTGAGCAGCGGGCGCCGCGACGTCGGAGATCTCGACCTTGATGCCCTCGAGGATCGCAGTGTCGGCCTTGGTCCTCAGCGGGTCGAGGTTGCGGCCGTCGAGCTGGAAGAGGAAGGCGCTGGCGGCGGCGGTCAGCCGTTGACGGCGACGTCGCCGTACACCCGCGAGGCGCCGGGGTCGACGTTGGAGTTGGACAGCCGTACCGTCGTCCCGCCGGAGCCCAGCGTCGGGCCGGAGCCCTCGTGCTGCAGCTGGCCGATGACGTGGGAGTGCTTCGACGCGGAGCGCGTCCCGGATTGGCCGCGCCGTCCGGACGTCGCCCTCCCTGCGGGACTACGGCAGCAGCCCGTCGCGCAGCGCCGCAGCCAGCGTCGGCGCGAGCGGGAGCCGCGGGATGAGAGTGGCCTGGAAGGCGTGGTAGGTGTCCGGCTTGCCCGGCCAGGTGACGCTGCTGGGCTGGTTGGCGGGCGACAGCTCGTGGTGCCACGAGCCACGTGCGGGGTCGCGGAAGCAGTCGGCGACATGCTGCCACCAGGTGACGTACCAGTCGGCGTACGCCGCCTCACCCGTCGCTGCGTGCAGGGCGGCCGCAGTGGCAGTGGCCTCGGCCGCGACCCAGTGCATCCGCTCACGGACGACGGGCGCGCCCGACCAGTCGACGGTGTAGACGAAGCCGTCGGCGCCGTCCACCGCCCACCCCTCGCGCACCGAGGCGTCGAAGAGCGAGCGGGCGTCGTCGAGCAGCCAGTCGGGAGCGGTGGCGCCCAGGCCCGCCCGCAGGTGCAGCGCGAGCCGGGCCCACTCCAGCCAGTGCCCGATCGTCGCGCCATAGGGGCGGAACGGGTGCGCGGGCTCGTCGATGTTGTAGTCGGGGACCGGCGTCCAGGTCTCGTCGAAGTGCTCGGGGATGCGCCAGTCGTTGTCGCGCGCGAGGTCGTGCACCACGCGGGTGACGATCCGCTGCGCCTTCTCCCGCAGCGACGCGTCACCGAGCACGTCGGCCGCCGAGAGCAGCGCCTCGACGGTGTGCATGTTGGCATTCACGCCGCGGTAGCCGTCGAGGGTCGTCCACCCCTCGTCCCACTGCTCGCGCACCATGCCGTGCTCATCGTCCCAGAAGTGCTCGAGCAGGACGTCGAGCGACTCGTCCAGCAGCTCACGCCCGCCCGGCCGCCCCGCCGCCGCCGCGCTCGCCCCGGCGAGCACCACGAAGGCGTGCTCGTAGGCCGTCTTGTCGGTCGACACCGGGCCGTCGGCCGTCACCTGGGCGTACCAGCCGCCGTGCGCGTCGTCGCGGAAGCGACCACGTAGGGCCGCGACCCCGAGGTCGGCCAGCCGCCCGCAGTCGGGTCGACCCATCAGGTGGCCCAGGGCGTAGACGTGGGTCATCCGACAGGTGATCCACAGCGCCACCGGCCGGTCGAGCTCGGGCGCGCCGTCCTCGGACAGCCACGCGAACCCTCCGTCGGGGTGCACCGACGCCCGGCCGAAGTCGAGCAGCCGGTCGCCCTCGGCCTCCAGCCAGCGGGCGTGGGCCGGGTTGTCGAGCCAGCTCATCGGTCGGCGCCGTAGGTGTCGCCCACCCGGTAGGTTGCCACGGCGAGCGTCGAGTCGCTCTGCCCGTAGTAGGCGAACCAGGTGTCCTTGAAGTGCACCAGCCCCTCGACGAACGTGACGTTGGAGACCAAGCCGTGCTGGTCCTCGAACGTCGTCGGCTCGAGCCACGGGTAGTTCATCTGCGCCATGATCTCGGTAGGCCGCGCGGGGTCGAAGAGCAACTGGCCGCAGGTGTAGCGCACCGTGCCGTCGTCGTGCTTCACGGCCGCGTTGTGCATCAGGAGGATCAGCCCGTTGTTGGTGATGATCGGCGGCGGCCCGACCTCGACGAGGTAGTCGCCGAACGTGCCGGGGGCGGTCGGCACCATCAGCGGCTCGTCGTTGGGGCCTGGCGTCCAGTGGATCAGGTCGTCGGACCACGCGTGGTAGAGCGAGCCCTCGCCGAAGTACATCAGGTAGCGACCGTCGATCGGCGTCGCGAGGATGCCGCCCGCCTTGCTCCACGGGGTCGGGAAGTTCTCCGCGAACGGCTCGAAGGTGTTGAAGTCGGGGAACAGCGGCCCGTGCTTCACCCACGTGTACAGGTCGGTCGAGGTGGCCAGGCACAGCTGGGCGTGCTGGTGGTCCCAGCCCGAGTAGGTCAGGTAGTAGGTCCCGTCGATCTCGGTGACCCGGGGGTCCTCGCACCCGTGCGTCTCGTAGGGCTCGCTCGGCGACAGCACCGGCTCGGGGTGCCGCTCGAAGTGGATGCCGTCGTCGCTCGTCGCGAGCCCGACGTGGCTGACGATGTCGGCGGCATGGGCGCGGTAGAGCAGCACCACCTGGCCGTCCTTCACCACCGCGGCGGGGTTGTAGACGCTGGCGGACTCCCAGCCGTCGCCCTGCGGACGCAGGATCGGGTTGGCGTCGTACGGCGTGAAGGGTCCGAGGGGGAACTCTGCGTGCGGGCGTTCAGTCATGCCTTCGCTCTCTGTCGGGGGGTGGGGAGGGTCATCGCCGCACGAGGGTGAAGCCTCCCGGGACGATGGACACGGGCACCGACCGGGCCGCGATGCGGCGCGTCGACACCAGTCGACCGTAGCCGTCGTAGCTGCGGACGACGGCGGTCCCGGAACCCGGGACGGCGATCTGCACGTGCTGGGTGCTCGTGTCGGCCGACCGCAGCAACGCGGTGCCTCGACCGGCGCCGCCGAGGACCAGGCTGGTGACCAGGGGCTGCACCATCAGGCTGTCCAGCCG
>JBDSLK010000152.1:0-12741 GCA_039916425.1 Nocardioides sp.
ACGGCCGACCCGGACTGGCAGTCCGGCTCGGCCGACTCGATGTCGCTGGCGACCTGGGAGGCCTCGCTCCAGCGCAACCTGAGCACCGCCTTCCTAGTCACCCGGGCCGCGCTGCCGGTGCTGCGACGGGCGCGTTGGGGCCGGGTCGTGATGGTCGCGAGCGTGACGGGGCCGGTGATGGCGATGACCGGCGACGTGGCGTACGCCGCGGCGAAGGCCGGGCTCGTGGGGCTGGCCCGGGCGCTGGCCGTCGACGCCGCCGGTGACGGGGTGAGCGTCAACGCGGTGGCACCCGGGTGGATCGAGACCGGCTCGCAGACCCCCGCCGAGGTGCGTCAGGGCCGGGTGACGCCGATGGGTCGCAGCGGCTCGGCCGAGGAGGTCGCGTCCGCGGTCGCCTGGCTGTGCTCGCCGGGGGCGTCCTACGTCACCGGTCAGTGCCTTGTCGTCGACGGCGGCAACAGCGTCGCGGAGGAGCGCTCGGGCGGGTGACGGCTCGGCCCGGTCGGCGGGAGTCTGCGAGGATCGACCCGTGCCCGGACCGGTGCTCGGCGACGACGGCGTGGCGCGCTGCCCCTGGGCGTCGGGCAACCCGGTCAACCAGCGCTACCACGACACCGAGTGGGGGATGCGTGTCGCGGGGGAGTCGGCCTACCTCGAGCGGCTCACCCTCGAGGCTTTCCAGTCCGGCCTGTCCTGGCTCACGATCCTCAACAAGCGGGAGGCCTTCCGCGAGGTGTTCGCGGGCTTCGACGCCGAGGTCGTGGCGGCCTACGACGACGCCGACGTGGCACGGCTGATGGAGGAGGTGCGCATCGTCCGCAACCGCCGCAAGATCGAGGCCGCGGTGACCAACGCCCGGGAGACGCTCGCGCTGCGTGACGACGGGGGTCTGGAGGCGTTCGTGCTCGGCTTCACCCCCGAGATCCAGCCCGCCCCAGAGCGCACCGAGGACATGTCGACGGTCTCGCCGGAGTCGCTGGCGCTCTCGAGGGCGCTCAAGAGGCGCGGCTTCGCCCACGTCGGTCCGACCACGATGTATGCCCTGATGGAGGCGGTCGGCATCGTCGACGACCACCTCCTGGGGTGCCACCGCCGGGGTGCCCGGCGCTAGTGGGTCGAGCCCCTCGACATCGGTCCCAGCCGCACCCGATCGGTGGTGATCGGGGCGATCCCGGCAAGCTCGGGGGACGGCACGACGAGGCTGGATCAGGCGGGCCAGAGGCGATTTCTCTTCCGCCCGGAGGACTGTGTATCGTTCTCCGACGTTGCCCCTTTAGCTCAGTCGGTAGAGCGTCTCCATGGTAAGGAGAAGGTCTACGGTTCGATTCCGTAAAGGGGCCCTGGTGGGGGCCGGGCCGTACTCTGCATCCTGAAGAGTCGGTTCGGACCACCTCCGGTGGCGGGGTAGCTCAGGTGGTTAGAGCACACGGCTCATAATCGTGGTGTCGCGGGTTCGAGTCCCGCCCCCGCTACAACCAAGTGACTCCCCGCACGACCGACGCAGTATCGATGCAGCAAAGGACCTCCCGTGGCCAGCAAGAGCTCTGACGTTCGCCCCAAGATCACGCTCGCGTGCGTGGACTGCAAGGAGCGCAACTACATCACCAAGAAGAACCGCCGCAACGACCCCGACCGGTTGGAGCTGGCGAAGTTCTGCCCGCGGTGCCGCAAGCACACCGCGCACCGCGAGACCCGCTGAGGAGTCCTCGCACCGACTTCGTCGACCCGCCCGAGCGACTCGGGCGGGTCGGCGTCTATTTTGGCGGGTATGCCGGTCGACCAGTCACTCGTCGGGAGAGCCTTCCCGCCCACGCCGCCCCACACCGTCACCGCGGACCACCTCCGCGAGTTCGTCGCCACCACCGGTGGTGACTACGACGGTGGCGCGGCGCCGGCGACCTACCCGATCGTGCTCGCCTTCGGCGCGATGAACGCCTTCCTCGAGGCCGAGTCGATCGACCTGTTCCGTATCGTCCACGGCGAGCAGAAGTTCGCCTACGAGCGGCCGGTCGTCCCCGGCGACGTGCTGACGGCGACGCTCACCGTCGCCTCGTTGCGCCAGATCGCCGGCAACGACATCATCGGGACCACCAGCGAGATCACCGACGCCGACGGCGCCCTGGTCTGCGCGACCTCGGCCACGCTCGTCCACCGGGGCGCTGCGTCATGAGCCTGCCCAGCCAGACCTTCACCGTCACTCGCGCGGACCTCGTCGCGTACGCCGCCGCCAGCGGCGACCACAACCCCATCCACCAGGACGAGGAGGTGGCCCGCAGCGTGGGGCTGCCCGGGGTGATCGCCCACGGCATGTACACGATGGCGCTGGCCGCCCGCGCGGTCGCCATCTGGTACCCCGACGCCGAGGTCGTCGCCTTCGGCTGCAAGTTCACCAGCCCGGTGGTGGTGCCGGCCGAGGGCGGCGTCGAGGTCGACGTGGCCGGCGAGGTCGTGCCGGGCGGGGAGGACGGGCTGACCACCGTCAGGCTCACCGTCACGTGCGCCGGCCAGAAGGTCCTCGGGATGCCGAAGGCCGTCCTGTGCGGCCCCACCGATGACTGAGCTGATCGCGCAGCACACCACCCTGCGGCTCGGCGGGCCCGCCGGGAGCTGGGTCGAGGCCCGGTCGGAGGCCGAGGTCGTCGAGGCGGTGACCACAGCCGACGACGCCGGCGACCCCGTCCTGGTGATCGGGGGCGGGAGCAACCTCGTGGTGGCCGACGCCGGCTTCGCCGGCACCGTCGTGCACGTGGCCACCACGGGCATCCGGCCCGATGTCGACGACGCCGACGGACCGACCTGTGGGGGAGCGTTGGTCACGGTCGCCGCGGGCGAGAGCTGGGATGCCTTCGTGGGTCACGCGATCGTCCACGGCTGGGTCGGGGTGGAGGCCCTCGCCGGCATCCCCGGCTCCGTGGGCGCGACCCCGATCCAGAACGTCGGCGCCTACGGCCAGGACGTCGCCCAGACCATCGCCTCGGTGCGGGTCTGGGACCGCACCCTGCGTGGGGTCCGCACCTTCGCCAACGCCGACTGCGGCTTCGGCTACCGGCACAGCCGCTTCAAGGCCGACCCCGCCCGCCACGTGGTGCTCGACGTGACCTTCCAGCTCCGCCAGGGCACGCTGGGGTCGCCCGTGGGCTACGCCGAGCTCGCCCGCAGCCTGGGCGTCGAGCCGGGCGCCCGCGCGCCGCTCGGCGACGTGCGGGACGCCGTACTCACGCTCCGGCGCGGCAAGGGGATGGTGCTCGACGAGGCCGACCACGACACCTGGAGTGCCGGCTCGTTCTTCACCAACCCGGTGCTCACCGAGGAGGCGGCCGCCGGGCTCCCGGACGGGGCGCCCCGGTGGGAGCAGGACGGCGCCGTGAAGACCAGCGCCGCGTGGCTGATGCAGCACGCCGGCTTCGACCGTGGCTACGGCAACGAGCGGGTCAGCCTGTCGACCAAGCACCCGCTGGCCCTGACCAACCGGGGCGGCGCGAGCACCACCGACCTGCTCGCCCTGGCACGCGAGGTGCGCGACGGGGTGGCGCGGGCGACCGGGGTCGTCCTGGTGCCCGAGCCGGTGGTCGTGGGCCCGGGGCTCTGAGACCCCGCGTCCCCGGCGGACCTCAGCCGGTGGTGCTCGTCGCGCTGACGGCGAGCAGGCCGATGATCGCGATGATCGCCACCACGGCGAGAGCGAGGATCACGGTGCCGATGATGCCGGTGACGTAGCCGACGGTGGCGGTGTCGCGGCCGCCGAGGCTGCCCTGGGAGGCGTCGATCTCACGGCGGGCTCGGGCGCCCATCCGCCACGCGAAGGGACTCACGACCACGGTGACCCCGCAGAAGAAGAAGCCGATCAGCCCGACCAGGCCGAGCACCATGGCGGTCTGGGCCGACGGGTGGTTCTGGACGGGTCCGGCGTAGCCGTACCCCTGCGGCGGGTAGGCGCCGTATCCCGGCTGGGGGTAGCCCTGCGGGGGGTACCCCGGCTGGCCGTCGGCCTGGCCGTACTGCGGCTGGGCGTAGGGGTCTTGCCCCTGCTGGCCCTGGCTGGGCAGCGGCTGGGTCGACCCGTCGGGGTGCTGCTGGAGGAAGGCCTCGGGCAGCATCGTGGGCTGGTCGTCGTCGCGGGGCTCTTGGGGCGTCGTCACGAGGACATCGTGCCAGCCCGGGACGTCCGCCAGACCTCGACCTCGGCGAGCCATCGACATTTCTGCTCCTCCGAGGCGCGCGCCGCCGTGAAGGACATCCGGGCCAGGTCGGCGAGCTGGTCGTCGGTGAGCTCGTGCGCGGCCCGCATCGTGGCGTACTGCGAGGCGAGCTGGGAGCCGAACAGCAGCGGGTCGTCGGCGCCCAGCGCCACCGTCGCCCCCGCGGCCATCAGCTGGGGGAGCGGCACCGAGGTGAGGTCGCTGTAGACCCCGAGGGCGACGTTGGACACCGGGCAGACCTCGAGCGCGACCCCCTGCTGGACGATCCGGTCCAGCAGGTCCGGGTCCTCGACCGAGCGGACGCCGTGCCCGAGCCGGTCGGCGTGCAGGGTGTCGAGGCAGGCCCGGACGCTGCCCGGTCCCTGCAGCTCGCCGCCGTGGGGCACCAGGGCCAGCCCGGCCCGCTCGGCGATCGCGAACGCGCCCGCGAAGTCCTCGGTGCGGCCCCGACGCTCGTCGTTGGAGAGCCCGAAGCCCACGACCCCGCGGCCGGCGTACTGAGCGGCCAGCCGGGCCAGGGTCCGGGCGTCGAGGGGGTGCCGTGTGCGGTTGGCAGCGATCACGACGGCGATCTCCAGGCCGGTGCGGGTCGCCGCGTCACGCACGCAGTCGAGGACCAGGTCGGTGAAGGCGGTGATCCCGCCGAAGCGGGCCGCGTAGCCGCTCGGGTCGACCTGGATCTCCAGCCAGCGCCCCCCGTCGCGGACGTCGTCCTCGGCCGCCTCCAGCACCAGGCGGCGTACGTCGTCGGGGGTGCGCAGCACCGAGCGCGCCACGTCGTAGAGCCGCTGGAAGCGGAACCAGCCCTTCTCGTCCGCGGCGGAGAGTAGCGGCGGCCACTCCGAGACGAGGGAGTCGGGCAGGACGATGCCGTCACGCTCGGCCAGCTCGAGCAGGGTGGCGTGCCGCAACGACCCGGTGAAGTGCAGGTTCAGGTGGGCCTTGGGCAGTGCCCTGATGTTGCGAGCCTCGAGGTCCCGGTGCTGGTGCTCCACTCAGGCGAACAGCTTCTGCAGGCGAGAGACGCCCTCGACCAGGTCATCGTCGCCCAGCGCGTAGGAGAGCCGGAGGTAGCCCGGCGACCCGAACGCCTCGCCGGGCACGACGGCGACCTCGGCCTCCTCGAGGATGCACTCCGCCAGGTCGGCGGAGGTGTCGATGACCCGGCCGCCGTACTCCCTGCCGAGCAGGCCCTTCACCGAGGGGTAGGCGTAGAAGGCGCCCTGCGGCATCGGGCAGACCACACCGTCGATCTCCCGCAGCATCGACACGATGGTCCGGCGGCGCCGGTCGAAGGCGACCTTCATCTCCTCGACCGCGGTCAGGTCGCCCGACACGGCGGCGAGCGCGGCGCGCTGGGCGACGTTGGACACGTTGGACGTGGCGTGCGACTGGAGGTTGGTGGCGGCCTTCACCAGGTCGGTCGGCCCGATCATCCAGCCGACCCGCCAGCCGGTCATCGCGTAGGTCTTCGCCACCCCGTTGACCACGACGCAGTTGTCGGCGAGGTAGGGGCAGAGCACCGGCATCGAGCCGGTCTCCACGCCGTCGTAGACGAGGTGCTCGTAGATCTCGTCGGTGAGCACCCACAGGCCGTGGTCCTCGACCCACCGGCCGATCGCTCGGATCTCCTCGGCGGTGTAGACCGACCCGGTGGGATTGGACGGGGAGACGAAGAGCAGGACCTTGGTGCGCTCCGTGCGGGCCGCCTCGAGCTGCTGGGGCGTCACCTTGTAGTCCTGGGTCTCGTCGGCCAGCACCTCGACCGTCGAGCCGCCCGCCAACGCGATCGCCTCGGGGTACGTCGTCCAGTAGGGCGCCGGGACGATCACCTCGTCGCCCGGGTCGAGCATCGCGGCGCACGCCTCGTAGATGGCCTGCTTGCCGCCGTTGGTCACCAGGACCTGGGCGGGCTCGACCGCCAGGCCGCTGTCGCGCAACGTCTTCTCGGCGATCGCCTTCTTGAGCTCCGGCAGGCCGCCGGCGGGGGTGTAGCGGTGGTTGCGGGGGTCGCGGCACGCCTCGACGGCGGCCTGCACGATGTAGTCGGGGGTCGGGAAGTCAGGCTCACCCGCCCCGAAGCCGATCACCGGTCGACCCTCGGCCTTGAGCGCCTTGGCCTTGGCATCGACCTTCAGCGTGGCGGACTCGGCGATGGCGCCGATCCGCCGGGAGACGCGGCGCTCGCGGGGCGAGGAGGACGAGGTGGTGGAGGCGTTGCTCATGCCTGTCATCGTAGAGCCGTGCCCCGGGTGCTCCGCCGGGTGCCGTCCCCGGGGGCGTGCGGGATCGTCCAGGGATGGCCGAGTGGCAGTCCAGGGGCCGTCCGCGGGGCGTCCACGGGGCCGTTTGGACGATCCTTCGCCCTTGCACCTAGACTTCCCCCTTGGTGGTTCTCCACATGCTTCGGCCTGCCCATCGGTCGACCGTGGTTCACGGGGAACCGAAGGGCACTAGCTCAACTGGCAGAGCATCGGTCTCCAAAACCGAAGGTTGGGGGTTCAAGTCCCTCGTGCCCTGCAAGCACCGGTCGGCGCCAGCCGGCCGGACCCGAGTGGAAGGTGAAGATCGTGTCGGAGAGCAGCACGGTGCGCCGGGGTCGCGATCCCGAGGATCGCAACGCCAAGCGCACCAGTCCGGCGACGTTCTACCGCCAGGTGATCGCCGAGCTCCGCAAGGTCGTCTGGCCCACCCAGCAGCAGCTGATCACCTACTTCATCGTGGTCATGGTGTTCGTGCTCGTGATGATGGCGATCGTGTCGGTGCTGGACCTCGCGTTCGGCAAGCTCGTCTTCGCCGTCTTCACCCAGGGCGGGTAGGCGGCACGGCACCCGGGCCGGCCTCGAGCCGGCCGGGCGAGCCGACAGCAGCATCCCCAGGCAATCCAAAACGAAGCAGGCGAGAAGTGACAGAGCAGCACGTGGATCCCAACGAGCCGGTCGAGACCGACCCGGTCGACGAGACCCCGGAGTCCGACGAGACGTCCGAGACCGAGGCAGTTGACGAGACACCCGAGACCGAGGCGGCTGACGCCGACGACGCGGACGCCGGGGCGACCGCCGACCCCGAGGCTGGCGTCGAGACGTCGGCCGACGAGGACGGTGCGGACGCCGAGATCCCCGACGCGCTGGAGCAGTTCCGTCGCGAGCTCGCCATGCAGGTAGGTGACTGGTTCGTGGTGCACACCTACTCCGGCATGGAGAACCGGGTGAAGGCCAACCTCGAGAACCGCATCCACTCCCTCAACATGGAGGACTACATCCACGAGATCCGGGTCCCCACCGAGGAGGTCGCGGAGATCAAGAACGGCCAGCGCAAGATGGTCAAGCGGACCGTCCTGCCCGGCTACGTCCTGGTCCGGATGGACCTCACCGACGAGTCGTGGGCCGCAGTCCGCCACACCCCCTCGGTGACCGGCTTCGTCGGCCACAGCCACCAGCCGGTGCCGTTGAGCCTCGACGAGGTCGAGAAGATGCTGGCGCCGGCCGTCATCGCCGCCGCCGAGGCCGAGGCGGTCGCCGCCGGCACCAGCACCGCGACGAGCGGGTCAGCCGCCAAGAAGCCCGTCGAGGTCGCCGACTTCGACGTGTCCGACTCTGTCATGGTGGTCGACGGTCCGTTCGCCACCCTGCACGCGACGATCACCGAGATCAACGCCGAGTCGCAGAGGGTCAAGGCCCTCGTCGAGATCTTCGGCCGGGAGACCCCGGTCGAGCTGAGCTTCAGCCAGATCCAGAAGGTGTGAGGCTCGTACCCTGAGCCTGCGAAGGCTTCTGAGGGCGAAACCCAGCAAGTGTGGCAGGGGGAGTTCCCCGTCATGACCACGAGAGAGAGAAGACAGAAGAATGCCTCCCAAGAAGAAGATCGCCGCACTGGTCAAGGTGCAGCTCCAGGCCGGTGCCGCGACGCCGGCACCCCCGGTCGGTACCGCCCTCGGTCCGCACGGTGTGAACATCATGGAGTTCTGCAAGGCCTACAACGCGCAGACCGAAGCGATGCGCGGCAACGTGATCCCTGTTGAGATCACGATCTACGAGGACCGCTCGTTCACCTTCATCACCAAGACGCCGCCGGCGGCCGAGCTCATCAAGAAGGCTGCCGGTCTCGCCAAGGGCTCGGGCGTCCCGCTCAAGGAGAAGGTCGGCAAGCTGACCAAGGACCAGGTGCGTGAGATCGCGACGACCAAGCTGCCCGACCTCAACGCCAACGACATCGACGCCGCCATGAAGATCGTGGAAGGCACCGCCCGCTCCATGGGCGTCACGATCTCCTAGTCGTCCCCGTCCTCCTGTCCACACCCCGTGGCAGGGCCGCGCTGGCCCGCAGACCACACCCTGATCAGAAACGAGAATCAGCCATGCAGCGCAGCAAGACCTACCGAGCAGCGGCCGAGCAGTTCGACCGCGACGAGCTCCACGCCCCGCTCGCGGCGATCAAGATCGCCAAGGGCACCAGCAAGAAGAAGTTCGACGAGACCCTCGACGTCGTCATGCGTCTCGGGGTCGACCCCCGCAAGGCCGACCAGATGGTGCGCGGCACCGTCAACCTGCCCCACGGCACGGGCAAGACCGCCCGCGTCCTGGTGTTCGCCAACGCCGAGAAGGCCGACGCCGCCCGCGAGGCCGGCGCCGACGTGGTCGGTGGCGACGAGCTCATCGAGAAGGTCGCCGGCGTCTGGCTCGACTTCGACGCCGTGGTCGCGACCCCCGACATGATGGGCAAGGTCGGCCGCCTCGGTCGCGTCCTGGGCCCCCGCGGTCTGATGCCGAACCCCAAGACCGGCACGGTCACCGCCGACGTCGCCAAGGCGGTCTCCGACATCAAGGGCGGCAAGATCGAGTTCCGGGTCGACCGCCACGCCAACCTGCACTTCATCATCGGCAAGGCGTCCTTCTCCGAGGTCCAGCTCGCGGAGAACTACGCCGCCGCCCTCGAGGAGGTGCTGCGTCTCAAGCCGGCCAGCTCCAAGGGGCGCTACGTCAGGAAGGTCACCGTGTCGACGACCATGGGCCCCGGCATCCAGGTCGACCCCAACCGCACCAAGAACGTCGCCCTCGAGGACGAGGCCTGATCCAGGCCCAACTCAACGGGCCCGGAGGCCCAACTCAAGGGGCTCTCAGTCGACGTAGACGCGCTCGTCGACCAGTCGCTCGGCGACGGCGTTGCCGTCGGCCTCGAACCTGCCCTGCTCGAAGCGCTTGCGGAACTCCAGCTCCGCGCCGTCGTGGCCGGCGCGGTTCTTCTCCACGCTGAGGACCGACCAGCCGCGGAAGCGCTCGCCGCCACTGCCGTCGAACATCAGGTGGTGGCGGGCGACGATGTCGGACTTGGTGTTGAGGATGAGCACCAGGTCGGGCTCGTAGGCCAGCGCCGTCGACCCGCGCAGGTGCCGCGCGCGCAGCCGGGTGCCGGGCTCGAGCCCCTCCCGGTCCGCGGCCGCGATGGCGAGCACCGGGCAGTCGAACTCGATCGACAGGTCCTTGAGCTGCTCGGTGATGCGGGTGATCCGCTCCCCCTCGCTGTCGTCGTGCGGGTCGTGCACCTTCTGGAGATAGTCGACGACCACCAGCGGGGGCTCACCACCGGCGTCGCTCAGGTCCTGGACCTCGTTCACGATCGTGGCCAGCCCGGTGTGGCTGGAGGTGGACCGGTGCGTGACGAGCCGATCGGCGTACTGGTGCACCTGGAGCAGGGCCTGGACGCCGCCGGGGAGCGACTCCATCCGGTCCAGCAGGCCGCCGGCGCCACGGTCGGTGCCCTCGAAGACCGCGCGGATCTGATTCATGCTCGGGGCACCGTGCGGGTCCAGCTCGCCGGCCTCCATCGCCACGAGCTTCTGGAGCAGCGACTCGGCCTCGAGCTCGAAGGAGAAGAAGATGGCGGAGCGCCCGGCCACGACGGCGTTGCGGGCGACCTGGAGCGCGAACGTCGTCTTGCCCTGGCCTTGCGGCCCCGCCAGGATGCACAACGTGCCGGCGCGCAGGCCGCCGCCGATGGTGTCGTCGAGGAGGCGAAAGCCCGTCGGCCACAGCCTGGCGTCGGGTGCGTTACCGCGCAGCCGGACGTCGGCGCGCTCGAGCACCTCCATCAGCGGGGTCGACTTCCGGTCCACAGGCTGATTGAAACACGTCGGGGAGGGGTCCCGCGGCGGATCAGCGGCCCGTGGTCACTCGGTGAAGACGCGCTCGTCCACCAGCTTCTCGGTGACGTTGTTGCCGTGTGGGTCGAAGCGGCCCTGGTCGAAGCGCTTCTTGAACTCGATCTCGCCGCCGTCGTGGCCCGATCGGTTCTTCTCGATGCTCAGGACCGACCAGTTGCGGAACCGCGACGCGGCGTCGCCGTCGTACATCAGGTGGTGGCGCGCGACCACGTTGGCCTTGGTGTTGAGGATGAGCACCAGGTCGGGCTCGTAGGCCAGGGCGGTGGACCCGCGCATGTGGCGGGCCCGCATCCGTGCACCGGGCTCGAGGCCCGCCTTGTCCGCGGCCGCCACCGCGAGCACGGGGCACGCGAACTCGATCGAGAGGTCCTTCAGGCGCTCGGTGATCCGGGTGATGCGCTCGTCCTCGTCGCCCGGACCGAACTCCGCGACCTTTTGCAGGTAGTCGACCACGATCAGCGGGGGCTCCCCGGTGGCCGCCATCACCTCCTTGACCGCCGCGGTGATGACGTCGAGGGTGGTGTGGGTGGCGGTGGAGCGGTAGGCCACCAGGCGCTCGGCATAGGAGTGCACCTGCAGCAGGGCCTGGACGCCGTGGTTGAGGGACTCCATCCGGTCGACCAAGCCGCCCTCGGCACCGTCGTTGCCTTCGAACACGGCGCGGATCTGGCTGAGGTTGGCGGCGTCGTGCGGGCCCAGCTCGCCTGCCTCCATGGCCACCAGCTTCTGCAGGAGCGACTCGGCCTCGAGCTCGTAGGAGAAGTAGATCGCCGAGCGTCCCGCGGCTGCCACGTTGCGAGCGATCTGTAGCGCGAACGTCGACTTGCCCTCGCCCTGCGGGCCGGCCATCAGGTTCAGCGTGCCGGCCCGGAGGCCGCCGCCGATCGCGTCGTCGAGGAGGCCGAACCCGGTAGGCCAGATCGCGACGTCGGACTGCGGCGAGCGCAGCCGCGAGTCGGCGCGCTCCAACACGTCCATGAAGGGGGTCAGCTTCGGATCCATAGCACCCATGAAACGCGTCCGGTCTCCCGCTATGACGCGAATGGGTCGAAATGACTCCCGCGGTCACTGATCGCGACCGATCGGAGCCGATTAGGCCATCCGCGCGCCGACGCCGTACAGTCGCTCACGAAACCAGAGACCGCCGGTTGTCCCGCTGCTCGCGCAGAGGGACCGAAGGCTCCGCCGAGAGGTGGACGACCCGCGCAGGAGATCAGAGCAAGACCCGCAGCTGCCCCGCAGTCGCGAGTCCACCGCCCTGGGCACCTGTGCCCGGGGCGTTCGTCATTTCTCGTCGGCGCCGGGCCTACCGGCGTCTCATTCGTAGATGTCCGGAAGGAGACCCATGGCGCGGCCAGAAAAGGCAGCGGCTGTCGCGGAGATCGTTGAGTCTTTCAACACCTCCGCAGGCGCTGTGCTGACCGAGTACCGCGGCCTCACCGTGAAGCAGCTGCAGGACCTGCGGCGCTCGCTCGGCAAGGACGCTCACTACGCCGTGGTCAAGAACACGCTCGCCAAGATCGCGGCCGCCGAGGCCGGGATGACCGGCGTCGACGACCTGCTCACCGGCCCGACCGCCATCGCCTTCATCAACGGCGACGTGGTCGAGGCGGCCAAGGGTCTGCGTGACTTTGCCAAGGCAAACCCCACCCTCGTCATCAAGGGTGGCTACATGGACGGGGCCGCTCTCGACGCCTCCCAGGTCGCCAAGCTGGCCGACCTGGAGTCGCGAGAGGTGCTCCTGGGCAAGCTGGCGGGCGCCATGCTCGCATCGCTCTCCCAGGCCGTCTACCTGCTCAACGCCCCGCTCGCCCAGGCCGCCCGTCTCGTGGGTGCGCTCGAGGCGAAGCGGATCGAGTCAGGGCAGGACAGCACCGAATCCCTCGCAGGCGGGGCCGGCACCCCGGCGGCGGAAGCCATCGAGTCCGAGCCCGTTGACGAGGCGCCCGACGCCCCGGCTGAGGAGTCCCCCGCGGACGAGCCTGCCGAGACCGTCGAGGCCAGCGCTTCCGCCGAGGAGCAGACGGAGGCCTGACCAACCGGTCAGCCGACGTACCCACCTGAAACCGACCGGCTCCGGAAGCTCCGGAGCCACAGAACGGAAGGAACCGCCACCATGGCGAAGCTCAACACCGACGAGCTGCTCGACGCGTTCAAGGAGATGACCCTCATTGAGCTGAGCGAGTTCGTGAAGCAGTTCGAGGAGACCTTCGGCGTCACCGCCGCCGCCCCCGTCGCCGTTGCCGCGGCCCCCGCGGCCGGTGCCGGCGCTGGTGCCGAGGAGGCAGTCGAGCAGGACGAGTTCGAGGTCGTCCTCGAGGCCGCCGGCGAGAAGAAGATCAACGTCATCAAGGAGGTGCGCGCCCTGACCTCCCTCGG
>JBDSLK010000153.1:0-24021 GCA_039916425.1 Nocardioides sp.
CTCATCAACGGCGGCGGTCTCTTCGAGACCGGTGCCGGCGGCTCGGCTCCCAAGCACGTCCAGCAGCTGGTGAAGGAGAACTACCTGCGCTGGGACAGTCTCGGTGAGTTCCTGGCGCTCGCGGTCAGCCTCGAGCACTACGCCGGCGTCACGGGCAACGCCCGGGCCAAGGTCCTGGGCGACGCGCTCGACCGGGCCACGGAGACCTTCCTCAACGAGAACAGGTCCCCGGCCCGCCGCGTCGGCCAGATCGACAACCGCGGCTCGCACTTCTACCTCGCGCTCTACTGGGCCGAGGAGCTCGCCCGGCAGACCGAGGACGCCGCCCTGTCCGAGTCGTTCGGGCAGCTGGCGGCCACGCTGCGCGAGCAGGAGGAGACCATCACCGCGGAGCTGCTCACGGTGCAGGGAGCGCCGGCGGACATCGGCGGCTACTACCGTCCCGACGCCGAGAAGGTCTCCGCCGTGATGCGCCCGTCGGCGACCTTCAACAGCGCCCTCGACGCCCTGTAGCAGCGCCAGGCGCGTGCCGGCAACGAGTGCCGGGGGCCTTCCCGGAATAGGTCCTCGGCGCCCGGTGGTTGGACGATAGGTGTCGATGACCACCACCGCCCGCGCCCCCGAGGTGCCCGCCGTGCACACCGCCCACTTCGCGCTGGCGGTGCTCGCACTCGCCATGGGCGGCTTCGCGATCGGCACCACCGAGTTCGTGACGATGGGGCTGCTGCCCGAGATCGCCGACGGGGTCGGCGTCTCGATCCCGTCGGCCGGTCACGTGATCTCGGCGTACGCGCTCGGGGTCGTCGTCGGTGCGCCACTGCTGGCCTCGTTGGGGTCCCGGCTGCCGCGGCGCGGCCTGCTGGTGGCGCTGATGGTGACCTACGCGGTCTTCAACGCTGCGAGCGCCTTGGCCACCAGCTACCACCTGCTGGTGGCCGCGCGCTTCCTCGACGGGCTGCCGCACGGCGGCTACTTCGGGGTGGCCTCCCTGCTCGCCGCCAGCATGGCGTCGCCGGCCCGCAAGGGCCGGGCCGTCGCCATGGTGATGCTAGGGCTGTCGGTCGCCAACGTCATCGGCGTCCCCGCCACGACCTGGATGGGTCAGCACCTGGGATGGCGCTCCGCCTACTGGGCGGCGGCCGTGCTCTCGCTGGTGACCGTGGCGCTGGCACTGGCCTTCGTGCCGCGCTGCCCCGGCGACCCCGAGGCGTCGGGACGCCGGGAGCTCGCCGCGTTCGCCAAGCCACAGGTCTGGCTCACGCTCCTCGCGGGCGCCGTCGGCTTCGGCGGCATGTTTGCCGTGTTCTCCTACATCGCCCCGATCGTCACGGAGACCGGGGGGCTTGCGCAGTCGGCGGTCCCGGTCTTCCTGCTCTCCTTCGGTCTCGGCATGGTCTGCGGCACCTGGCTCGCCGGGGAGCTCGCGGACTGGTCGATCATGCGGTCCCTGCTGCTCTCCGCCGTCGGCATGGGTGTCTCGCTGGCGCTGTTCGCCCTCGTGATGCCCTTCGGCTGGTGGGCGCTGCCGTTCGCCTTCGCGATCACCACCATCGGGTCCGTGCTGGTGATCAACCTCCAGCTGCGGCTGATGGACGTCGCCGGGGACGCCCAGACCCTGGGAGCGGCGATGAACCACGCCTCGCTCAACGTGGCGAACGCCCTCGGCGCCTGGCTCGGCGGCCTGGTCATCGCAGCCGGCTACGGCTACCTGTCGACCGCGCTGGTCGGGGTCGGCCTGTCGGTGCTGGGCTTCGCGGTCCTGGCCTTCTCGGCAGTGCTGCACCGCCGCGACGGCCTGGCCCACTCTCAGCGATAGCCGCGGCGCGGGGTCCCGTCCGGACGCGCCTGGGCCTCGGCGCGGTGGCAATGGAACAATCTGGACCATGTCGACGCTGTCCACCAAGACTCCTCCCGAGGTCGCCGTCGAGACCACTCGTGGTGGTGGGGGCACCGCTCGGCCACGGGTGCTGTCCGGCATCCAGCCGACCGCGGACTCGTTCCACTTCGGCAACTACCTCGGCGCCCTGAGACAGTGGGTGGACCTGCAGGCCGACTACGAGCCGTTCTTCTTCATCGCCGACCTGCACGCGATCACGGTGGAGCAGGGCCCGAAGGTGCTGCGTGAGCGGACGCTGCGCGCCGCGGCCCAGCTGATCGCGATGGGGATCAACCCGGACCGGTCCGCGATCTTCGTGCAGAGCCACGTGCCGGCCCACGCCCAGCTCGGCTGGGTGCTGCAGTGCCTGACCGGCTTCGGAGAGGCCCGCCGGATGACGCAGTTCAAGGACAAGTCCGCCAAGGGCGGCGAGGGTGCCGCCTCGGTCGGACTGTTCACCTACCCGGTGCTCCAGGCCGCCGACATCCTGCTCTACCGGCCCCACTACGTGCCGGTGGGGGAGGACCAGCGCCAGCACCTCGAGCTGACCCGCGACCTCGCCCAGCGCTTCAACCACCGCTACAAGAAGACCTTCCGGCTGCCCGAGCCCTACATCTTGAAGGCGACCGCGAAGATCACCGACCTCCAGGAGCCGACGGCCAAGATGTCGAAGTCGGCGTCGTCGCCCGCCGGGATCATCGAGCTGCTCGACGACCCCAAGGTGTCGGCCAAGAAGATCCGCACGGCAGTGACCGACTCCGAGTCGGAGGTCCGCTTCGACCCCGAGGGCAAACCCGGGGTGAGCAACCTCCTCACCATCTTCTCGGCGCTGACGGAGTCACCGATCAGCGACCTCGAGGAGCGCTACGCGGGCTCCGGGTACGGCGCGCTGAAGTCCGACCTCGCCGACGCGGTGGTGGAGTTCGTGACACCGTTCCGCAACCGCACGCTGGAGCTGCTCGACGACTCCACCCACCTCGACGGGATCCTCCGGGAGGGTGCGGCGCGCGCCGGCGCCATCGCCGAGGCCACGTTGCGAGACGTCTACGAGCGCGTGGGCTTCGTCCCCGCGACGGCCCGTTAGGGTCGCCGGAGTGCCCACCATCGGCGTCGCCCTGGCCATCCCCGACCCCTGGGCGCGGCAGCTCCAGGACTACCGCACCGCGATCGGTGACACGACCGCCCAACAGATCCCGACGCACGTGACGCTCGTGCCCCCCACTGCGGTGAGCGAGGCGGCGGTGGAGCTGGTGGAGGACCACCTCGAGACGGTGGCCTCCGAGGTCGGCGGGTTCCGGATGCGGCTGCGGGGCACCGGCACGTTCCGCCCGGTGTCACCGGTGGTCTTCGTGACCGTGGCCGAGGGGATCTCGCAGTGCGAGGCGCTGGCCGGGGCGTGCCGTACCGGCCCGCTGGCCTTGGACCTGGTGTTCCCCTACCACCCCCACGTCACGATTGCCCACCATCTCGACGACGTCACGCTGGACCGGGCCTTCGACGAGCTGGCCGACTTCGAGTGCGTGTTCGAGGCGGACTGCTTCGCCCTCTACGCCCACGACGACGAGCAGGGCTGGCAGCCGACGCGCGCGTTCCCGCTCGGTGGCTCGTGACGCAGCAACGCGGGGGCCGGTCCTTGAAAAGACCGACCCCCGCGTCCCACCTCAAACCGACGGGGTGTGCCCCCACCGGCGTAGGGGTGGTCAGGAGCTCTTGTTGATGGCGCCGTTGACGCCCTTCGGGTAGAAGCCGCCCTGCTTGACGCTCTTGGGGTTCAGGTAGACGACGTTGAGCACCTGGCCCGGGGTACGGCTGAAGGCGAGCGCGTTCCTGTTCGTCGGGACCAGGTTCGCCTTGCGCGGCGCAGGGCGACCGATCCCCTGGTCGACGTCGGTCTTGCCGTCCAAGGAGTCCCGGGCGTTGGAGATGGCCTTCACCGCGTCGAACAGGTTCCGGTCGTAGAGCCGGGTGCGGATGATGCCGGCGTGGTACGCCTCGACGGCCAGGATGCCAGCAGCCGCCCCGAGGAACGCCTTGTTGTCGATAAGCGGCGCCGCACCCTTGTAGGCGGTGACCCCGACGTCCTCGAAGATGAACGCGCCGAGCAGGAAGCTGTCCTCGTCGGCGAACGGGTCGAAGGACTGACCGGGCTTGATCAGGCCCGCGGCCGTGGCGGCAGCGGTGAAGCTGTTCTTCAGGTCGATCTTGGGCTGCGCCACCGCGGCACCGCCCAGGGTCTTGCGGATGAACCTGACGTGGTCCTTCTCGTCCTGGGCGATCTCACGCGCCATCGAGGCGATCGCCGGGGTCTTGAACGGAACCTTGTGCCCGCCGACCACGCCACCGCGGTCGCCCTTGCCGGTGGTGAGCTTGAAAGGAAGCGCAGTGCCGTAGGCGGCGTAGTGGTAGAACTGCGCCTCGAGGTACTCCAGGTTGAGGGCGAAGTTGAAGATCGCCGCGTCGCTCGGGCCACGTCCCGCGGCGCTGGCCGAGGAGGCGCCCAGCACGGTCGCGGCACCCGCCCCGATAGTGCCCAGACCAGCAGCACTGGCAGCCTTCAGGAAGACGCGGCGGTCGGTCTCGTTCTCCGCGCTCCGGTTGATCATGTCTCGTACTAGGGCCTTGCCGAACATTCAATTCTCCATTCGCTGTTATCCGATGTGATTCAGCAATCGTGATTCGTAGCCGAAGAGTGATCGGATTGCCCACCGTCGATGGGCGTGAGAACTTCCTCCGAGTCGCGGATGCCGAAGCTGGTTGGCCCCTGAGAGAGGGCATGATGCTTTGCAGACACTAGGTGTGTCGGAGGGTATCTGTCCTCACCTGTAGGGGTGTTCCCACGGTCTACCGACATTGAATCAATCCGATCGGTGGAGGGCTCCGAATACCGATGAGCGGCTCCATCGAAAGATGTGACAATAAGCGCCGACCATGAGAACGAGGAGCCGCCGTGCATGACAACGCCGCCGTCCGGGAGCGGCCCCGGGCACTGGTGCGCGGACCGCTGCCCCTGCTCGGGCCTGCCTTCGTCACGGCGATTGCCTACGTCGACCCCGGCAACTTCGCCACCAACATCACCGCGGGGGCCACCTACGGCTACCTGCTGGTGTGGGTGGTGCTCGCGAGCAACCTGATGGCGATGCTGATCCAGTACCTCTCGGCCAAGGCGGGCATCGCGACCGGGATGAGCCTGCCTGCGCTCTGCCGGGCCCACTTCCCGCGTCCGGTGACCCGGGGGCTGTGGTTCCAGGCCGAGGGGGTCGCGATCGCGACCGACCTCGCCGAGGTCGTCGGTGGCGCCATCGCCCTCAAGCTCCTCTTCGACCTGCCGCTGCTGGTGGGTGGTCTGATCACGGCGGTGGTGGCCTTCGCCCTGCTTACCTTGCAGACCCGTGGTCACCGTCCGTTCGAGGCGGCCATCACGGGCATGCTGACGGTGATCCTGGTCGGGTTCGCCTACGACGTGTTCCGCAGCGGCCTGCAGCCGCTGGCGCTCGCCCAGGGCACGATCCCCCGGTTCGAGGGCAGCGACAGCGTCCTGCTGGCCGCCGGCATGCTGGGCGCGACGGTGATGCCGCACGCGATCTACCTGCACAGCGCCCTGACGAGCGACCGCTACGTCACCACTACCGAGGCGCAGCGGCGTGGGCTGCTGCGCAGTCAGCGCACCGACGTGGTGGCCGCGATGACCGTCGCCGGCCTGATGAACCTCGCCCTCCTGGTGATCGCCGCCTCCGCGCTCGGCGGCGTGGGAGGCATCGAGACCCTCGAGCAGGCGCATGCCGGCCTGGGTGACGCTCTCGGGAGCGGTGCCGCGCTGTTCTTCGCCTGTGCCCTGCTCGCGTCCGGCTTCGCTGCCTCCAGCGTCGGCACCCTGTCGGGCCAGGTGGTCATGGAGGGCTTCCTGCGCCGCCGGATCCCGCTCGTCGTACGCCGGGTCGTCACGCTCGCCCCCGCCCTGGTGGTCCTCGCGCTGGGGGTGGACCCGACCAAGGCGCTGGTGCTCTCCCAGGTCGTGCTGTCCTTCGGCATCCCGTTCGCGCTGGTGCCGCTGGTGATGTTCACCCGACGCCGCGACATCATGGGCGGCCTGGTCAACCGCCGGGTCACGACGGCCGCCGGCATCGTGGTCGCCGGGGTGATCATCGTGCTCAACGTGGTGCTCATCGTGCTGACGTTCCGCTGAGCGTCCCTGGCCGCCGGGCTGGCGTGGGGCTCAGCGGCCGTGCTGGAGCGCGGTGCGCAGGTCCTTGTTGAGCTGCGAGATCACGTCGAGCGGGATCTCCTTGGGGCACGCCGCCGTGCACTGGCCGATGTTGGTGCAGCCACCGAAGCCCTCGGCGTCGTGCTGGGCCACCATGTTGACCACCCGGCTGTCACGCTCGGCCTGGCCCTGGGGCAGCTCGCCGAGGTGGGTGATCTTGGCGCCCAGGAACAGCGACGCCGAGCCGTTGGGGCAGGCGGCGACGCAGGCGCCGCATCCGATGCAGGTGGCCATGTCGAACGCCCGGTCGGCCTTGTCCTTGGGGACGGGCATCGCGTGGGCGTCCGGAGCCGCCCCGGTGTTGACCGAGATGTAGCCGCCGGCCGCGATCATCCGGTCGAAGGCCCGGCGGTCCACGCACAGGTCCTTCAGCACCGGGAACGCGTCGGCCCGCCAGGGCTCGATGGTGATCGTCTCGCCGTCGGAGAAGGACCGCATGTGGAGTTGGCAGGTCGTGGTGACCTCGGGGCCGTGGGCGTCGCCGTTGATCATCAGTCCGCACATGCCGCAGATGCCCTCCCGACAGTCGGAGTCGAAGGCGATCGGCTCCTCGTCGGCGGCGTTGAGCTGCTCGTTCAGCACGTCGAGCATCTCCAGGAACGACATGTCAGGGGAGATGTCGGAGACCTGATAGGTGTGCATGGCGCCGGCCGTCGCCGTGTCCGGCTGGCGCCAGATCTTCAGGGTCAGGTTCATCAGGCCGTTGGCGCCGCTCACTTGTAGGACCTCTGCTTCATCTCGACGAACTCGTACGTCAGCTCTTCCTTGTGCAGGATCGGGTCCTCACCCTCCCCGGGCCACTCCCACGCCGCCACGTAGGAGTAGCGGTCGTCGTGGCGCAGCGCCTCGCCGTCCTCGGTCTGCGACTCGGCCCGGAAGTGACCGCCGCACGACTCACGACGGTTGAGGGCGTCGATGCACATCAGCTCGCCGAGCTCGAAGAAGTCGGCCACCCGCCCGGCGCGCTCCAGCGACTGGTTCATGCTCTCCGACGTCCCGAGCACCTTCACGTTGCGCCAGAAGTCGTCCTTGAGGGTGCGGATCAGGTCGATGGCCTTCTTCAGGCCGTCCTCGCTCCGCTCCATGCCGCAGTACTCCCACATGATGTTGCCGAGCTCGCGGTGGTAGGAGTCGACCGAGCGGGTGCCCTTGTTGGTCAGGAAGTGGGTGATCTGCGCCTTCACCGACTCCTGGGCCTCGACGACCGCCGGGTCGTCCTCGGCGATCTTGTCGAAGGGCCCCTCGGCCAGGTAGTCGCGGATCGTGTTGGGCAGCACGAAGTAGCCGTCGGCCAGCCCCTGCATCAGCGCCGAGGCGCCGAGGCGGTTGGCGCCGTGGTCGGAGAAGTTGGCCTCGCCGGTCACGAAGAGACCGGGGATGGTCGACTGGAGGTCGTAGTCGACCCACAGGCCGCCCATGACGTAGTGGACCGCCGGGTAGATCCGCATCGGCACCGTGTAGGGGTCGTCGCCGGTGATGCGGGCGTACATGTCGAACAGGTTGCCGTACTTGTCCTCGATGGCCTTCTTGCCCAGCCGGTCGATCGCGTCGGCGAAGTCGAGGTAGACACCCCGACGCACGCCCTCGACCTCGGGTCCGACCCCGCGGCCCTCGTCGCACATGTTCTTGGCCTGGCGGGAGGCGATGTCGCGGGGGACCAGGTTGCCGAACGCCGGGTAGATCCGCTCGAGGTAGTAGTCGCGGTCCTCCTCGGGGATCTCCCGCGGGTCCGACGTGGCGTCCTCCTTCCTCTTCGGCACCCAGATCCGGCCGTCGTTGCGGAGCGACTCGCTCATCAACGTCAGCTTGGACTGGTGGGCACCGGAGACCGGGATGCACGTCGGGTGGATCTGGGTGTAGCACGGGTTGGCCATGTAGGCGCCCTTGCGGTGCGCACGCCACGTGGCGGTGACGTTGCAGCCCATCGCGTTGGTGGAGAGGAAGAAGACGTTGCCGTAGCCGCCCGAGGCCAGCACGACGACGTCGGCGAAGTAGGTCTCGATCTCGCCGGTGACCATGTCGCGGACGATGATCCCGCGAGCCCTGCCGTCGACGACGATGAGCTCGACCATCTCGTGGCGCGTGTAGGTCTTCACCGTGCCGGCTGCTACCTGGCGCTCGAGGGCCTGGTAGGCACCGATCAGGAGCTGCTGGCCGGTCTGGCCGCGGGCGTAGAAGGTGCGGGAGACCTGGACGCCACCGAAGGAGCGGTTGTCGAGCAGGCCGCCGTACTCTCGGGCGAAGGGCACGCCCTGGGCGACGCACTGGTCGATGATGTTCACGCTGACCTGGGCGAGCCGGTAGACGTTGGACTCCCGCGAGCGGTAGTCGCCGCCCTTGATGGTGTCGTAGAAGAGCCGGTAGACCGAGTCGCCGTCGCCCTTGTAGTTCTTGGCGGCGTTGATGCCGCCCTGCGCGGCGATCGAGTGCGCCCGGCGCGGGGAGTCCTGGTAGCAGAACGACTTCACCACGTAGCCGGCCTCGCCGAGGGTCGCGGCGGCGGAGGCGCCGGCCAGGCCGGTGCCCACCACGATCACCGAGAGCCGGCGGCGGTTCGCGGGGTTGGCGATCCGGGCCTCGAACTGGCGGGTGCCCCAGCGCTCGGCGAGCGGGCCGCCGGGCGCCTTGGGGTCGGCGATCGGGTCGCCCGAGCGGTAGTAGCCAGCCGCGTCGTCGTGGTCGTCGACGAGGTCCGCGTGGATGGAGGGGTTGCCGGTCAGGGTGGTGTCGGGCATGTCAACCATGGCTGCGCCTCACTTCTCGATGATGCCGACGAGGACGCCGAGCGGGACCAGGGAAAAACCGCCCACGATGATGATCGCGAGCGTGAGACCGACGCCCTTGGCCAGCCTGCGGGTCCGGGCGGAGCCGGTCAGGCCGAGCGTCTGGCAGGCACTCCAGAACCCGTGGTGCAGGTGCGCCCCGAGGGCGGCCATCGCCACTAGGTAGATCACCGTGAGCCACCACACGGCGAAGGTGTCCACCAGCAGGTTGTAGGGGTCCTCGGTGCCACCGCCGGAGACGTTGACCTTGCCGACGGAGAAGTTGAGCAGGTGCCACACGATGAAGAGGAGGAGCGTCACACCGCCCCATCGCATGATCAGGCTCGCCCAGGTCGCCCCGGTGCGCTTCTTCATGACGTACGGCGTGGTGCGGGCACGCTTGGCCCGGGCCCAGAGGGTGAACGCGGCGTAGACGTGCACGGCGAGCGAGACCACGAGCCCGACCCGGATGATCCAGAGGAGCCCGCTGTAGGGAAGGATCGGCTGGCCGTAGTCGCGCAGGTGCTGGGCGTACTCGTTGAAGGCGTCATGGCCCGAGAAGGCCTTGAGGTTGCCGTACATGTGCCCGAGCACGAACACGATGAAGAAGAGCCCGCTCACGGCCATCAACATCTTCAGGGCGATGGTCGAACGGGCCGCGCGGCCGTCCCTCACCAGACTCGTCGTTGCCACGCGCCCACGCTACCCGCCACCACGGGCAGATCACGTCGTGGGGGAGGTGTGACATATCCCCCGGGGGACCGACGCATCGGCGTGTGTCGCGCGAGGGAGCGCCCATCTGCTGGTGGGATGTGACCCACGGCACACGCGCGCGATCGGGCCGTCGCGGTGCTTCCCAGGCGGACAGTCTCGGGGCATGGTGTGCTGTGTCCCAGATCACGGAGGTGAGCATGGCCCAGCTCGAGGGAGCCGACACGGGCGTGACCGGTCCCACGCGGGCGCGGATCGACCACAAGACCCTGCGCGGTGACCGGTGGTGGCTGCTGCCGCTGACCACGTTCGTCGTGTTCTTCTCCTTCGTCGTCTACGCGACGATCCGGGCGTTCATGGGTCGCGACTACTACGCCTCGCCGTACCTCTCGCCGTTCTACTCGCCATGCCTGGGCGACTGCGTGGAGGGCGCGTCGGACTTCGGGCAGCCGTTCGCGTGGTTCCCGTTCTCGGCGGCGCTGATCATCTTGATCTTCCCGCTGGGCTTCCGGATGACCTGCTACTACTACCGCAAGGCCTACTACCGGGCCTTCTGGCTCTCGCCGCCGGCCTGCGCCGTCGCCGAGCCGCACGCGTCGTACTCCGGTGAGACGCGGTGGCCGCTGATCCTGCAGAACCTGCACCGCTACTTCTGGTACGCCGCGGTCGTGGTCGGCGCCATCCTCACCTTCGACGCGGTGCTGGCCTTCCGCAACGCCGACCACGAGTGGGGCCATGCGGGCCTCGGCACCCTGCTGATGTGGGTCAACGTGGTGCTGATCTGGCTCTACACGCTGTCGTGCCACTCCTGCCGCCACATCACCGGCGGCCGGCTCCGGCACTTCTCCCAGCACCCGGTCCGCTACCAGCTGTGGACTTGGGTGTCCAGGCTCAACGAGAAGCACGCGAGCTACGCGTGGTACTCCCTGTTCTCGGTGGCCCTGGTGGACCTCTACATCTTCCTGCTCGCCATCAACGCCTTCGACGACCCGAGGTTCTTTTGACCACCCCACGACGTTGCTCGCTCCTTCCGCTTCGCTCCTCCCGCTCACAACGCCGCGGGGACCCCGGAGGTCTCGCATGACCGCGTCCCAGAGCCGGCATCCGATGACCGGCAACGAGATGTCGGGCAGCGAGCGGGGCGGCATGGAGCGACACACCTATGACGTCGTCGTGGTCGGCGCCGGGGGTGCCGGGCTGCGTGCGGCCATCGCCGCGCACGACTCGGGGGCACGGGTCGCCATCGTCTGCAAGTCCCTGCTGGGCAAGGCGCACACCGTGATGGCCGAGGGCGGCATCGCCGCGGCCATGGGCAACCGCTGGCCCGAGGACAACTGGGAGGTGCACTTCCGCGACACCATGCGCGGCGGGAAGATGCTCAACAACTGGCGGATGGCCCAGCTGCACGCCCAGGAGGCCCCCGAGCGGGTGATGGAGCTCGAGGACTGGGGCGCCCTCTTCGACCGCACCGACGACGGGCTGATCTCGCAGCGCGACTTCGGCGGGCACAAGTACGCCCGGCTCGCGCACGTCGGCGACCGGACCGGCCTGGAGATGATCCGTACCCTCCAGCAGCGTGCCGTCCAGCTCGGCATCGACGTCTTCATGGAGTTCACCGTCACGGAGGTGCTGCTCGACCACGGAGCCGGCGACCCGGTGGTCTCCGGCGCCTTCGGCTACTGGCGCGAGACCGGCCGGTTCGTCGTCTTCGAGGCGCCCTCGGTGATCCTCGCGACGGGCGGCATCGGCAAGTCGTTCAAGGTGACGTCCAACTCCTGGGAGTACACCGGGGACGGCCACGCCCTCGCGCTGCGAGCCGGCGCCTCCCTCATCAACATGGAGTTCGTCCAGTTCCACCCGACCGGCATGGTCTGGCCGCCCTCGGTGAAGGGCCTGCTGGTCACCGAGTCGGTGCGCGGGGACGGGGGAGTGCTGAAGAACTCCGAGGGCAAGCGGTTCATGTTCGACTACATCCCGGAGTTCTTCAGGAGCGAGACGGCCGACACCATCGAGGAGGCGGACCGGTGGTACGACGACAAGGCCAACAACCGGAGGCCACCCGAGCTGCTGCCCCGCGACGAGGTGGCCCGGGCGATCAACTCCGAGATCAAGGCCGGTCGCGGCACCCCGCACGGGGGCATCTACCTCGACATCGCGTCGCGACGGTCGGCGGAGTTCATCCGCAAGCGGTTGCCGTCGATGTACCACCAGTTCAAGGAGCTGGCCGACGTCGACATCACCGCGGAGCCGATGGAGATCGGACCCACCTGTCACTACGTGATGGGCGGCGTCGAGGTCGACGCGGACACCCAGCAGAGCGCCGTCACGGGCCTGTACGCCGTAGGAGAGTGCTCGGGTGGGATGCACGGGTCGAACCGGCTCGGCGGGAACTCCCTGGGCGACCTGCTGGTGTTCGGCAAACGGGCCGGTGAGGCGGCGACGGCGTACACGACCTCGGTGCACGACCGAGCCCCCGAGATCGACGAGACCGACGTCAGGGCCGCCCAGCAGAGCGCGTTGGCGCCGTTCGCGGTCGAGGGCGGGGAGAACCCGTACACGATCCAGCACGACCTCCAGCAGTCGATGAACGACCTGGTCGGCATCATCCGCACGGCGCCCGAGCTCGAGCAGTCCCTCGAGGCGATCGAGGCGCTGAAGCAACGGGCGAGCACGATGGTCGTCGAGGGACACCGGCAGTACAACCCCGGCTGGCACCTCGCGCTTGACCTGCGCAACATGCTCGTCGTCAGCGAGGCCATCGCCAAGGCCGCGCTGGCCCGGCAGGAGTCGCGCGGTGGTCACACTCGCGACGACTTCCCCGGGCCGAACGCCGAGTGGGGCACCAAGAACCTCGTGGTCACCCGGGACAGCGCGGGCACCGGCGTGGAGCTCCACGAGAAGCCGCTCCCGGTGATGCCCGACGAGCTGAAGAAGTACTTCGAGACGCCCGCGACCGACGGCAAGTGAGGCAGTAGTCATGGGATACCACCTGAAGATGCGCATCTGGCGCGGCGACGCCGACGGCGGCGACCTCGGCGACTACACCGTCGAGGTGTCCGAGGGGGAGGTCGTGCTCGACGCGCTCCACCGGGTGCAGGCGACGCAAGCCGGGGACCTGGCGATCCGGTGGAACTGCAAGGCCGGCAAGTGCGGCTCCTGCAGCGCCGAGATCAACGGCCGGCCGCGACTGCTCTGCATGACCCGGCTCTCCGACTTCGAGGAGTCCGAGACGATCACGGTCACGCCCATGCGGACCTTCCCGATCATCCGCGACCTGGTCACCGACGTCTCCTTCAACTACGAGAAGGCCAAGGAGCTGCCCTACGCCGAGCTCGGACCGCGCGACGCGGACGGCAAGCGCCGGATGGCGCAGATGGACGTCGAACGGGGGCAGGAGTTCCGCAAGTGCATCGAGTGCTTCTTGTGCCAGGACGTCTGCCACGTCGTCCGCGACCACGAGGACAACAAGCGGGCGTTCGCCGGACCCCGCTTCTTCCTGCGGTACGCCGAGCTCGACATGCACCCCCTCGACACCCACGACCGGCGCGACCTGGCGCAGGGCGCCGCCGGCCTGGGGATGTGCAACATCACCAAGTGCTGCACCGAGGTCTGCCCCGAGGGGATCAAGATCACCGACAACGCGATCATCCCGATGAAGGAGCGCGTGGTCGATCGCCGGTATGACCCACTGGTGTGGCTCGGCAACAAGATCGGGCTGCGCAACAAGGACAACGACGGGCGTACCGAGGTCTGACCAGGCGGGCGACGGGCCAGGGACCTCAGCCGCCGAGCCGTCGGGAGATGGTGACCTCGGCGGCGTTCCGGGCGTCGCCGTGGCCGGCGACGACCGAGAGGAACTCCTCGCGCTCGATCGACTGGAGCACGGTGTCCTCGACGGCGGTGACCGTGGCCGTCCGGGGGACGTCACGCAGGAGTCCGATCTCACCGAAGTAGTCGCCGGGGCCCTCGTGACGCAGCAGCTCACCGTGCGCGGTGACCGCGACCCGCCCCTGCTCGACGACGTAGAACAGGTCGGAGACGTCGCCCTCGCGCACGATCACGTCGCCGGCGGCGACCCGCACCGCGGTCGCGCTGCGGGCCAGCGTCTCGACGGCGGCCTGGGCGAGCGGGGCGAAGATGTCGACGGAGGAGAAGAGCGCGAGGTGGACGGGCTGCACGAGCTCGCCGTCGAGGCGTCGCAGCGGCGCGACGAGCAGCAGCGCCGCCAGCACCACCGGAGCGGCCAGGGCCACGAGAGCTGTCCGGAGGCCCAGGTGCTCGATCGCGAACGGCATGAAGAGCGAGCCCAGCGCCATCGTGGCGATGAAGCACGACTCGACGGCGCCGAAGACCCGGCCCATCACCGCCTCCGGGGCGACCCGCTGCACGATCGTGTCGAAGTTGACGTCGACCAGCGGGTTGCCCAGGCCCAGCAGGGCCATCGCCGCGAAGCACGCCGCCGGAGTCGGCCAGAGGGCGACCAGGGCGAGGGGGAGGGACCAGAGCAGGACACCGAGGGCGAGGTCATTGCCCATCCGGCCGCGGGAGGCGCGGGAGATCGCCAGGACCCCGCCCGCGATCGCCCCGATGCCCAGGACCGAGTCGAGGAAGCCGACCCCGCGGGGTCCGGTGCCGAGGATCTCGTCGGCCATCACCAGCACGAAGACCGCCGACCCCCCGGCGATGAAGGTCTGCACCGCAGTCGCCAGGGTGACCAGCCGCAGGCCGCGGCTCGCGGCGATCGTGCGGAACCCGGCCGCGGTCTCCCGCAGGTAGCTCTCGGCAGGGTCGTCGTCACCGGCCGGGCGCGGGAGGGCCGGACGAGGCGTGAGCCGAGCGACCAGCAGCATCGACCACCCGAAGGTCGCGACGTTGATCATGAACACGACCGGGATGGAGGTGACCCCGAGCAGCAGGGCCGCGAGCGCCGGGCCCACGAAGAACGAGAGCGACTCGATAGTGCTCGACGTGCCGTTGGCGGCGGTGAGCTCCTCCGGCCGGTCGGCCAGGCTCGGCATCATCGCCCGCTGGGCGACCCGGAAGGGGGTGCCCAGCAGCGAGGCCAGGGTGGCCAGGACGTAGATCGGCCAGGCCCGGGTGTCGGCCCACAGGCAGACGGCGGCGAGCGTGACCAGAACCGCCCGCGCCAGGTCGGTCAGGATCATCACCCGCTTGCGGGGGAACCGGTCGGCCAGCCCCGCGAGGAAGGGCGAGGCGACCGCCCCGAGGGCGAAGCGGATCGCCATCCAGATGCCGACCGAGCGCGCCCCGCCCTCGCCGTACGCCCACACCGCGACCGCTGTGCCATAGGCCCAGTCGCCGATGGCCGACCCGACGAAGGCGAGCTGGAGACGGCGCAGGTTGGCGTTGCGGAAGACGGCGACGAACGGCCGCGGGGGCGGTGTCGGCTCGGCAGTGGCGGTTTCGGTCCCGGTGCGGTCGGCCATGGTCCCCCCGTGGCGTGGCGAGTCGACGTGCAGGCGGCCCCGAGATACCGGCGATCTTAGTGCCCAGCCCTGCTCGCGGGAAGGTCGAGACAGCGTGCGAGCCTGCCTGTGTGACTCCTGCGAGGCCCCGCCAGCGCTTCGGTGCCTGGTTGTGGCTGCTGCGGCCGGCGTACTTCCTCGCCGAGGTGGTCGTGGCGGCCCGCGTCGTGGGCGGCTACTCGTTCGTCGACCTGACCGTCAGCGACCTGGGTGCGACGACCTGCCGGGACGTCTGCTCGCCCTGGCACCCGCTGATGAACGGCGCGTTCGTCGGGTTCGGGGCGCTGATGGCGCTCGGCGCGGTGCTGCTGCACGGCCGGTTCGGCACCGGCCCGCGGGCCGCGACGGCCACCGCGATGCTGGTGGTGGCCGGCCTCGGCTCGGCCGCCGTCGGACTGGTGCCGGTCGACGCCTTCCCTGGCCTCCACGTGCTTGTCGCCGCCCCCGTCTTCGTGGCCCAGCCGCTCGCCCTCGTGCTTCTCGGCCTCGGCGTCCGGCGCCGGCGGCGTACGACGGGCACCGTGCTGGTCCTGACCGGCGTGGCCATGGCGGTCGCGGCGGTCGTGTTCGTCGTCGTGGACCTCGCCCACGGCGGTGGGGCTGTCGAGCGGGTCGCGCTGTGGCCGGTGTTCGTGGCCCTCGCCGTGCTGGGCTGGCAGGAGAGGGGCGCGGGTTGAAAGAGTCACACCCCCTGGCAGCCCGGACGCGCGCGCTCCTATGGTTCGGAGCATGACCGATGAGGGCACGGTGGAGGGTGGCTTGGCGGAGCCCGAGGCGCTGCAGCCCGACCAGGGATCGCTCGCGCTCCTGCTGCCGGGCGACGAGCACGTCGTCGGCGACTGGGAGAAGGCGGCTGCGGGCGTGCTGCGCAAGGCTCGACGGCTGCGCGACGACGACCCCGACTCCGCGGTCTGGGACCGCCTGACCCGCACCACGCTGGACGGGATCGACGTCCGTCCGCTCGGCACCCCGGCGCTCCTCCACGGGGCGAGCACGGCCGGCCGGCCGGACCGCCCAGGACCCTGGGACGTGCGGGTCGAGGTCAGCGGCGACGCAGCGGCCGCCAACGAGGACGCCCTGGCCGAGCTGGACGGCGGCGCCTCGTCGCTGTGGGTGCGGACCACTCCCGGCGCCGACCTCACGGCCGTCCTCGACGGAGTTCTCCTCGACCTCGCCCCCGTGGTCCTCGACGACCCCGTCGACCCGCTCGGCACCGCGCGCGCCTTCCTCGACCACCTCGGCGCCACGGTCCCGGCCGCCGGCACCAACCTCGGCATCCCGGCGACCGCGCCCGACGACGTGCTCGTCGCCGGCGCCGACCTGGCCCGCACCGCCGGCGTGCTCGGTCTGGTCGTCGACGCCGCCACCGTGCACGACCGCGGCGCCTCGGACGCCCAGGAGCTCGGTTGGTCGATCCACGCGGCGACGCGGGTGCTGCGCGTCCTCGAAGGCGCCGGGGTCCCGGTCGCGGAGGCCGCGGGGCTGATGGAGTTCCGGTACGCCGCGACCGACGAGCAGTTCCCGACGATCGCCAAGCTCCGCGCGGCGCGCCGGCTGTGGACCCGGGTGCTGGCCCTCAGCGACGCCGGTCCGGTGGTGCAGTGCCAGCACGCCGTCACCAGTCGGCCGATGATGAGCAGGTACGACCCCTGGGTCAACATGCTGCGCACCACGGTCGCCGCGTTCTCCGCAGGGGTCGGGGGAGCCGACGCGCTGACGGTGGTGCCCTTCGACAGCCCGCTCGGACGGCCCGACCGCTTCGGTCGCCGGATCGCCCGCAACACCTCGGCCGTCCTGGTCTCGGAGTCCCACCTCGCCCGGGTCGCCGACCCCGCCGGCGGCTCCTTCGCGGTCGAACGGCTGACCCACGACCTGTGCCTGGCCGCGTGGGAGGTCCTGGGCGCCCTCGAGGAGGGGGAGTCCCTCGATGAGCGGATCGCCGACACCGTGGTGCGCCGTGACCGGGCCGTCGCCACCCGACGCCGTCCGATCACCGGGCTGACCGAGTTCCCGCACCCCGGCGAGGCCCTGCCGGTGCGAGAGCCGGACCCGCACGCTCCCGACGTACGCCGCTACGGCGCGCCCTTCGAGGCGCTGAGGGACGAACCCGCCGAGCGACCCGTCTTCCTGGCCACCCTGGGGAGCGTGGCCGCCTTCACGCCGCGGGCCGGGTTCGCCACCAACCTGCTCGCCGCCGGTGGCATCGCGGTGACCACGGCGGGGCCTACCGACGGGGTCGACGACCTGGTTGCGGCGTACGGCGACGAGCCGGTGGTCTGCCTCGCCGGCACCGACGCGGCGTACGCCTCCTGGGGTGCCGAGGCGATCGCCGCGCTCCGGGGCGCCGGCGCCGGCCACGTGCTCGTGGCGGGCAGCGGCGACGGTCTCGACGTCGACGACTCCTGCGCGGTGGGCGTCGACGCCCTCGCGTTCCTGCACCGCACCCGAGAGGCCCTGGCATGAGTGTTCCCGAGAGCTTCTCCGGTGTGCCTTTCGTCTCGCCAGGTCTCGAGACGGTTGCCAGCTCCACCTCCTCGACCAGCGGGGGGTGGTGGAGCCCCGAGGGCATCGAGATCCTGCCGGCCTACGGCCCCGAGCACCTCGAGGGGCTGGACGCACTCGACACCTTCCCCGGCCTGAGCCCCTTCATCCGCGGTCCGTACCCGACGATGTACACCACCCAGCCCTGGACGATCCGCCAGTACGCCGGCTTCTCCACCGCCGAGGAGTCCAACGCGTTCTACCGCCGCAACCTGGCCGCCGGGCAGAAGGGGCTCAGCGTCGCGTTCGACCTGGCCACCCACCGCGGCTACGACTCCGACCACCCGCGGGTGCGCGGCGACGTCGGGATGGCGGGAGTCGCGATCGACTCGATCTACGACGCCCGGACGCTCTTCGACGGCATCCCGCTCGACGAGATGTCGGTCAGCATGACCATGAACGGCGCCGTGCTCCCGGTGATGGCGCTCTACATCGCCGCGGCCGAGGAGCAGGGGGTGAAGCCCGAGCAGCTCACGGGGACCATCCAGAACGACATCCTCAAGGAGTTCATGGTCCGCAACACCTACATCTACCCGCCGAAGCCGAGCATGCGGATCATCTCCGACATCTTCTCCTTCACCGCCGAGCGGATGCCGCGCTTCAACTCGATCTCCATCTCCGGGTACCACATGCAGGAGGCCGGGGCGACCGCCGACCTGGAGCTCGCCTACACCCTCGCCGACGGGGTGGAGTACGTCCGGGCCGGCCTGGCGGCCGGTCTGGACATCGACGCCTTCGCCCCGCGACTCTCCTTCTTCTGGGCGATCGGGATGAACTTCTTCATGGAGGTCGCCAAGCTCCGCGCGGCACGGGCGCTGTGGGCCCGGCTGATGCACGACTTCGACCCGGCGAACCCCAAGTCGCTCAGCCTGCGCACGCACTGCCAGACGAGCGGCTGGTCGCTGACCGCCCAGGACGTCTTCAACAACGTCGCGCGCACCGGTATCGAGGCGATGGCCGCGACCCAGGGACACACCCAGTCGCTGCACACCAACGCCCTCGACGAGGCGATCGCGCTGCCGACCGACTTCGCGGCGCGGATCGCCCGCAACACCCAGCTCCTGCTGCAGCAGGAGTCCGGCACCACCGAGGTGATCGACCCGTGGGCGGGCTCCTACTACGTCGAGCGCCTCACCCACGACCTCGCCGAGCGCGCCTGGGCCCACATCCGTGAGGCCGAGGCGGCCGGTGGGATGGCCCTGGCCATCGAGCAGGGCATCCCCAAGATGCGCATCGAGGAGGCCGCCGCTCGGACCCAGGCCCGGATCGACTCCGGCTCCCAGGCCGTGATCGGCGTCAACACCTACCGGCTCGCCGACGAGGACCCGCTGGAGGCCCGGCGGGTCGACAACGACGAGGTCTACCGGGCCCAGATCGCCAAGCTCGAGCGGCTCCGCGCGGAGCGCGACGACGACGCCGTACGCCGCTCGCTGGACGCGCTGACCGGCGCGTCCGAGCGGGGGAGCGGTGCCCCGGGCGACAACCTGCTCGCCCTCGCCGTCGAGGCGGCCCACGCGAAGGCCACCGTCGGGGAGATCTCGGACGCGATGGAGATGGCCTTCGGCCGGCACCGCGCCGAGATCCGTACGATCAGCGGTGTGTACCGGTCCGAGGTCTCCGACGACCCCGAGGGGGTGGTGGGCCGGGTACTGGCCGCCACCGACGCCTTCGAGGCGGAGGAGGGCCGCCGTCCGCGGATCCTGGTGGCCAAGATGGGCCAGGACGGCCACGACCGCGGGCAGAAGGTCGTCGTCACCGCGTTCGCCGACCTCGGCTTCGACGTCGACGTGGGGCCGCTCTTCTCCACCCCCGAGGAGGTCGCCCAGCAGGCGGTCGACGCCGACGTGCACATCGTCGGAGTCTCCTCGCTGGCCGCCGGCCACCTCGCGCTGCTGCCCGCGCTCAAGCAGGCGCTGGCCGACCTCGGCCGCGACGACATCATGATCGTCATCGGCGGGGTGATCCCGCCCGACGACGTCGAGCGGCTCGAGCAGATGGGAGCGGCCGCGGTGTTCCTGCCGGGCACCGTGATCGCGGAGTCTGCCCTGGACCTCCTCGACAAGCTGTCCGCCGCGCACTGATGGCGCGCCCGGTCGACGTCGAGGACCTGCTGGCGGGCATCCGTGCGGGCGACCGCGCGGTCGTGTCGCGGGCGATCACGCTCGTGGAGTCCGGCAGGGACGAGCACCGGGTCGCCGCACGCGAGCTGCTGACCGGGCTCGCGGAGGCCGGGCCGAGCGGGGTGTCGGTGCGGGTCGGGATCTCGGGGGTGCCCGGGGTCGGCAAGTCCACCTTCATTGAGACCCTCGGCACCAGCCTGACCGCCGCGGGGCACCGGGTCGGCGTGCTCGCCGTCGACCCGTCCTCGGTGCGCACGGGGGGCTCGGTGCTCGGCGACAAGACCCGGATGCCCCGCCTCTCGGTCGACCCCGGCGCCTACATCCGGCCCTCGCCCGCCGCGGGCACGCTCGGCGGTGTCGCCCGGGCCACGACCCAGGCGATGGCCGTGCTCGAGGCGGCGGCCTACGACGTGGTGCTGGTCGAGACGGTCGGCGTCGGCCAGTCCGAGGTCACCGTCGCGGGCATGGTCGACACGTTCCTCTTCCTCACCCTCGCCCGCACCGGTGACCAGCTGCAGGGCATCAAGAAGGGCATCCTCGAGATCGCCGACGTCATCGCGGTCAACAAGGCCGACGACGGCGGCGGCAATGCCACCGGCGAGCAGCAGGCGCGGTCCGCCGCCCGGGAGCTCGCCGGCGCGCTGAGGATGGTGCACCGCGGCGGTGACGGGTGGGTGCCACCCGTCCTCACGTGCTCGGGCCTCACCGGAGCGGGAGTGGAGGAGGTCTGGGCCCAGGTCCGCGCCCACCGCGAGCATCTGGGGTCCGAGGGCCTGGCCGCCAAGCGCGCCGCGCAGCAGCTGGAGTTCACCTGGGCGCTGGTCCGCGACGAGCTCGCCCAGCGGCTGCGTCGCTCGTCCGGGGTCCGCGCGGTCCGCGACGAGGTCCGCCGGGCCGTCCTCGCCGGCGAGCTGCCCGCGACGGTGGCCGCCGACCGACTGCTGGCGGCTTACGACGACGCACACGCGCCCGGTTGACCGGCCGGGCGAGGGCTGGGTCGACGTGCTCGCCCGGGCGAGCGCCGGGTGAACTAACCTGATCATGATGTCTTCCACCGCCCCCGTGCCCTCACCGGACGCCTCGCGCGTGGTCGAGACGGTGATCGACAAGCTCGGTGACGAGCTGGTCGACCTCCGGCGCGACCTGCACGCGCACCCCGAGCTGTCCTGGAACGAGCACCGCACGACCGACCTGGTGATCGCTCACGTGGCTGCGGCCGGCTGGACGGTGACCCGGCACGGCGAGACCGGTCTCGTGGCCGACCTCGGGGACACCGGTCCACTGGTCGCGCTCCGCGCCGACCTCGACGCCCTGCCGGTCGAGGACACCAGCGGTGACCCGTGGGCGAGCACCGTCCCCGGGGTCGCGCACGCCTGCGGCCACGACGTGCACACCACCGCCCTGCTCGGAGCGGCGCTTGCGCTTGCCGAGGTTCAGGCCTACGGGCTGCTGCACGGGCGGGTCCGGCTGCTCTTCCAGCCCGCGGAGGAGGTCATGCCCGGCGGTGCCCTGCACCTGATGGCGGCCGGTGCGCTCGACGACGTGGAGCAGATCTTCATGCTTCACTGCGACCCCACCGTCGACGTCGGCAAGCTCGGCCTCCGCGAGGGGCCGGTCACCGGCGCCGCCGACCGCCTGCAGGTGTCGCTGCGGGGCACGGGCGGGCACACGTCGCGTCCCCACCTGACCCAGGACCTGATCTTCGCCATCGGCAAGGTCATCTCCGAGCTCCCCGCCATCTTGTCCCGTCGCCTCGACCCGCGGGCCGGGGTCAGCGTGGTGTGGGGCTTCGTCGAGTCCGGGGCGACCCACAACGTGATCCCCAGCCGGGGCCGGCTCGGGGGGACCGTGCGGATGCTCGACCTGATCGCCTGGGCCGAGGCCGAGGCGCTGACCCGTGAGGCGATCGCCACGGTCGTCGCGCCGTACGGCGTCACGGCCGACGTCGACTACCGGCGCGGCGTCCCCCCCGTGGTCAACGAGGCGGCGTCTACCCAGACCTTCGGGCGGGCGATCGTGCGGGCGCTGGGGGTCGAGGGCTGGGTGTCCACCTCCCAGAGCCTGGGCGGCGAGGACTTCGGCTGGTATCTCGACCGTATCCCGGGGGCGATGGCCCGGTTGGGCACCCGCACGCCGGGTGGCCCGACCTACGACCTGCACCAGGGGAACCTGCGCGTGGACGAGGCCGCGACCGCGATCGGCGCGCGCGTCCTGGCCGAGGCAGCGCTCGGTGGGATCGCCTCCGGACGGGCTCCGGTCACCGGCCCCTGACACCTCGGTTCGGTGGCCGACGCCGCGTCAGCCCTTCACGTAGGGGATCCCGTCGGCGGCAGGGGGACGTGACCGGCCGACGAGACCTGCGACGGCGAAGATGGTGACGACGTAGGGCAGCATCAGCATGAACTGGCTCGGCACCGGCGACCCGATCACGGAGAGCACGCCCTGCAGGTTGGAGGCGAAACCGAACAGCAGTGCCGCCAGCGTCGCCCGGATCGGGTCCCACTTGCCGAAGATGACGGCGGCGAGCGCGATGTAGCCGGCGCCCCCGGTCATCTCACGGTTGAACTGCGGGACCGAGACGAGGGTGTAGAAGGCACCGCCGACGCCGGTAATGGCTCCGGCGAGCATGAGCGTGCGGAAGCGGGTCCGGTTGACCTTGATACCAACGGTGTCGGCGGCCTTCGGGTGCTCCCCGACGGCGCGCACCCGCAGGCCCCACCGGGTGCGGTAGAGGGCCCAGGCGACGACGCCGACGGTGGCATAGAGGAGGTAGACGATGATCGTCTGCCGGAAGAAGATCGGGCCGATCAGCGGGATCTCACCGAGCACCGGCACCGGCAGCGAGCTGAACCGGGGCGGGGCATTGAGGGTCGCGGCGTTGGGTGCCAGGACCTGGCTGAACATGAAGCTGGTGAGTCCGATCACGAGCACGTTGAGCACGACGCCGACGATCACCTGCTCGACGAGGTAGTTGATCGCGAAGACCCCCAGCGCCATCGCCACGAGCACGCCGGCGACCATCGCCGCCGCCAGGCCGGCCCACGTCGAGCCCACCAGTGACCCGATCATCGCGGCCGCGAAGGCACCCGCCAGCAGCTGCCCGTCGATGGCGATGTTGACCACGCCGGCGCGCTCGCCGAGCACGCCGCCCATCGCACCGAAGACCAGAGGCACAGCGAGGGCCAAGCCACCGCCCAGCAGTCCCACCACCGGGAGCGTGCCGCCCGCGGCCGCCCAGGTCAGGAAGCCCACCATCCAGACGGTGGCGAAGGCCACCACCAGCCCCAGCGGGGTGGGGCGGCCACGCCTGTAGAGCAGGATCGCGCCTGCGGAGAGGAGGGCGCACACGGCGACGAGGAGCCAGGTAGTGCCCGTCGAGGGCACCGTGACCCGGGGCAGCTCGGCGAAGTCCGACGCGGCGGCCAACCGGAAGGTCGTGTCGCCCGACTGGGCGGCGAACGCCACGATCAGGGCCAGCGCCGCCGTCAGTACCGTGAAGATCACCGGGCCCTTGCGGTCGACCACGACGGTCACCGCGGCCAGCGGGGTCTCCTCGATGGGGATGCTCACATCGCCCGAGGTGCTCACGTCGCCTCCTTGGCAGGCAGCTGGAAGATCGCCCTGATGAGTGGGGGCGCAGCGATGAACAGCACGATCAGGGACTGGACCACGAGCACGATGTCGACCGGGATGTCCTGGGAGGCCTGCATCGCGAAGCCGCCGGCCTTGAAGGCGCCGAACAGCAGTCCGGCGCCGAGGATGCCGAGTGGTCGCGACCTGCCGAGCAGAGCCACCGTGATCGCGTCGAACCCGATGCCGGCGTCGACGCCGACGGTCACGCCGCTGGTGACAGTGCCGAGGACCTGGTTGACGCCGGCGAGGCCGACCAACGCACCGGAGATGAACATGACAGTGGTGTACGTGCGCCCCACGTCGATGCCGGAGGCGCGGGCGGCGCTGGGGTTGAGGCCCACGGCGCGGATCCGGAAACCGAGCGAGGACCGGCTCAGCAGCCACCAGACGACGGCGACCGCGACCAGGGCGAGGAGGAAGCCGAGGTGCAGGTTGTACTGCTCGCCGAGCAGCTTGGGCAGCGTCGCCGACTTACGCATGGGCAGCGACTTGGGGTTGGCCGATCCTGGCGCCTGGAGGAGGCTCTGGTTGGAGAGCGCGAAGAACAGCAGGTAGTAGGCGACGTAGTTGAGCATGATCGTGACGATGACCTCGTGGGCGCCGGTGCTGGCCTTGAGCAGGCCGACCAGGC
>JBDSLK010000154.1:0-10192 GCA_039916425.1 Nocardioides sp.
CCAGGCAAACGACACTGACAAAACAGCCAGAATCACTGCCAAAAAACAACCCAAACCAAAAAAGATCAGGGCATACAAAATTAATCCATCGACTATCAATGACACACTGTTGAGTTCTCAAAAATCAGACGCGCACCACGCTGCAACCCGGCGAAGGGTTGTAGCTGAGGGGCTTGTACGCAACCGTAGCGGACTCGCTCGCACCGACATAATCGGTTTGGACCTGAGTGCTGCGGAGGTGGTCTGCCCGGGGCCGAGGACCCGTTGCAGGCCTTGTCCTCCGCCGCTCCCTGGCGACAGGTGAAACATTAGGCGAGTGCCCCAGGCGGGTCAAATCGACTCGTTGTGACGCGAGGCACAGTCGCGTTTGTGCAGGTCAAAGGCGCTTTGTCCCGAGTGGGACGGCGATGCCCCGCGTGTCGGCGACGCGACGGCACCCGGACAGCCGGAAGGACTCGAGCACCTCGTCGTGCAACCGGGCGAGCAGGTCGGAGACCCCGGGTGCGCCTTGGGCGAGAGCGAGCACGGGGAGCCGACCCAGGAAGGCCGCGTCGGCGCCCAGTGCCAGCGCTGCCAGGACGTCCAGGCCGGAGCGGATGCCGCCGTCGACGATGACCGGGACCGCTCCCCCGACCTCCTCCGCGACCTCGGGCAGCGCGTCGCGGGTACGCACGGCACGGTCGAGCTGGCGTCCCCCGTGGTTGGAGACCCAGATGGCTGCGGCTCCCGCTTCCAGGCTGCGGCGTGCGTCGTCGCCGCGGAGGACACCCTTGACGACCACGGGCAACCCGGTCAGTGCCCCGAGCCAGCCCAGGTCGTGGGGGCCGAGGTCGAGGGCCTTCTCCGAGCCGGCGGTGAGGTCGTAACCAGGGTCGAAGTTCACCCGCACCAGCCCGGGGTCGACCTCGTTCCAGATGGAAGCCTCGACGTACTTGGTGCCGACCACGGGCGTGTCCACCGTCAGCACCACCGCGCCGGCGCCGGCAGCGACCGCCCGCTCGAGCAGAGGCACGGCCAACGTGCGGTCGGCCGGCAGGTAGACCTGCAGCCACCACGTCACTCCGGTCGCGCCGATCTCCTCGAACGTCGTGCCCGCGTTGCTGGACACGACCATCGGCACCCCAGCGTCCCGGCAGGCCGCCGCCATCGCCAGCTCGCCGTCGGGGTGCACCGCCCGCTGGAGACTCGTCGGGGCCACCCCCCACGGTGCGGACGTCTTCGTACCGAGCAGGGTGCCGCTCAGGTTGACGTCGGTGACGTCGCGCAGCACGTGCGGGGCGAACCGCACCTCTGCCCAACCCTCGGCCTCCGCCGCGGCCACACCGTCACGGGCACCCTGGGTCAGGTAGTCGAACACGACCGGGGGCAGCGTCGCCCTCGCGACGTCCTCGACCTGCTCCTGCCAGCCACCGACCGGCCGCGGCGTTGACACTCAGTGCATCTCGACGCCGGCGAGGCTCTTCTTGCCACGGCGCAGGACAAGCCACGAGCCGTCGATGAGGTCGTCCTCACCGGGGACGTGGTCGACGTCCTCGACGCGCTCGTTGTTGAGGTAGGCACCGCCCTCGGTCACCGTGCGCCGAGCCTCCCCCTTGCTCTTGGCGAGGCCGGACTCGACGAGCAGGTCCACGATGCCGGTGCCCCGCTCCGCCCTGACGGCCCCGGCCTCGCGCAGCGCGGCCGCGAGCGTCGCGGCGCCGAGCGTCCGCAGGTCCCCGCCGCCGAACAGCGCGGATGCGGCCGCCTTGGCCGCCTCGGTCTCCACTGCCCCGTGCACGAAGGTGGTCACGGCATCGGCCAACGCCTTCTGAGCCGAACGCAACCACGGCTTCTCGACGGTCTGGGCCTCGAGGTCCTCGATGACCGCGCGGGAGAGGAAGGTGAAGATCCGCAGCAACTCACCCACCTTGGCGTCCTCGGCGTTCAGCCAGAACTGGTGGAAGGTGTACGGCGCCATCATCTGCGGGTCCAGCCAGAGGGCGCCGGTCTCGGTCTTGCCGTACTTCGTCCCGTCGGTCTTCGTGATGAGCGGGGTGGCGAACGCGTGCGCGCGGCCACCCTCGGCCCGCCGGATCAGCTCGGCACCCGCGGTGATGTTGCCCCACTGGTCGGAGCCGCCGTGCTGGAGCGTGACGCCGTGCTCACGGAACAGGTGCAGGTAGTCCAGAGACTGGAGCAGGACGTAGGAGAACTCGGTGTAGCTGATGCCCGACTCCAGCCGGGTGGCCACCACGTCGCGGGCCAGCATCCGGTTGACCGGGAAGTGCTTGCCGATGTCGCGCAGGAAGTCGATCACCGACATGCCGACGGTCCAGTCGTAGTTGTTGACGATCCGCGCAGCGTTCTCGCCCTCGAAGGAGACGAAGCCCTCCACCTGCGTGCGCACCCGTTCGACGTACCCCTGCACCACCTCCAGCGAGTTGAGCACGCGCTCGCCGGACTCCTTGGGGTCGCCGATCATGCCGGTCGAGCCACCGACCAGCACGTACGGCGTGTGCCCGGCGTCCTGGAGACGCCGCGCGGTGGTCAGCTGCACGAGGTTGCCCATGTGCAGGCTCGGCGCGGTCGGGTCGAACCCCACGTAGAAGCTCACGGCCCCCTCGCCCAGGGCCGCGCGGAGCGCGTCACGATCGGTGGAGTGGGCGATCAGGCCGCGCCACTCGAGGTCGTCGAGGACGTTGGTGGAGGTCACCGGAGCAGTCTGCCGCATCCGTGCGGCAGATCCGGTGGAAGCCGCCGCCCACGGTCGACCGCCCACCCCCGAGCCGGCAGGACGGCTCAGGGGGCGCCCCTAGGATCGGGTCCGTGATCGCAGGCAGATACACCCTCGTGCGCGAGATCGGCCGGGGCGGGATGGGCGCCGTGTGGCTGGGCCGCGACGAGGTGCTCGGGCGTGACGTCGCGATCAAGCGGATCGGCATGCAGCCGGGCGGGCAGGCGGCCGACCTCGAGCGCGCCGAGCGCGAGGCCAAGCTCGCAGCCCGGCTCAACCACCCGCACGTCGTGGCGGTCTTCGACCTCGTCGTCGACGACGACGCCCAGTGGCTGGTGATGGAGCACGTCGAGGGGCTCAACCTCGCCGAGCTCGTCAAGCGCGACGGCCCGTTGACGGTCGACCAGGCCGCCCTCGTGATCCAACAGGCCGCGGAGGCGCTGACCCAGGCACACGCCGCCGGGATCGTGCACCGCGACGTCAAGCCCTCCAACATCCTCGTCACGCCCACCGGCCAGGTGAAGCTCACCGACTTCGGCATCGCCCGCGCCGAGGCGGACGCCTCGCTCACCCAGACCGGACTGGTCACCGGCTCCCCGGCCTATCTCGCGCCCGAGGTGGCGTCGGGCCGGACGGCCACGGACGCCTCTGACGTCTGGTCGCTCGGGGCGACGCTCTACCACGCGCTCGAGGGGCGGCCGCCGTACGAGGTGGGCGACAACCTGATGGGGGCGATGTACCGGATCGTGCACGAGGAGCCGCCGCGACCGACCCACGCCGGCTGGCTCGACCCACTGCTGCTGGCCACCATGGCCAAGGAGCCGTCGGACCGCTGGACGATGCTCCACGTCCAGCAGTACGCCGCCCGCGGCTCGCAGGGCGGGTTCCCCGCGCCCCTGCCGGTCGACGCCGAGGCGACCCGGGCAATGGCGCCGCCACCCGCGTCGGGGTCACCCGACCACACCTCCGTGCTGGCCTCCCCGGCGGCGCCCGGGCCGCCCGGACGGCCACGCCGCCGGCGGCGCCAGTCGGCGGCCCTGCTACCCGTGCTCGTGATCGCCTGCCTGGTCGTGCTCGCGGTCGTTGTCGGAGCCCTGGTCCTCAACGGCCAGCGGGACGACACCGCGACCGCGCCCGACCCGGCCGTGGGCGAGAGCACGACCCCGTCCCCGTCCCCGTCCCCGTCGGAGCCCAGCGCGAGCGAGTCCGTGGACGCCGGTGCCCGCGCGGAGGCGATGACGGCTTTCGTGACCGACTACCTCAACACGGTGGTGTCGGACCCCGCGACGGCCTGGGACCGGCTGACCCCGGCGTTCCAGAAGCAGAGCGGCGGGTTCGGGAAGTACCAGAAGTTCTGGGACCCCTTCGACGCGGCCGAGATCACCGACATCGGAGCCGACCCCGACACCGGGATCGTGAGCTACTCCGTCCGTTACACCAACGCGGACGGCGGTGGCTTCGCCGACACCGTCCAGCTCCAGCTCGAAGAGGCTGGCGACTCGTTCCTGATCGCCGGCGAGGCCTGACCACCCCACCGCCCAGCCCTCCCGGCAAGCCGCCTCAGCCGTCCGCGTCCGCGGTGCCGTCCGGGGTGCCGGGCGGGGTGCCGGGCGAGGTGCTGGGCGAGGTGCCGGGCGCGTGGTCGAGGTGGGACCGCCTGGTCGCCTCCGCGACCGCGCGCGCCTCGCTCATGCTCGTGACGGCCGGGAGGAAGACGTCGCTCGGCACGCGGCAGAGCCGGACCGCGTCGACGGCCCGCACCGTCATGGTCCGTCGGGTGCGCCCGAGCAGGGCGATCTCGCCGAAGCCCTCCCCCCTGCCCAGCGTGCGGACGGCCCGCCCACCGTCGAGCACCCGCACGGTGCCGTCGTCGACCACGTAGAAGCTGTCGCCGAGGTCGCCCGCCTCGAACACCGTCTCCCCCGCGGCGGCCTCCACCCGGCGTACTCCCTGAGCCAGGCGCTCGAGCACGGGCACCGACAACGGCCTCAGCATCGGCACCTGCCGAAGCAGGAGGATGGCGTCGGTGCGGACGCCGACGGAGCGGTCGATCGCGGTGAGCCGCCGCCACCGAAGCACGCAGACGACCGGGGCCAGGGCGCCGACCGCGGCCAACGCGCCAGGCACGCCGAGAAGCCCGATCAGCACCGGAGCCAGCAGCGACCCCAGGCCGACCGCGAGCGCGCCGAGGCTCTCCAGCACGCCGAACACCCTGGCCATCACGTCCTGTGGCGTCATCCGGGCGAGGAGGGTGAACGCCGTGACGTCGACCAGGGCGTTGCCGACGCCGATCACGCCCGCGGCGACGAGCGCGACGGCGTACGACGGCAACAGCCCGACCACCGCCAGGGGCAGTCCCCAGAGCACGACCGCGACGCCGAGCCAGCGCGTCATCGCACGACTCCCGACCAGCAGCACGCAGCACAGCGACCCCACCAGCGCCCCCACACCGACCGCCGCCTGGAGCACGCCGACACTCGCCTCGTCACGGCGGAGCAGGTCGATCGCGACCACGACGACGAGGACGCCGAAGGCGCCGCGGATCATCGCCTGGAGGACCACCAGCCCGACCACGACCGCGACCCCCGGCTCTGAGCCGACGGCGACGAACCCTTCGCGGACCTCCGCCGCCAGGCCGCGCCGGCGCCCGGCTGCCGGCTCGGTCCGGTCGTAGTCCAGCCGGAGCAGCAACGCCGCCGAGAGCAGGCCGCACAGACCGGAGAACACGAACACGGCTGCGACGTCGGACACCGCGAGCAGGAGGGCCGCGACGAGGGGCCCGACGACGACGCTCGCGGAGTCGAGCCCGCCCCGGGCGACGTTGACCGCCGTCAGCTCGTCGGGGGTGTGGCACAACGCGGGCAGCAGCGCGGAGTGGGCGGCCCGGAACGGTGTGCCGGAGACCGTGGCGACGACCACGAACCCGTAGACCAGCACCACCGGCCCGTCCACGAGCAGGACCAGGGCGGCGGCAGTCGTAGCCAGTCCGCGCAGCGCGCTCGACGCGACCAGCAGTCGCTCCGGTGGCATGCGGTCGGCGTACGCCGTGACGACCGGCGCCAGCAGCGCCGCCGGCACGAGCCGGGCCAGGCCGAGCAGACCCACCGCCCAGGCGCCGCCCTCGGCGTAGGCGACGAGGCCGACAGCGACCGTGAACGCCCACTCGGCCGTGAACGCGGCTCCGAAGGACAGCAGGGCGCGCACCAGGGCACCGTTGCGCCACAGGCGCACCTTCGCTGACCGACCACCACGCATCTGCTTCGCCAGACCCCAGCATCTCGAGGCTGCGAGGCTAGCCGCACCCGGCCGCGGGGCGCGACACTCAGCGGGCCCGTGCGTGGGGAGGGTGGGGCTCGAACCCACGACCCAAGGATTATGAGTCCTCTGCTCTGACCGACTGAGCTACCTCCCCGAGGGCGCCGAGCCTAGCCGTCGAACCGGACCGGGGGGTCCTCGATCAGGGTTCCGAGCCAGGTGGCGGCGTGCGGTCCGAACTCCGTCCGTTCGGTCGCGTTCATCGAGGCGGCGCAGCGCAGCCAGGACTCGGCGCGACCGAGCCGACCGAGCTGCAAAGCGGCGGGCAACGCGGCGCGCAGGTCACGTACGGGGACGAGGTCGCTCCACACCTCCAGCGCCGCGTCCGCGATGCGCCGCAGCCGTGGATCGGTCGGGTCCTCGCCGAGGTCGTAGCCGGCGATGTTGAGCGGCACCAGCAGCGCGCTCAGCGGATGGGCGACGACGGCGTCCCCGAAGTCGAAGAAGCGCAGCCCGGTGGGGGTGTCGAACGCGTTGGCCTCGTGGAGGTCGTTGTGCTGGAGGGTCAGCGGCAGCCCGAGCGCGGCCACTTGGTCACCCCAGCACTGCACGACGGGCAGGTGCGCGCGGAGGCCAGCCGCAGCCGCCGGGACGAGGCGGCGGGGGTCGCCCGCGGGCAGCGCCGCCAACGCCTCGATCCGGTCGGCGGCCTGCTCCCCCGACCGCTCGGGCGGCAGCGCCGTCAGCCCGACGCGGGTGACCAGGCGGTCGGCGTGCGGGGAGACCTCGCGCTGGAGCCGCGAGGCCTCGACCACCAGGGACTCCCAGGTGCCCGGAGAGCTGGGCGCTCCCTGCCGCCACAGCACCGGTCCCTGGTCGGGGGTGAGCAGGAAGCCCCGGTCGAGATCGACCGCCGCGGCCGGGACGACGCGGTCCGGCGCGATCGTCTGGAGCTCGGCGACGAGGGCCGCCTCGAAGCCCTGCAGCGGGCAGTTCTGCTTGGCGTAGAACACGCCGGCTGTAGTGTCGACGCGCCAGACCGTCGACCAGGGCCGCAACCTGAACTGCTCGGACTGCCGGACGGCCCCGACCTCGCCGGCCACCCAGGCCTCCAGCTCGGTCCGGAAGTCCGGGGTGGCCCAACGCTCGCTCACCGACGGCAGGTCGTCGGGGATCGACCAGGCCATCAGCCGGCCTTGCGCTGCATGTCGTGCATCCGCTCCACCGTGGTGAAGCCGAAACGCGCGTTGGTCGCCTGCATCGCGGTGTTGGAACGCGCGGTCCAGGTGTGCAGCACCGTCCGGTCGGGGTGGTCGCGGTGCAGGCGGTCGAGGGTCGAGAGCTTCATCAGCAGGCCGAGCCGGTGACCGCGGTGCTCCGGCATCACCAGGGTGTCCATCTGGAGGGCCAGGCTCTCGCCTCGCGGGAGCAGCACGATCGAGAAGCCCCCGAAGACCCCGTCACCGAGCCGACGAGCGGCGACGTGCAACTGGACGTAGGACCGGTCCAACCGGGTCTCGGACGAGCGGACCCGGGTCTCGTCGAAGACCACAGGCTCGAGGTCCAGATCCCCTGTCGGGACGTCGGCGTCCATCTGCGTGTGCATCAGGCAGTACGCCGCGAGGTGCTCGTCCGGGCACCGGTCGCCCCACGCCACCAGCTCGTAGGCGTCGAGGTCCGGCAGCGATGCCTTCAACTTGGTTACCTGCTCGTCGGGGACGGGCAGCGGGAGCACCAGGTGGTCCTCGACGTGCTCGCTGGTGAAGCCGAGCGACTGGGCGAAGGCCAGCGCGGCGGTCGGTTCGCCGTGCACCGGCTCGTAGGCCTCCCCGATCACCGTCGTCCGCCCGGCCGCGTCGAACCGGTCGGCGCCCGCCGCGTGCAGCGCCGTACCGATCCCACGGCGGCGCCACGGTGGCCGGACGTTGATCTCGATCTCGCCGAGGTGCGGGTTGTCCTGGAGCGACATCGCGACGTCGGCTCCCCCGACGACCTCGCCGTCCTCGACCGCGGCCAGCAGGACCCGTCGGCGGTAGGGCGAGGGATCCTGCACGGTGGCCCGCAGGGAGTCCCAGGTGCGCAGGACCGGATGCGACCGGTCGGCACGGATCGCGGCCTGCTCGGTCTCCCAGAACGCGCGCAGGGCCGCCTCGTCGTGCGGGTCTACCTCGATGATGGTGGCCACGGCGCCACCCAAGCCGATCCGAGGACCGGTCGCCAACCACTTATCAGCGACCCGGGCGTGCGCCATGCTGGCGTCATGGAACCCGCACCGCTTACTCCCCTCTCCGAGGACTGGACCACCGCCCTGTGCATCGTCGCGCACCCCGACGATCTCGAGTTCGGGGCCGCGGCCGCGATCGCACGCTGGACCGGGCAGGGCAAGCACGTCGTCTACTGCATGGCCACCTCGGGCGAGGCCGGCATCGACGGCTTGGCGCCCGAGGAGTCACGGCGGGTGCGGGAGGCCGAGCAGGTCGAGTCGGCGCGAATCGTCGGGGTCGACGCGGTGGAGTTCCTCGGGCTGCCCGACGGGATCGTGGAGTACGGCGTGCCCCTGCGCCGGGTGCTCGCCGGCGTGGTGCGACGCCACCGTCCCGAGATCGTGATCACCGGCAACTTCCGTGACACGTTCGGCGGCCGCAACCTCAACCAGGCCGACCACATCGCGGTCGGCAAGGCGGTGCTCGACGCGGTCCGAGACGCCGGCAACCGCTGGATCTTCCCCGAGCAGCTCGAGGGCGACCTCGAGCCGTGGGGCGGAGTCCGGGAGGTCTGGGCAGCCGGCTCCCCCGAGGCGACCCACGGCGTCGACACCACCGACGCCTTCGACGCCGGCGTGGAGTCGCTGAAGGCACATGCGGCCTACATCGAGGGCCTCGGCTGGGAGAACTGGGACCCTGCGGAGTTCCTCGAGGGGTTCGCCCGGATGGCCGGACAGCGGATGGGGGTCGCCTTCGCGGCGTCGTTCGAGGTGTTCCCGATGGGCTGGGGAGACTGAGACGGAGCCGATGTCCGCGTGACTGAATCGAACACCTGTTCTAATCTGGGGTCATGGCGCGGGGCGGGTACGGCAGTGGGGCGGGCATCCCGCTCCAGGACCGCGTCCGGATCGGGGGGGCACCTGCTCCTGCCCCGCTGCCCGACGCCGGCGGCTGCCCGGCCCGGCACTGCTGGGTGGCGGTGCCGGTCGACGGGAGCCGCCCGCGACCGGGGTTGTTGCTGGAGTGGCGCCGGGTCGAGCACGGTCGCTTCGAGGGCCTGGTGACGTACGCCGCGCAGCTGCGCCCGGGACGGTGGAGCACGGTCACCGAGTGGGTGCCCGCCGAGCTGCTGACCCATGCGGAGAGCGGGTGAGCCGCGGGCCCGGGCGGAGAAATGACGAACGGCCCGAGTCGCCTCGGGCCGTTGCCGTGTGCTCCCCCGGTTGGACTCGAACCAACAACCCTCCGGTTAACAGCCGAATGCTCTGCCAGTTGAGCTACAGGGGAACGCTGCGTTGCAGCGGGTAGAGATTAGCAAGGGCGTCCCGCGCGGGCGAATCTGCGTCGCCCCTCGCGGGTAACGCCACCTTCTGTCTGCTTCTGTCCTCTCATGGCGGGTCAGGAGCAGACAGAAGGTGGCGTTACCTATCACCTCGGCAGCGCCACCATGCTCAGGAGGTGCCGACCTCGTCCTGAGCACTGGCGAGGGCTTCCTCGGCCTTGGCCCGGACCACGGGGTCGGCCGGGTCGACGCCCTCGTCGTACTCGTAGACCCAGCTCAGCGACCGGTCACCCGACGGCGCGCGGCGGGCGATCACGCGCACGCCCCTGCGGCCGTCGAGGGGCACGTGCCGCTGCAGTACGACGGTGGCCGTGACCCGCTCGCGGACCAGCTGGAGCAACCGGCCGGGGTCGTCGAGCCCGAGCCGGTGGACCGGACGCACGGCGCCCCAGCTGCCGACCTCCTTGACCGTCAGCACCTCGGCGTCGGCGTCCCAGTCGGTCGCCTCGACCTGCTCCCAGGGGATCCGGTGGTCGGGCAGGTAGAGCGCGTCGCGGGTGCCCCCGACGGTGCGGCCGTCGACGTCGTCACACCAGGCGAGCAGCCGCTCCCCCCGGCCGACGGCGAGGTCCGGCCGGTCGCGGCGCAGCGCCCTCACGGCGTGCCCGCCGCGCGCTCGCGCAGGGTGCGGCGGTGCTGCTCGAGGGCGACCAGCTCACCGAACATCCGGTTGTAGTC
>JBDSLK010000155.1:0-4521 GCA_039916425.1 Nocardioides sp.
ACGTGCCCCCGAAGCCAGCAGCATCCGCGCCGCAGCCCGGCCGCACCGATCCCGCGATCATCCGCAACTTCTGCATCATCGCCCACATCGACCACGGCAAGTCGACGTTGGCCGACCGGATGCTGCAGCTGACCGGTGTGGTCGACGAGCGCGCGGCGCGGGCGCAGTACCTCGATCGGATGGACATCGAGCGCGAGCGCGGCATCACGATCAAGAGCCAGGCCGTGCGGATGCCCTGGACCGTGCCCGCGGACAACGAGCAGGGCACCGAGCCGGGCACCTACGTGCTCAACATGATCGACACCCCCGGCCACGTCGACTTCACCTACGAGGTGTCCCGCTCGCTCGAGGCGTGCGAGGCCGCGGTACTCCTGGTCGACGCGGCACAGGGCATCGAGGCGCAGACGCTGGCCAACCTCTACCTCGCCCTGGGTGCGGACCTGCATGTGATCCCGGTGCTCAACAAGATCGACCTGCCCAACGCCCAGCCCGAGAAGTATGCCGCGGAGCTCGCCGGCATCATCGGCTGCGACCCCGCCGACGTGCTGCAGACCTCGGCGAAGACCGGTCTGGGCGTCGAGGCGCTGCTCAACGAGATCGTGAAGCAGACCCCGGCCCCGATCGGTGACGCCGACAAGCCGGCCCGGGCCCTCATCTTCGACTCCGTCTACGACACCTACCGCGGCGTGGTCACCTACGTCCGGGTCGTCGACGGCAAGCTCAGCCACCGCGACCGGATCAAGATGATGTCCAACGGTGTGGTCCACGAGATGCTCGAGGTCGGCGTGATCAGCCCCGAGCCGGTGAAGGCCGGCGACCTCGGGGTGGGCGAGGTGGGCTACCTGATCACCGGGGTGAAGGACGTACGCCAGTCTCGAGTCGGTGACACCGTCACCAGCCAGCACCACGGCGCGACCGAGCCGCTCGGCGGCTACAAGCACCCCAACCCGATGGTCTACTCCGGGCTCTACCCGATCGACGGCGACGACTACCCCAACCTGCGCGACGCCCTCGAGCGCCTCCAGCTCAACGACGCCGCCCTCGCCTACGAGCCCGAGACGTCCGGCGCGCTGGGCTTCGGCTTCCGCTGCGGCTTCCTCGGCCTGCTCCACATGGAGATCGTGCGCGAGCGCCTCGAGCGCGAGTTCAACCTCGACCTGATCTCGACGGCCCCCAACGTCGTCTACTCGGTCGCGATGGAGGACGGCACCGTCATCGAGTGCACCAACCCGAGCGAGTACCCCGACGGCGGCAAGATCGCCGAGGTGCGCGAGCCCGTCGTCAGGGCGACGATCCTCAGCCCGTCGGACTACATCGGCACGATCATGGAGCTCTGCCAGGCAAAGCGGGGCAACCTGCAGGGCATGGACTACCTCTCCGAGGATCGCGTGGAGATGCGCTACACGCTGCCGATGGGCGAGATCGTCTTCGACTTCTTCGACCAGCTCAAGTCGCGCACGAAGGGCTACGCCTCGCTCGACTACGAGCGGTCCGGTGACCAGGCTGCCGACCTGGTGAAGGTCGACATCCTGCTCCAGGGGGAGCCGGTCGACGCGTTCTCCGCGATCGTGCACCGCGACGCGGCGTACTCCTACGGCGTGATGCTCGCGGGCAAGCTCAAGGAGCTCATCCCCCGCCAGCAGTTCGAGGTGCCGATCCAGGCCGCCATCGGCGCCCGGGTGATCGCCCGGGAGAACATCCGCGCCATTCGCAAGGACGTGCTCGCCAAGTGCTACGGCGGTGACATCACCCGCAAGCGCAAGCTGCTGGAGAAGCAGAAGGAGGGCAAGAAGCGGATGAAGATGGTCGGCCGCGTCGAGGTCCCCCAAGAGGCGTTCGTCGCCGCCCTCTCCACCACGCAGCCGACGGAGAAGTCCGGCAAGAAGTAGCCGTGTCCGCGATCGTCCGCCGCGACGAAGTCGCCCCGCAACCGTGGGCCAACGGCGGCGGGACGACGCGCGAGCTGCTGCGCGCCGACGACGGGGCCTGGCGGATCAGCCTCGCCGACATCGACAGAGACGGACCCTTCTCCGCCTTCCCGGGACTGCGCCGGCTCCTGACGGTCGTCGACGGTCCGGTCTTGGGCCTGGAGGTCGACGGGGAGACCCACGTCGTCGAGCCGCGGCGCCCGTTCGCCTTCTCCGGCGACGCTTCGGTCGTCGCATCGGTCCCCGAGGGTCCGGTGTGGGCTCTCAACGTGGTCGCCGACGCATCGGTCGAGGCCGTCGCGACCGTGCTCGAGCTCGGCCGCTCCTCGGTGCTGCCGCTCGCCGCGGACCAGGCGGCGTACGTCGTCAAGGGGACCGACGCCGGATGCCTGGTCACCGGCCCGGGCGAGGTCTCCGGCCGGTGCACCGTCGTCGTCCTCACCCTCGAGCTCACCTGACAGGCACGGGGTCCTGCCAGGCGGGGTCCCCTCCGAGGCGGCCCGGCAGCCGGTCGTTGGGTGAGGGAGCCTCCGCCTCGCTGATCGACCACCGTGGCCCGTGGCCCGTGGCCCGCGAACCGTGGACCACGAGGTCCCACCCGTAGGGTCGAGCAGCGTGTCGGGCTGACGTCCGGGGGTACCTCCACGACCAGCCCTGAAGCTAGACCAGCTCACGCGTCACGGTGACCTCGGTGACGGCGATCCCGAGCGCCACCTCCACAGCCGCGACCGGTGCGGCGAGCTCGGCCCTGCGGGGGCGCCGGGTGCCGCTGAACCACGACACCTCGAGCGGTCGGCGCCTCGCCGAACCCGTCGCGCGCCAGTAGCCGGTGATCCGGCCGTCGACCAGCAGGGGCGGGAGCACCAGCCCGTTGGCACCGCTCCACAACCGGGCCAGGTGAGTGGATGCGGCGAACCGCTCACGGCCTGCCGGGTCGTAGGCGCACATCAGCGCGTCGAACTCGGGCAACAGCCGGACGCCCTCCAGCGCGCGCGGTGCCGGGGGAGCGGGGACGTCCAGGTAGGTGCGCCCGTCCGGACCCTCGGTCCGGGTCAGGCCGAGCCTGCCCTGCAGGTCGGCGAGGTGCTCGTCGACCACCCGCAGCCCGAGCCCCGACCACCAGGCGAGGTCGTGCCGCGAGGAGGGACCGTGGCTGCGCAGGTGCAGCTCGAGGGCGTCGTCGATCGACGGCTCCCCGGCTGCGGGCAGCGCGCGGTACTCCGGCGCTCCCTGCCCCGACCAGTCGCCGTTGACCGGATGCCGGACGAGTCCGCCGTGCCCGAAGGCGAGGTAACGCCCCGCCTGCTGGCCGGTGACGTCGTCGCGTCCCTCGTGCTGCACGAGCCACCGGTGGAGGTGGTCCTCCAGCTCGTCGGTCGAGCGCCAGTGGGCCGCGAAGGCCTCGGTCGCGCGCCACAGGTCCTCGAGCGAGGAGTGCTCCAGGCGCAGCATCCGCTGCCACAGGGTGCGCTGCCCGACCCGGGTGGCGGCACCGAGGGCGGCGTACTGCCCGGGCGTCGCTGTGTGCACGGTGCCGCGCACGGTGCTGCCGCGGACGATCGCCGCCGACTCGTAGGCTGCGGTGACCTCCTCGCGGGTGGTGCCGGGGAAGCGGGCGGCGAGGGCGAGGAAGGGCGAGCGGGCCGTCTGCGACTGGACCGGTCCGACCTGCCCCAGCCGGCCGGCGACGTCGTGGGCGGGCTCAGGGAACTGCCGGGCCAGCGCCGCGCCGGCCAGGTCCTCCCAGGAGAGGTCCACGATCAGTCGCGCATCGGACCGCCGGAGCGGTCGTAGCGCTCCGCCACGATCTCCGCCACCACCGCGAGCGCGATCTCCCCGGCCGCCTTGCCCCCGAGGTGGTGCCCCGCAGGCACGTGGAGCGTCCTCACGTCGACGCCTTCCTCGATGAGCTCGTCGAGCAGGCCCGCGTCGTGGCCGCAGAGGACGACCGCGTCACCGTCGCGCGGCTGAGTCCGACCGCCTCCGCGATGGAGGCGATGGCCCGCGAGATCGGGGTGTCGCTCAGGAGCAGGATCCGGCCGTGGTGCTGGTGCTCGTCCGACCACGGCTGCTGAGGTTCGCTCACGCCGTCACCCTAGGCTCGCCGCATGCCCGTCACCATCCCGCAGGGACTGCTCTCCCAGCGGGACCTGGGGGCGGACTGGTCGCGGTGGCTCGACCGGCTGCCGCGGCTGACCGACGAGCTGGTGGCGGACTGGCACCTCACACCCACGGGCGCGCCGCTGCACGGCTCCTGCTCCCTCGTCGTGCCGGTCACCGACGCGGACGGTGCGGCGGCCGCCCTCAAGATCAGCTTCGACGGCGACGACGAGTCCCTCCACGAGGGTCTCGCCCTCCAGCATTGGGGCGGGCGCGGTGCCGTACGCCTGATGCGGGCCGATCCACGCCGGCGGGCGCTGCTGCTGGAGCGGCTGCACCCCGAGGATCTGGCCACGGTGGGCTACCAGGATGCGGCCGAGGTCGTCGCGGGGCTCTACGGGCGCATCCACCTCCCGGCGCTCCCGCAGCTGCGCACCGTGACGTCGTACGTGGGGGGCTGGCTGGACGACCTGGCCACCCTCGGCCGGGACGC
>JBDSLK010000156.1:0-3664 GCA_039916425.1 Nocardioides sp.
CGACGCCTCGCGGCGAGTCTGCAGGGGCGGGGGGCTTTCAGAAGATTCAAGAATCAGATCTACCAGCGCCACCCCGAGCTGATCTCCGCGTGGCACACCCTGCGAGACGTCCGGGCCAGGCGCCGGGCGGTCAACTGGCTACTGGACCAGGGACTCATCGACGACCGTGCTGCGCAACAGTTCGCGGCGGGGCACCCGGATCCCATGCTGCCCTAGGGTTTGGGACCAGTGTGGGTGACCTTTGACATGCACAGAAGTTGGCGGGCCCGGTCAGTCCTGGTGGCCGAGGAGGGCCGTCCGGGCTAGCGCGGCCGCGGCGGGACTGATCTGCCGCCGATCCCCGCTCGTGGGGGTGCGCGTGGAGACGTTGGCGAGGACGTCGAAGGCGGGCAGCCGGTAAAGCTCGTAGCCGTCCAACGGTGTCCCGTCGCGGTGCCGCCAGCCCAGGTGGCCGAGCGCCTCGGCGATCCGCGCGAGCGGGAGATCCGAGGCGCCGGAGGTCGCCGCGTAGGCGAGGAGGAGCAGCGTCGCGTCACGGTCGAACCCCTGGCCGGCACCGAGGAGCTTGCCGGCCAGCAGGGCCCAGAGCTCCTCAAGGTCCTTCTGGGCTGCGGCACCTGCGCGGGTGAGGAGCAGAGTGCCCTTGTACTTGCGCAGCAGGCCCATCGACTGCAGCGTCTGGCGGAAGTCCAGCAGCGGCGCGGCCAGGCTCTCCCGGTTGTTCTTCCCGATCCAGTCACTCATCGCGGGCAGCACGCGGGACGCGGCCTCGACGTCGGCGGGCGTGAGGTAGCCCGCCGCAGTCAGCTCGATGCCGCCGCCCTTGGCTCGGTCGAGGAACCAGCGATGAGCGCGCAGGGACTCGGTGCGCTCCTCAGCACTCCATTCGAGCGGGACCAGGACGAGGCTCATCATCCGGGCGGCGAGGTCCTCCCCGACGCTGCTGTAGCGCAGCCGGTTGACGAGGTAGACGAGGCGCTCGCCGACGCCGTACTCGCGCAGCATGAGGTACGGGTCGCGCAGCGCCTCGTTGGTCTCCTCGAGGTCGAAGTGCGCGGGGTCGTCGAGGACCTCGGCCAGATCCTCGAGGTAGGTCACACCGCCGCAGTCCTCCGGCGGGGCCGCGCCCCGGCCGTCGATCACGACAGCAGACGGGGCACCTGCAGGCACGGTAAGCACCTCCTCGAGGCGGACGGTCAGCTCCCAGGAGTCGCCGTAGTCGTAGAGATAGTGGAGGACGTCGCCGGCCTCCTGCAGCGTCTCGTCGAGTCGTACGCCGGCAGCGGGGATGCCGCCCTCGTCCTCGAGTTCGCCCTCCTCGACGTCGTAGGAGCACAGGAACAGCTGGCTGTGCCCGTCGAACGGACCGCCGCCGAGGGAGAAGCGGTGCAGGTGGGAGTCGGTCCAGCCGAAGGCGACCTGCAGCACCTGGTGGACCACGTCGAGCGGGAGGTCGGAGCGCAGGTCGAGCCGCCGCCAGATGGGTGGCGTGGCGTGGTCCAGGTCGACGCGGATCCGGTAGCGCGCCGGCTTGTCGAGCTTCGGACGGCGCAGGTCCGGTCGGCCCGCGGGACTCGGCCGCCGGCCGCTGAGCAGCGTCAGGTCGCCACCGAGCTGGTGCAGGTCGCTCATCTCGATGCCGGAGATGGCGGCCTCGAACTTGCGCAGCAGCTCGTTCTTGTCGTCCTCGGTCATACGCACACGCTAGGCGCTGGCCCGGTACGACAGGAGCACCACGGCCAGGTGATCGAGCAAGACGACGGCACCGCCGTGCTCAAGCTCAACAGCGAGGTTGAAGGCGCCCGACGTGGCTTCTCAACTCCGCCTTCGTGACCTCGCCCGACAACGACAAAGAATATGGTCCTCCTATGTCGCTGCTTACTGGGTACCCGCGGCGCGGGTCGAGACGAGGACGTCGCCAGGCTGCGTGCCACGATTGCGCTGCGCGCGATGGTCGCGGAGGGTCTCAGCCAGCGGGAGATTGCCGAGTCGCTCGGTGTGTCACAGCCAGCCATCAGTCAGCAACTCAAGTCCGCCCCCGACATCGACGGCGCCCACCCGGAGGTCCTCCTGGAGGCACGGCCTGGTGTTCGAGGCGCGCGAGTGAGCACGGATATCAGCGGCTTGCGGTGTTCGGCTCGGTGGCTCGACACCAGGTATTTCCGGAATCCGACAGCGACTTGCTCATTGAGGCCCCCGCTGGCACCTCCTTTTTCGAGTTCGTCGGCTTCGAGCAGCTCTTCGATGAGGTCCTCGGTCGAGAGGTCGACCTCGTGGACTACGGCGGCCTCGAGCCGAAGCTGGACGACGACACCCGGCGCGAGGCGGTGCTTCTGTGAAGGCCGGTCGCGGGCTGCCAAAATGCTATGAGCAGTGCAAATGGAGGATCTGAGGTGCGTGAGGAGCCATGACCGAGCAGAACTGGAAGCCGCTCTTTCGTGCGCCCACGTCCACCGTCACCAAGATCTTGCGAAGCCACGCATTCCTGCGCTCCCGAGAGCGCTCGGCCACCATCATCGAGAGCTCGGACGAGCTTCGTGCACTGGCAGACCTGGTCGACACACTGGACCAACCCAGCGCGCCACTCGCGGCGGTAGCAGACCGAGTCGCCGCTGCTGTCCGCTTCTGTCGTGCCCGCGCCGACCGTCTCGACGATGCGGCCGCACCGACCCGCGACAGCCCCGACGTGACCGAACATCAGGACAGTGGCGCCCCGAGCGCAGGTGTCGCAACGCGGGAACGACTCCTTGTTGCCAGCCTTCACTACCTGGTGACCCCGGTCGACCTCGTCCCTGACTTTCAAGCGGGTGGGTACATCGATGACGTCCTTCTGCTGGCTTGGGTGTTCGGCGCCGCCACCAACGAACTCACGCCCTTCCTGGCCGACGATCCTGAAGGCGGCGAAACGACACCCATGGCGACCATGCACTGACGGCACCAAGACACCGATCGCCACACCGTCGACGAGCGTGGCGCCACCGTTGATCCGGATCAAGGCGCATTCGTTGCCGGCGCCGGCCATGACTCTTGGTCTAGCGAGGGACGACGGTGATGGTGCAGGTGGCATCCGGGGCATGGCTCAGGCGGGCGTCGGCGGTGACGAGTGCGCAGCGCGGCCGGTTTGGTCGCGAGCTTGTCCACGTCGGCGACGGCGTACTGGGCGAAGGAGCCCGGCGCGACGCCGTAGACCTCGTCGCCGGGGGCGAACCTGGTCACGCCGGGACCGGTCTCGGCCACCGTGCCCGCGACGACGCGGCCCAGCACCGGGTTCCGTGGGCGACGCACACCCATCGCGAGTCGGACGGCGTACGGCTTGCCGGTCGTGAGGTGCTCGGTGCCACGGTCGAGCCCGGCGGCGTGGACGCGGAGCAGCACCTGCCTTTCACCCGGGCTTGGAACGGGCACGTCGGTGAGAAGGAGGGAGTCCGAGGTGCCGTACCGGCTCTGGGTGATCGCGCGCATCGGGGTCGTGCCGGTGACGGGTATGTGGTCCATGGGGTGATCCCTCTCCTCCTGACGTGGTGTGGACCGATGGTTCAGACCGGCGGGATGGGGTCGTACTGGAGGTTGCGACGGACCTCGCGGGCGCGTTCGGCACTCACGAGACGGGACACGAGGTGCAGGGCCATGTCGATGCCGGCGCTGACGCCGGCGCTGGTGACGA
>JBDSLK010000157.1:0-12105 GCA_039916425.1 Nocardioides sp.
ATCTTCTCCCGGTGCCGATGATGAACATCGTCAACGGCGGGTCGCACGCGGACTCCAACGTGGACGTGCAGGAGTTCATGATCGCCCCGATCGGCGCGCCCACCTTCGCGGAGGCGCTGCGCCAGGGCGCCGAGGTCTACCACGCGCTCAAGTCGGTGCTGAAGAAGAAGGGTCTCGCGACCGGTCTCGGTGACGAGGGCGGCTTCGCGCCCGACCTCTCCTCCAACCGCGCCGCGCTCGACCTGATCGCCGAGGCCGTCTCCGCGGCCGGACTGAACCTCGGCAAGGACATCGCACTCGCCATGGACGTGGCGGCCTCGGAGTTCTTCGAGAAGAAGAAGTACGCCTTCGAGGGTCAGCAGAAGACCTCCGACGAGATGGTGGCCTACTACGCCGACCTCGTCGCCTCCTACCCGATCGTCTCGATCGAGGACCCTCTCGACGAGGACGACTGGGACGGCTGGAAGGCAATGACCGACCAGCTCGGCGGCCAGATCCAGATCGTCGGCGACGACCTCTTCGTGACCAACGTCGAGCGGCTCCAGCGCGGCATCACCGGCGGCCAGGCCAACTCCCTGCTGGTCAAGGTCAACCAGATCGGTTCGCTCACCGAGACCCTCGACTCCGTCGACCTCGCGCACCGCAACGGCTACCGCTGCATGATGAGCCACCGCTCCGGCGAGACCGAGGACACGATGATCGCCGACCTCGCGGTCGCCACGAACTGCGGCCAGATCAAGACCGGCGCACCCGCCCGGTCCGAGCGGGTCGCGAAGTACAACCAGCTGCTGCGGATCGAGGACGACCTCGGCGACGCGGCCCGGTACGCCGGCGCGGGTGCGTTCCCGCGCTACCAGCGTTGACCCGGAGGCCGGCCTGATGACGGAACGACGTACTTCTCGGGGAGGGCCCGGCGGCAGCCGGCGTCCCGACGGGCGTGGCCAGCGGGGCACCGCGGCCCGCCCGCGCCCCCTAGTGCCGCAGCCGCCCTCGGCCGGCCGACCCGCCGGTGACGTCGTCCGTCGGCCGCGCTTCACCGGTCGCGCCGCGGTGCTCGTGCTGGTCCTCGCCGTGCTCACCGTCTCCTACGGCTCCTCGCTGAAGGCCTATCTGCAGCAGCGATCCGAGATCGCCGACCTGAAGAGCCAGATCACCGAGCGCGCGAGCAGTATCGACGCCCTCGAACGTGAGAAGCGGCGCTGGGACGACCCGGCCTTCGTGCAGGCGCAAGCCCGGGCGCGCTTCGGCTACCTGCTGCCCGGCGAGACCTCCTACATCGTGCTCGGCGCCGACGGGCGACCGCTGGAGAGCGGGGCCTCCCTCAAGGACCCCGCCGAGGTGGTGAAGGTCGAGCCGACCGCGTGGTGGACCTCCGCCTGGGAGTCGGTCGAGCTCGCCGGCAACCCGCCCGCGTCGGGCAGCGGCAAGCCGCCGGCCTCCGAGATCGACGGCACCGACGAGTGAGCTCGGTCGATCACCTCGACCCGGTGGACCCCGCTGACGTCGCGGCTGTCGAGCAGCAGCTCGGGCGCACGCCCCGGGCGTTCCATGCCGTCGGTCACCGCTGTCCGTGCCGCCTACCCGACGTGGTCACGACGGCGCCGCGGCTGCCCGGTGGGACGCCGTTCCCGACCACGTTCTACCTGACCTGTCCCCGGGCTGCGTCGCGGATTGGGACCCTCGAGGGCTCCGGGCTCATGAAGCAGATGCAGGACCGCCTGGCCACGGACCCCGCGCTGGCGGCGGCGTACGCCACGGCGCACCAGCGCTACCTCGACGCCCGTGACGAGGTGGCCCGCGAGGTCGGGCAGCACGTGCCCGAGATCGACGGTGTCTCGGCCGGTGGCATGCCCGACCGGGTCAAGTGCCTGCACGTGCTCGCGGGCCAGTCGCTGGCCCAGGGTCGCTGCGTCAACCCATTCGGCGACGAGGTGCTCGACCTGCTGGGCGAGTGGTGGGCGGACGGTCCTTGCGTGACCGGTCCCGAGACGTCGACCGCTCCGGCGTGATCGAGACCGTCGCCGCCATCGACTGCGGCACCAACACCATCAAGCTGCTCATCGGTGCGCTGCCGGACGTCGCCGTCCGGGAGATGCGGATGGTCCGGCTGGGACAGGGTGTCGACACGACCGGTGTGCTGTCGCGCGAGGCGCTCGACCGGGCCTTCGCGGCGCTCGACGAGTACGCCGTGCTGATCGCTGAGCACGGTGCCACCCGGATCCGGTTCTGCGCCACGTCGGCGACCCGGGACTCCGGCAACGCCGCGGTGTTCACCGACGGGGTGCGGGCCAGGCTCGGGATCGAGCCGGAGGTTCTCACCGGCGACGAGGAGGCCGCCCTGGCCTACGACGGTGCGGTGCGTCACCTGCCCGGACGGCCGCCCTCCCCGGTGCTCGTGGTCGACGTGGGCGGCGGCTCCACCGAGCTGATCCTGGGCGACCGCGCGCCGCGCCAGGTGGTCTCGATGGACATCGGCTCGGTCCGGCTCCACGAGCGCCACCTCGCCGACGACCCGCCGACCCGTGCCCAGGTCGAGGCCTGCACCCGCGACGTGGACGAGCACCTGGACCGCTGCGGGCTCGACCCCGGCACGGCGGCGACCGTGATCGGCGTGGCTGGCACGGTGACCACCCTGGCCGGCGGACTGCTCGGTCTCGGCACGGATCGCGGCCCCACGGAGCCGGTCGTGGTCCCGGTCGACGCCGTCCGCGACCTCGTCGGTCGGCTGCTGGCGATGCCCGTCGCCGAGCGCCGGGCACTGGCGTGGATGCACCCGGGCCGGGCCGACGTCATCGGTGCCGGGGCGCTCATCCTCGACCGGGTGCTGAGCCGGGTCGGGGTCGAGGAGCTGCTGGTCAGCCCGACCGACATCCTCGACGGCATCGCCTGGTCGATGACCGATGCCCACCGGGGGAGTTGACTGTGGGCATGAGCGAACAGACCTACGTCGTCGTCGGGGCCGGACTGGCCGGAGCCAAGGCGGTCGAGGCGCTGCGCGAGCAGGGCTTCGACGGCCGCCTGGTCCTGGTAGGCGCCGAGGACCACCTGCCCTACGAGCGACCGCCGCTGTCGAAGGGGTACCTCACGGGTGACTCCACTCTCCAGGACGCCACCGTCCACGACCGGGCCTGGTACGACGAGCACCAGGTCGAGCTGCGACTCGGGCAGGCCGCGACCTCGCTCGACCCGGCCGGGCACACCGTGACCGTCGACGGCGAGGAGCTCGCCTACGACAAGCTCCTGCTCGCCACCGGCAGCAGCCCGCGGCGCCTCGACCTCCCCGGCGCCGGGCTGGGCGGGGTGCTTGCGCTGCGCACCGTCGAGGACAGCGACCGGTTGCGGGCGGCGTTCGGCCCGGCCGCGCGGGTGGTCTTCATCGGGGGTGGCTGGATCGGGCTCGAGCTCGCTGCGGCGGCTCGCAAGGCGGGTGCCGACGTCACCGTCCTGGAGTCGCTCGACCTGCCGCTGGTGCGCGTGCTCGGACCCGAGATGGCGAGCGTCTTCGCCGACCTGCACCGCGAGCACGGTGTCGACCTGCGCACCGGCGTGAGCGTCGAGGAGATCGAGGCAGCCGAGGGGACCGGCCACGTCGGTGCCGTCCGGCTCGCCGACGGCACCCGGATTGCCGCCACCGTGGTCGTGGTCGGCATCGGGGCCGCTCCCAACGTCGACCTCGCCGAGGCGGCCGGGCTCGACGTCGACAACGGCGTCCTCGTCGACGCCGGAGGCCGCTCCAGCGACCCCGACGTCTTCGCTGCGGGCGACCTCGCCAACGCCGAGCACCCCGTACTCGGGACCCGGATCCGGGTCGAGCACTGGGCCAACGCGCTCAACCAGCCGGCGACGGTGGCGGCTGCGATGCTCGGCGGCGACGCGTCGTACGACAACCTGCCGTACTTCTACACCGACCAGTACGACCTGGGTATGGAGTACGTCGGCCGCGGCGGTCCCGACGACGACGTGGTGGTGCGTGGCGACCTCGACGCCCGGGAGTTCCTGGCGTTCTGGCTGCGCGAGGGCAAGGTGACCGCCGGGATGGCCGTCAACACCTGGGACGTCATCGACGACGTCAAGCCGCTGATCGCCTCCGGGGTCGTTGTCGACCCGGACCGGCTGGCGGACGCGCGCGTGCCGCTGACCGACCTCGCCTAGGGTCTCGACCATGACCTCGACGCTGCGTGGCCGCCTCTTCGACGGCGGCATGGGCACGCTCCTGCAGGACCGCGGGCTCGAGGGCGGCGACGCCGGCGAGCTCTGGAACGTCGACCGCCCCGACGCGGTCCGCGCCGCCCACCAGGAGTACGCCGTCGCCGGCGCGACGATCCTGACCACCAACACCTTCGGCGGCACCCGCCCGCGGCTCGACATGCACGGCCTGGGCGACCGGGTCCACGAGCTCAATGCGGCGGCCGCCCGGGTGGCCCGGGAGGTGGCCGACGAGCACGCGCTCCTGGTCGCCGGTGACCTGGGACCGACCGGGGAGCTCATGGACCCGCTCGGCACGCAGACCGAGGCCGAGGCGCAGGCGCTCTTCGCCGAGCAGCTCGCGGGACTGGTCGAGGGCGGCATCGACGTGGTGCTGATCGAGACGATGAGCGACCTCGGCGAGGTCCGCGCGGCCGTGGCCGCCGCCCAGCAGGTGGCGCCGACGCTGCCGGTCGTGGTCACGATGAGCTTCGACACCAACCTGCGCACGATGATGGGGGTGACCCCGGCCGCCGCGGTGAGCGAGATCGGTGCCCTCGGGGTCGCGGCCGTCGGTGCCAACTGCGGTCGCGGACCGGAGGAGATGGAGCAGATCATGGCCGCGATGGCCGCGGTCCGGCCCGAGGGCCTCCTGCTCGCCGCCCAGTCCAACGCCGGGCTGCCCCAGGTCGTCGGCGACCACTTCGAGTACGACGCCTCGCCGGCCGACCTGGCCGCCCACGCGGCCCGGCTGCGTGAGCTCGGCGTCGACGTGGTCGGGGCCTGCTGCGGTTCGACCCCCGCCCACGTCGCCGCGATGCGCGACGTGTTGGTCGCCCCGGCCTGACCAGGGCACCGGACGTCAGTGGTCGCCGTCGACCTCGCGGCCCCCGATGACGTGCATCACGACCAGCCCGCCGACGAGCAGCAGGACGGCCACGATCATGAACCCGATGAGCACTCCGGCCATGTGCATCATGTCCAGCTCCTTCCCTCACGTCCACGCTAGGACTTCGGGAGCCGCTCGCTGCTTACGGTCTCGTGACGTCACGGCGGGGACGCCATGGTGACCGAGCTGCCGCACCCGCTCACCGGACAGCCGTTCCCCTCGCCGGTGCCACCCGGCACCGGCTGGCCCGACGACCCGGCGGGGCCGGCCACGCCGGTGGCGCGCACCGCGGCGGGCGTCCGGCGGCTCGCGGACACCGACGACCTCAGGGAGGTCGACGCACGGGTGTCTGTCTGCCGGGCGTGCCCGCGGCTGGTGCGGTGGCGCGAGGACGTGGCGCGGGACAAGCGGGCGTCGTTCGCGGCGCAGCCCTACTGGGGACGTCCCATCGCCGGCTGGGGAGACCCCGAGCCGCGGGTGCTGATCATCGGGCTGGCGCCGGCGGCCAACGGGGGCAACCGGACCGGCCGGGTCTTCACGGGGGACTCCTCGGGCGACTGGCTCTTCGCCAGCCTGCACCGGGTCGGCCTCGCCGCCCAGGCGGCCAGCGTGCACGCGGGCGACGGCCAGCGACTCCTCGACGCGCGGATGGTCGCCACCGTCCGTTGCGCCCCCCCGGACAACAAGCCCACCACCGTCGAGCGCGACACCTGCGCCCCGTGGATCCAGCGCGAGGTCGCGCTGCTGGCGCCGTCCCTCCGCGCGGTCGTCGCCCTGGGCGGCTTCGGCTGGGACGGGTCGCTGCGCGCACTCGCCGGTGCGGGGTACGTCGTACCCCGGCCGAAGCCGAAGTTCGGCCACGGCGCCGAGGTCGAGGTCCCGCACCTCGACCGTCGCGCTGTGACTCTGCTCGGCTGCTACCACCCCAGCCAACAGAACACCTTCACCGGCCGCCTGACCGCCGACATGCTCGACGACGTACTCGGCCGCGCCGCCGCGGTGGACTGAGCCCGTCCTACGCTGTCCGCGCGCCCCCGTATCCCAACGGCAGAGGACGTCGCCTTAAAAGCGATTCAGTGTGGGTTCGACCCCCACCGGGGGCACCCGCACGCAGCAGCGGGGAACAGGCGAGGTTCGTCGCTCGTTGAGACAGGTGAGTCCGCATAGACTGGGCCCACGGTGAAGCCGTCAGATGGGCGGCCACCAGGCCTCCAAGGAGGAGACCAACATGCAGTCCACCAACCCGATCTTCCAGCGCTCCCCGGAGTTCAACGGATCGGCAGCAGCCAGGCCGACGAGCGGCGGCGCCTACCCGGGCTACCAGCAGCCGGCCAGCGACCCCTCGACCTGGGGCACCGGCAACCCGACCACTACCGACCAGTCCACCGGCCGGATGACCATCGACTCCGTTGTCCAGGCCACCGGTCTCTCGCTGCTCCTGGTGCTCGTCACCGCAGCCGCCACCTGGTTCTACATCGGTGACGTGACCACGGCGCAGGCGTCCGACGCCAACCTGGCCAAGCTGACCACAGCGCTCCTGCTGGGCAGTGCGGTCGCGTTCGGCCTCTCCCTGGTCAACTCCTTCAAGCGCGTGATCAGCCCGGCCCTGGTGCTGGCGTTCGCGGCCGCGGAGGGGGTCGCGCTCGGTGCGCTGAGCAAGTTCTTCGACGTCCGCTTCGGTGACGGCATCGTCACCCAGGCCGTGGTGGGCACCTTCGCCGCCTTCGCCGGCACGCTGGCTGCCTACAAGTTCTTCAACATCTCTGTGGGCCAGCGGTTCCGCACCTTCGTGGTCGCCGCGATGTTCGGCATGGTGGCCCTCGGCCTTATGGAGATGGCGCTCAGCTTCTTCGGCAACTCGATCGGCTTCTTCGGCTTCGGCGGCCTCGGCCTGCTGTTCGCCGTCGCCGGCCTGGTGCTCGGCGTCTTCATGCTCATCCTCGACTTCGACTTCGTCGAGCGCGGCATCGCCGCGGGGCTCCCGCAGCGCGAGTCGTGGCGGGCCGCCTTCGGGCTCACCGTCAGCCTGGTGTGGATCTACACCAACCTGCTCCGCATCCTCGCGATCATGCGAGGCGACTGACCAGGTCCTCGCACCGACCAGTTGATCAGCCGACCCGCCCGGGCTCCCCGGGCGGGTCCGCTGCGTCCGGGGCGGTGCCCGGCTCGGGCTGCTCCACATCGGCCTGCGGGTGTCGCCGACGGTGGCGCAGCTCGACCCACCGGCCGCGCAGGCCGCGTTCGGAGCCGCCGACCTCGGTGCCGTCGAGCTCGGTGCCGGGGGTGCGGACTGCCCGGACCGCCGCCGTAGCCACCGGGAGCACGCTCTCGCCGCGGAACGCCTGCGGCCTGACCTCGTCGTCGGGGATCAGGCCGAGGGCGGCCAGCACCGACGGCAGGAGCGCCGCCGACAGCGAGCGGTAGCCGTCGGAGGAGGGATGGAACCTGTCGGGACCGAACAGGACGGCGGGGTCCGCGGCGAACTCCGGCCCCAGGATCGAGCCGAGCGAGACGCTGCGCCCACGAGCCTCAACGACCGCGATCGTCTGGGCGGCAGCCAGTCGACGTGACCAGGACCGGGCCACCTGGCGCAGCGGCGGGGCGATCGGCGAGATGGTGCCGAGATCGGGGCAGGTGCCGACCACGACCTCGACGCCGGCGTCGACGAGGCGTCGTACGGCCTCGGAGAGGTGGCGCACCGACTCCGAGGGCAGCACCGAGTGGGTGACGTCGTTGGCGCCGATCAGGATCACCGCCACGTCGGGCTCGATCGGGAGGGCCCGGGCCACCTGCGCCGCGAGGTCGGCCGAGCGTGCCCCCACCACGGCGAACTCCCGCAGGTAGACGCGCCGGTCGGCTTGATCGGCGAGCCCGGAGGCGATCAACGCGCCCGGCGTCTCCTCCACCTTCTCCACGCCGTAACCCGCGGCGCTGGAGTCGCCGATCAGCGCCAGCTTGAGCGCGGGACCCGGTCGGCCACGGCCGTACCAGCCGCTGGAATCGGGCGGATCGTCCTCCAGCCGGCCGATCGCCCGCCGAGCGAGCCTGGCCTCGGCGGTCAGCACGCCGTACAGGGCGCCACCGATCACCGACAGGCCGCCGCCGCCGTACGCCGCGGCTGCCGCCAGCTTCCGCGCTGCGCCTGCTCTCCCCACGGCTTCAACCTTACGGAGGGGAGTGGATAGGTTGACGAGGTGGACTACGTGAACTCGCTGATCGACCTCATCGGCAACACCCCGCTCGTCAGGCTCGGACGCACCCTGGACGACCCGTCGACGCCGCAGGACCAGCGCCTCGCAGGGTCGGACAAGGGCCCCCTCGTGCTCGCGAAGGTGGAGTACTTCAACCCCGGCGGGTCCGTGAAGGACCGCATCGCGACGCGGATGATCGAGGCCGCGGAGGCGTCGGGTGCGCTCCAGCCAGGCGGCACGATCGTCGAACCGACGTCGGGCAATACCGGCGTGGGCCTCGCGATGGTCGCGCAGGCCAAGGGCTACCACTGCATCTTCGTGTGCCCCGACAAGGTCAGCGTCGACAAGCGCAACGTCCTCAAGGCCTACGGCGCCGAGGTCGTGGTCTGCCCGACCGCGGTCGCCCCCGAGCACCCGGACTCCTACTACAACGTCTCCGACCGGCTCTCCTCGCAGCCGGGCGCGTGGAAGCCCGACCAGTACTCCAACCCCCACAACCCGCGCTCGCACTACGAGACCACCGGCCCGGAGATCTGGCGCCAGACCGAGGGCCGGGTCACGCACTTCGTCTGCGGCGTCGGCACCGGCGGCACCATCAGCGGCGTCGGCCGCTACCTCAAGGAACGCTCTCTCGAACGAGGCGGGCCCGCCGTGCAGGTGATCGGCGCCGACCCCGCCGGCTCGGTCTACTCCGGCGGCACGGGGCGCCCCTACCTCGTGGAGGGCGTCGGCGAGGACTTCTGGCCCGAGGCCTACGACCGCGACGTCGCGGACCGGATCATGGAGGTCTCCGACGCCGACTCCTTCGCCTTCACCCGGCGGCTGGCCCGCGAGGAGGCGCTGCTGGTGGGTGGGTCCTGCGGGATGGCCGCCTTCGCCGCGAAGAAGCTCGCCCACGAGCTCGCCGGCACCCCCGAGGGCGACGACGCGGTGATCGTGGTGCTGCTGCCGGACTCCGGCCGTGGCTACCTCACCAAGGTGTTCAACGACGACTGGCTGGCGTCCTACGGCTTCGCCGTCGAGGGCGCCGAGCGCAACGAGCGCACCGTGGGGCAGGTGCTCCGCGGCAAGTCGGGCCAGCTGCCTGACCTGGTGCACACCCACCCGTCCGAGACGATCGCCGAGGCGATCCACATCTTCTCCGAGTACGGCGTCTCGCAGATGCCGGTCGTCCGCGCGGAGCCGCCGATCGTGGCCGCCGAGGTCGCGGGGTCGGTCTCGGAGCGCACCCTGCTGGACGCGGTCTTCACCGGCGTGGCCCACCTCTCCGACCGGGTCGAGGACCACATGTCCGGTCCGCTGCCGGTGATCGGCTCGACGGAACCGGCCCGCGCCGCGGTAACGCTGCTGGAGCGCGCCGACGCCGTCCTGGTCCAGGAGGACGGCAAGCCCGTCGGCGTCCTCACCCGGCAGGACCTGCTGACCTTCCTCGCCACCCCCTGACCGTTGACCTGGGCCTCGTGGTCACCTCAGTCAGGCCCCGTGGTCACGTGAGTCAGGCCCCGTGGTCGTGTGAATTGGGCCCCGTGGTCATGGCTCCCGCCCGTTCGCCCAACTGAACGGGCCACGGGGCCCAACTGAACGGGCCACGGGGCCCAACTGAACGGGCCACGGGGCCCACTCGACGGGCCACGAGGCCCAAGTCAACGGTGGAGGAGGCGGGCCAGCTCCTCGATGCCGTCGACCAGGCGGGGGCCGGGGCGGGCCCAGGACGCGTTGGCGTCGACGGCGTGCACCGGCACGTCCGGGAGTACGCCGAGGTCGACCAGGTCGTCGGCGAGGGCCCGGGCACCAGGCAGGTCGTAGCAGCACGGCGCCACCACGACCACGTCGGGACGAGCCGCCCGGACGTCCTCCCAGGTGGTCCGGCGGGACTTCTCGCCGGCCCGGCCGAGCAGCGGCGTGCCCCCGGCGAGCGCGATCATCTCGGGGATCCAGTGGCCGGGTGCGAACGGCGGGTCGGTCCACTCCAGCAGCATCACCCGCGGGCGCGGCCGGTCGGCCACCCGGCGGCGGACGGCCTCGATGCGCTCCCGCAGGCCGGCGACCAGCGTCGTGGCCGCCGCCTCGTGACCGGTGGCCCGGCCGAGCTCCACTACGGAGTCGAGGACCTCCTCGAGCGTGTGCGGGTCGACCGTCAGCACCTCGGCGGTGCAGCCGAGGTGGGCCAGCGCCTCGTCGACCACGGAGACGTCGACGGCGCAGACCGCGCACAGGTCCTGGGTGACCACCAGGTCGGCGTCGAGGCCGGCCAGCGCGCCATCGTCGAGGTGGTAGAGGTCCTCGCCGCGTCCCACGGCTGCGGTCACGAAGTCGTCGATCTCACGAGGGGTGAGGCCCTCGGGCATGGCCGAGGTCGAGACGACCCGGCGCCGGCGTGCCTCCGGCGGGTGGTCGCACTCGAAGGTCACCCCGACGACGTCGTCGCCCGCCCCGAGCGCGAAGAGGATCTCGGTGGTGGCGGGGAGCAGGGAGACGATACGCACGCCGCGAAGCCTACGATCGACCCATGACCTCGGTGGCGGCGCGTGGATGACCCCACGCTGACCGTCACCCTCCTGCTCGTCCTCGCCGCCGTCACCGCGGGCTTCGTCGACGCCGTCGTCGGCGGGGGAGGACTGGTCCAGCTCCCGGCGCTGCTGCTCGGCCTGCCCGGCGCCTCGCCCGTGCAGATGCTGGCGACCAACAAGCTGGCCTCCATGTGCGGCACGACGGTCTCCTCCGCGACCTACTACCGCCGGGTCCGGCCCGACCCCCGCACGTTCCTGCCCCTGATGGCGCTGGCGTTCCTGGGCTCGGCCCTCGGGGCGCTGGTCGCCTTCCTCATCCCGAGGTCGGCGTTCGACCCCACCGTGTTGGTGGTCCTCGTCGTCGTCGGGGCGTACGTCGTGGCCAGGCCCGACCTGGGCGGCAGCACCGCCCTGCGGTTCAACGGTCACCGGCACACGCTCGCGGCGATGCTGACCGGGCTGTCGGTGGGCTTCTACGACGGCGCCCTGGGCCCGGGCACGGGGTCGTTCTTCGTGTTCCTCCTGGTCGGGCTGCTCGGCTACGACTTCCTCGAGGCCTCCGCCAAGGCCCGGCTGGCCAACTGGGCAACCAACCTCGCGGCGCTCTGCGTCTTCGTCCCCCAGGGGCAGGTGCTGTGGAAGATCGGGCTGCTGATGGGGGCGGCCAACCTGGTCGGCGGCTACCTCGGTGCGCGCACCGCGGTGGCGCGCGGGTCGCGGTTCGTGCGGGTGTTCTTCATCGTGGTGGTCACCGCGTTCGTCGTCCGGATCGGCGGCGAGGTCGTCGGGCTCTGGGGGTGAGGGTGGCCAGGCCGGCCGCGCCGGGTCAGACTGGGCGGGTGAACGATCCCATCCGTGTCGTCCGCGACGCCGACCTCACCCCGGCGGACCCGACTCCCGGCATGCACCGGTCCCGCGCCTTCGAGCGGCCCGGACTGTGGGCCGGCCGGGTCGTGACCGAGCCCGGTGCCGTGTCCGGCTGGCACCACCACGACGTCAACGAGACCAGCCTCTACGTCGTGTCCGGGGTGCTGCGGCTCGAGTGCGAAGGGGTCGAGGGTCACCTCGACGCCACCGCGGGCGACTTCGTCCACGTCCCGGCCTTCACCGTGCACCGCGAGAGCAACCCGACCGACCAGCCGTCGGTCGCGGTGATCGCCCGGGCCGGTGGCGGCGTGCCGACGGTCAACGTCGACCGCCCTGAGCCTAGTAACTCCTTGAGTGGTTGACGGGAACATCCCCCTGCTGTGGTCATGAGGGCTTGGTGTCCCAACCGCAGACAGGAGGATGTTCGATGACCAACGGTAGACGGCTCTCACGCGGTGACAAC
>JBDSLK010000158.1:0-29767 GCA_039916425.1 Nocardioides sp.
GGCTCGGCGTCAGCGAGCGCGTCGACGTCCCGTTCGGCCGGGCCGCCCGGGTCGATGGTGACGCTGAAGGACTGCCCGGCGAGCCCGCCCTTGACACCCCAGCAGGCCAGGATCGACCGGTCGGCAATCGACATGAAGTGGGCGTCCTTGAGCATCCGGACGTGCTTCTCGTAGCCGAGCCCACCGCGATACTCCCCCGCGCCGCCCGAGTCCAGCGCGAGACCGAGCGACTCCACGAGGAACGGGAAGCGCGACTCGGTGAACTCACTCGGCAGGTTGCGGCTGTCGGGCACTACGTGGATGGTGTCCTCGCCGTCGGCGTAGTAGCGGCCACCGGAGCCGCCACCGAGCACCTCCCGCATCAGGTAGGGACGGCCCTCACGGTCCTCGCCGTAGACGCCGGTGTAGCGGATCGTCTCCTGGTCGGCCGGCATCCGGCCGTCGACCGCCTTGGCCAGCACCCCGGCGAGCACCCCGAGGAGCCGCAGGATCACGAACGTGCGCGCGTTGGTCGGCGCCGGGAAGACCGGGGTCAGCAGCGTGCCCGGCTCCGGGAAGCGCATCTCGATGAGCGGGACGACCCCCTCGTTGACGTCGAGCTCGGCCATCCGCTCGGGCGACGCGGCGAGGTTGCGCAGGATGGGCGCCAGCCACTTCTTCAAGAAGACCCCGTCGGAGTAGTCACCGCAGTGGTTGATCGGCCCCTTCGCCTGCGGACCGGTGCCGTCGAAGTCCAGCACCAGCCGCTCCCCGTCCGGGTCGTCCGCCGCCGTGCGGGTCAGCGTGATCCGCTGCCTGTGCAGCATCGGCTCGTCGACGCCGTCGTGCTCGGCGTAGTCCTCCCACGTCCAGGTGCCGACGGGGATCTGGCTGAGGATCTCGCGGCGGTACGTCGTGGTGGTGCGGTCGATGATCGCGTCGAAGCAGGACTCGACCACCTCCACGCCGTACCGGTCGAACAGCTCGCCGAGCCGCCGCGCCCCCATCAGGCACGCCGAGCACTCGGCGTCGAGGTCGGCCGAGAGCGACTCGGGCATCCGGGAGTTGCGGGTCATGATCGCCAGCGCCGCCCGGTTGGGGACACCGGCGTCCCAGAGCCGGATCGGGGGGACCATCAGGCCCTCCTCGAAGACGCTGGTGGCATGGCTGGGCATGGAGCCGGGGACGGCGCCGCCGATGTCGTCGTGGTGTCCGAACGCCTGGACGAACGCGACCACCCGCCGGTCCCCACCGCCGCCGGAGAACACCGGCACGGTGACGCAGAGGTCGGGCAGGTGACCGATACCGCCCTCGGAGCGGTAGACGTCGTTGTGGAAGAAGACGTCGCCCTCGCGCATCGACTCGACCGGGAAGTCGCGGGCGACCGGGTGCACCAGGGCGGAGTACGACCGCCCCGTGAGCTTGCGGAGCAGGCGGTCGTGGATGCCGGCCCGGAAGTCGTGCGCGTCGCGGATCATCGGGCTGCGACTGGTGCGGGCGATGGCGGTCTCGACCTCCATCTCGACGCTGGCCAGCGAACCCTGGACGATCTCGACGAGCACCGGGTCGGCGCTCGCGCCGGCGTCGGCACTCAGGCTGCCGAACGGGAAGTCGGTAGGCGCGCGGCGTGATCGGCTCATCGGCTGGTCTCCCTCGTGACGATGAGGTTGCGGTAGTCGTCGACCCGGGCGGTGAAGCCCGGGTGCAGCGGCACGGTCGAGCCGAACTCCTCGATGACCGCCGGGCCGGCCACGGTGAAACCGGCGGGCAGGTCGGGTCGCCAGAGCAGCGGGGTGTCGAGGTAGCCGTCGGCCGCGTCGAAGCAGACCGGTCTGGTCGTCGGTCGCGAGGCTCGGTGCTCGTCCGGCGGAGCGGGCTCGCTCCGCCGGATCTCGGGCCGCTGGATCGGGCCGATGCCCGAGACCCGCAGGTTGACCCACTCGACCTGCTGGGTCGGGTCGGCGGAGAAGTCGTAGCCGTAGAGGGCGCGGTGCTCGGCGTGGAATCGCGCGGCGACCTCGTCGACCGCGGCCCGGTCGAGCGCACCCGGGTCGACCGGCACCCGCACCTCGAAGGCCTGCCCGAAGTAGCGCACGTCCGCGGTCCGCTGGAAGACGTGGGTCTCCTCGGCGAACCCCTCCGTGGTCAGGGCCGCGCGGGCCTGGCCGGCGAGCGCGTCGTACGCCGCCTGCAGGGTGGCCGCGTCGAGGGCGTCGTGCAGGGAGACGTGGGTCTGCACGTAGTCGTTCTTGACATCCACCGTGAGCAGCCCGAACGCCGAGACGTTGCCGGGGTCGGGCGGCACGAGCACGGTAGGCACTCCGAGCACGTCCATCAGCCGGCACAGCAGCAGCGGCCCGGACCCGCCGAAGGTGGTCAGGGCGAAGTCCCGCACGTCGAGGCCGCGCTTGACCGTGACCTGGCGCAGCGCGTTGGCCTGGTTCCACGCCGAGATCTCCAGGACCCCGGTGGCGCAGGCCTCGGGGCCGATCCCGAGGTCGGCGGCCAGCGCCTCGACCCCGGCGCGCGCCACGTCGACGTCGAGGGGGATCTCGCCCCCGAGCAGGTGCGGGGGGATCCGGCCGAGGACGACGTGGGCGTCGGTGACGGTCACGTGGGCACCCCCCTTGCCGTAGCAGAGCGGTCCCGGGTCGGCGCCTGCCGACTGCGGCCCCACCTTGAGGGTGCCCTCGGGTGAGAGCCAGGCGATCGAGCCGCCACCCGCCCCGACGGTAACCACGTCGATCATCGGGATCTTCGACGGGTACGCACCGACGGTGCCCTCGGTGGTGAGCGTCGGCTCCCCCTCGACGACCACGGAGACGTCCGTCGACGTGCCCCCGCCGTCGCTGGTCAGCACTCGGTCGAAGCCGGCGACCTTGGCGATCAGCGCGGCCCCGAGCGCGCCGGCCGCCGGCCCCGACAGCACCGTGGTGATCGGCTGGTGCACGACCTCGTCGGCGGAGAGCACCCCGCCGTTGGACTTCATTACGTAGAACGGCACGCTCCGCCCGCTCTGCGCGGCGAGCCGTCCCGAGATGTTGTGCACGTAGCGGCTCAGCCGCGGCTTCACGGCCGCGTCGACGAGGGTGGTCATCGCGCGCTCGTACTCGCGGTACTCGCGGAGCACGTCACTGCTGATCGACACGACCGCGTCGGGGTGCTCCTCGCGCAGGACGGCGCGCATCCGCTCCTCGTGGTCGGGGTTGGCGTAGGCGTGCAGGAAGCAGACGCCGAGGGTGTCGATCCCCTCGGCCCGGAACCAGCGCGCCACGGCGCGCGCGCCGTCCTCGTCGAGGGGCCGCACCTCGGCGCCGGCGAAGTCCAGGCGGCCCTCGACACCACGCACGAGGTGCCGCGGCACGATCCGGGGCGGCTTGACCCAGAAGTAGGAGTTGCCGTAGCCGTCGGGCACCGACTGGCGGGCGATCTCCAGCATCGCCTCGTAGCCCACGTTGGTGACGAACCCGAGCGCGTCGACCTTGCCCTCGAGCAGCTGGTTGGTCGCGACCGTGGTGCCGTGGGAGACAGCCGCGACATCGTCGTACGACGCCCCGACCAGCGCGAGGACCTTCTCGATCCCGGCCATGAAGCCGTCGGCGGGGTCGCCCGGCGTCGACGGTGTCTTGGTGGTGACGAGCCGGCCGGTGGACTCCTCGAACGCCACCACGTCGGTGAAGGTGCCACCGGTGTCGATCCCGATCCTGATGCTCCGCCGCTCGGCCATGGGTCGATTCAAGCGGACCCGGCGGGCCCCGGCGAGGGCACAACCTGCCCACCGGTGGTGGCGGGGATCAGCCGGTCTTGACAGCCTGGAGGGTGTACGTCGCCGCGATCCGCCACGACCGCTCCCGGAGCCGGAACTCACCGGGGTGGTCGGGGTGCGCTTCGCACTGGTCGCCCAGGAACGCCCACGGCGCGGACTCGTGCTCCTCGATGGCCGTCAGGGTCATGCCGTGACGCATCAGGGCGGTAAGGATCTCGGCGAGACCGTGGTTCCACAACTGGGTGCGCCCGTGCTCGATCCGGTGGTCGCCGACGTCGACGTAGGTGACGTCGTCGTCCCACTCGGTGGGGTCGGGGAGCTCGAAGTAGGGGTACTCGACGGCCAGCACGCCGTCGTCGCGAGGGTCGTCTAGCGCCCACAGCATCGGGTGGCCCTCCCGGAGGAACAGCCGTCCGCCCGGCCGCAGCAGGCCGGCGACGACCCCGGCCCAGCGGTCGATGTCAGGCAGCCAGCACAGGGCGCCGATGCCGGTGTAGACGAGGTCGAAGCCGCCGGGCCCGCCGAGCGCCTCGACGGCACCGTAGACGTCGCAGAGCACGTAGTCGATCGCGGTGCCGGTGTCGGCGGCCAGCCGTGCGGCGTACTCCAGGGAGCGCCCCGAGAGGTCGAGCCCGCTCATCTCGGCGCCGAGGCGGGCCAGCGACAGGGTGTCGGTGCCGAGGTGGCACTGCAGGTGGACGCCCCGCAACCCGGTCAGGTCACCGAGCCGCGGCCGGTCGAAGGCGACGACGTCGCTGAGGTGGTCGGGGTCGTCGACGAAGACACCGAGGTCGTAGCCCCCGTGCTCGGCGTGGGCGACGGCGCGGTCGTCCCAGTTGGCGCGGTTGAGCCGCAGGTAGTCGGGCTCGTCGGTCTGCTCGGGCATGTGCTCGACCCTAGGTCGCGCGGCGACGTCGTGCCACGCAGTTGCGCGCCAGCTAGAGATCGGGCGGGCGCTCGTTGTAGACACCCGCCTCCTCCTGGTGGGTGATCGACTGGATCGCTCGCATGATCTCGTCGGTGACCTCGCGCCGGGCCCGGCCCAGGGGCACCCCGTCGAACCGGCCGGCGAACGACAGCGGCCTGCCGAACTCGATGGTGACCTTGGCCAGCCGCGGGTAGCGCGACCCGACCGGCTGGATGTCCTGCGTGCCGGCCAGGCCGACGGGCACGACCGGGACCCCGGCGGTGAGGGCGAGGTGCGCGACCCCGGTCCGGCCGCGGTAGAGGCGGCCGTCGCGGGAGCGGGTGCCCTCGGGGTAGATGCCGAAGGCGTCGCCGTGGCGGAGCACGCCGAGCGCGGTGTCGAGGCTGCCCATCGCGGAGGTGGTGTCGTCACGGTCGACGGGCAGCATGTCGATGCCCTCGAACCAGAGCCGCTGCGCGGTGCCCTTCATCCCGGTGCCGGTGAAGTAGTCGGACTTCGCCAGGAACACGACCTTGCGGGGCACCACGATCGGCAGCGCCACGGAGTCGAAGAAGCTGAGGTGGTTGCTCGCCAGGATCACGCCGCCGGCGGCCGGGATGTTGTCGAGCCCGACCACCTGGGGGCGCCAGGCACCCTTGATGACCGGCTTCACGAAGAAGTGCACGACTTGGTAGAGCACCTGGCCCATTGTGCCGGTACTCGGTCCCCCCAGGTCACAGCGGCCACGGACCGAACCGTCCCAGGCGACGGGGGCGACGGGGGCGGTGGGCGCCAGATGCACGGCGCTGACCACGTGGGCGTGACATAGGCGAAGGGCCCTCGTCGGTATGAGCGACAAGGGCCCTTCAGTTGACCGGTACTGGTGGCGCTCCCGGTCGACCGGTCCTCGACTACGACCTCGTCTGCCCCGCCACCTGGCAGCCGCAGCGCTGCTCCAGCAAGCTGGTGCCGCGCCGTGCAGATCATCGTCTCCGACCGATCCCGCTCTCCCCGAAGGAAGTGCGTAAGAGAGTTCTACGTCCCAGGACCCCTGCGGCACAAGGGTTCTCGGCAAAGTTCCCTCACATTCTTCTGGTTCCGGCGTGTCCCCCACAGATCCGCCACGCTCGTCCACAGAAACGTCCGAGTTCTCCACATGAGAAGGCGTGGGGCCACCCCTCGTGACCGCGTGGATGTCGGGGCTCGACTCGAGGAGGCGCTCGCCGTCGGCTGCTGGGAGCCGCTCGACGGGCTGCTCACCGAGCTCGAGCGGGACGAGATGGCCGACGGCCAGGCGTCCACTACGGCGTCTGTCTCGACACGGGCCCTGCTGGTGACCGCCGTCGGTTGACGCGTCAGCCCAGCGCCTCGAACGCGGCCGCGATCTCCAGCAACCGGCGGTCGGCGCCGTGCGGCGCGACGATCTGCACGCCCACCGGCAGGCCCTCGGCCGTGGTGCCCGCCGGCACCGAGATGGCGGGGCAGCCGGTGACGGTGATCGCGTAGGCCGAGCGCATCCAGTCGAGGTAGGACGCCATCGGCGTGCCGTTGATCTCGGTGGGGAACTCCTGGTCGGCAGGGAAGGGCGGCACCTGCGAGACCGGCAGCACCAGGACGTCGTACGACGAGAAGAAGGCGCGCATCGTGTCGGAGAGGGCCGAGCGCTGGGTGTGGGCGCGAGCCACGTCGGCGCCGGTCAGCGACTCGCCGGCCCGGATGTTGTCGGCCAGGGACTCCTTGAAGGAGTCGGGGTATGCGCTGAGCAGCGGCCCGTAGCGGGACTGGAAGTGCCAGGCGCGCAGGGTGCGGAAGGTGTCGTCGGCGAGCGACAGGTCGGGCCAGGCGGAGAAGATCCTGGCCCCGGCGCGTGCCATCCGACGACCGGCCGTCTCGGTCACGGTGGCGACCCGATCGTCGACCTCGAGGAGGCCGCCGAGGTCGACGGAGTAGGCAATCCGCAGGCCCGCCAGGCTGCCGGTCAGTGGCGGCGCGAACGCCCAGCCCGGGTCGCCGAGGGCGGTGGGGACACGCGGGTCGGGGCCGGCGATCACCGACAACAGCAGCGCCAGGTCGCCGACGTCGCGCGCCAGCGGTCCCCCCACCGAGGTGGTCTCCCACAGGTTGGTGGTCGGCCAGGTCGGCACCCGACCGAGCGAGGGACGCAGCCCCACCACCCCGCAGAACGACGCCGGGTTGCGCAACGAGCCGCCCATGTCGGACCCGTCCGCGAGGGGCACCATCCCGGCTGCCAGGGCCGCGGCCGCTCCCCCGCTGGACCCGCCCGCGGAGCGGCTCGGGTCGTGCGGGTTGAGGGTGGTGCCGAAGAGGGTGTTGAAGGTGTGCGACCCCGCGGCGAACTCGGGGACGTTGGTCTTGCCGACCAGTACGACGCCTGCGCGGCGTACGCGCTCGACGATCAGGTCGTCACTGTCGGGCACGTGGTCGGCGTAGATCGGGGAGCCGAAGGTGGTGCGCCACCCGGCGACGTTGTGGGTGTCCTTCACCGCGAACGGCAGCCCGTGCAACGGTCCGAGGGCTCCGCCCCGGGCCTGGTGCTCGTCGGCCCGCGCGGCACCCTCTCGCGCCCGACCCTCGTTCAGGGAGACGATGGCGTTGAGGGTGGGGTTGCGCTCGGCGATCCGGGCTAGGTGCAGTTCAGTGAGCTCGCGCGCGGAGATGCGCCGCTGGGCGACCGCCGCCGTCATGTCACGCGCGCTCGAGTCGACGGTCAGGTCACTCACGCGACACACCACTCCCACCGGACGGGTGCTCCCTGCACTTCTCGGGCATTGCGACGGCCGATATGTGCCAGTTTCCCCGGCTAACCGGGGAATCCTCCCGGCCTCTCGCCCCCACCATCGTCCGCGACCTCCAGCCCATCGTCAGCACACTCACGCGTCACACCAGTCCCTGCACTCGGGCTGGTCGGGCACTCCTCGGGCGTCGCAACGGCCGAGAAGTGCCGGATTCCCCGGTGAGCCGGGGAATCCGACCGGAGAGCGCGGGCCTCACGGCCGCCGGCCCAGCACGGACCCAGCCACGACCCCGAGCAGCACCAGCCCGGCGCCGACCGCGATGCCCTTCACGAAGTCACCAGGGGCACCCGAGCCAGCGGGTGCCGGAGCGGTGTGGACACCGGGTCGGGCGGGCACCGCGCCGTCGCCGAGGTACCAGTCGGGCATGCCGTCCCGGCCGGCCGGCACGCCCTGGCCGGCACGCACGCCCTGACCGGCACGCACGCCCTGACCGGCACGCACGCCCTGACCGGCCAGTGACTCGGCTACGTTGTCGAAGAACTCCTTGGCCATCCGCCGCGACACCGACGCGAGCATCCGTTGGCCGACGCCGCCCACCATGCCGCCGACGACCGCGTCGGCGTCGTACTCCACGCGCGTCGAGGACTCGTCGCCGCTGAACGCCACCCGCACGGTCGCGTCGACGGTGCCCGGGGCGCCGGCGCCACGCAGCCGCATCACCAACGACTCGTGGGGCACCAGGTCGGAGAGCTCGCAGGTGCCGGTGTAGGTGCCCTTGATCGCGGCGACCCCGGCGGTCACCGTCATCGCGTAGGCGTGCTCACCGGTCTCCTCCAGCCGTTCGCAGCCCGGGATGGTGCGCACCAGCACTGCCGGGTCGAGGATCGCGTCCCAGTAGCGGTCCACCCCGAACGGCACGGCGTAGGAGTCGGTGATCTTCACGAGGGCTCCTCGGAGTGCTGCCGCCGGAGGTCGAAGAGCTCCGAGGGCGAGATGGGCATGGACGTGAGCGCGAAGCCCTCGGCGTCGGAGATCGCGGCGGCGAAGACGGCCGCCGACGGGATCACGCCGGCCTCCCCGGCGCCCTTGATGCCGAGCGGGTTCAGCGGGGAAGGAGTCTCGAGGTGGTCGATCTCGATCCGGTCGGGGACCTCGGTGACGTAGGGCATCAAGAAGTCCATGAACGACGCGTTGAGGAGCTGTCCGGACGGGTCGTAGGCCATCCGCTCGTAGAGCGCGCCCCCCACCCCCTGCGCGACGCCGCCGTGGATCTGCCCCTCCACGATCATCGGGTTGATCAGGTTGCCGCAGTCGTGCACCACCGCGTAGCGCAGGATCGTGATCTCTGCGGTCAGCGGGTCGGTCTCCACGACCACCGCGTGCATCCCCGAGGCGAAGGTGGCCCGCTCGGGGGAGTAGAAGTCGCGGCCCTCCAGGCCGGGCTCGTCGTCCTCGGCGACCGGTGGCTTGCCGGGGTCGCCGACGGAGAACTGCGTCGCGGCCTTGGATGCCTCGTCGAAGGCGTAGCGCAACGGGTTGGAGAGCACCGAGACCGTTCCCAGGTCGATCGACGCACCGGTGCCGCGCACCGACACCACACCGTCGACGATCTCGAGGTCCTCGACGGACGCCTCCAGCGCCTCGGCGGCGATCCGCAGCGCCTTCTCCTTGGCACGACGGGCGGCGAGGTGGATGGCCGACCCGCTCATCACCGCGGCCCGCGAGGCGAAGGTGCCGACGGCGTACGGCATCCGCCGGGTGTCGCCGGTGGTGATCTCGACATCCTCGAACCGCACCCCGAGCTCGTCGGCCACGATCTGCGCGAAGACCGTCTGGTGGCCCTGCCCCTGCGAGGTGAGTCCGGTGGCCACCTTGACCCGCCCGGAGGTCTCGATGTGCACGTGGGCGCCCTCGTAGGGGCCGACCCCCGTGCCCTCGACGTAGCAGGCCAGGCCGATGCCGACCCGACGTCCCTGCGCGGCCATCTCGGCGCGGTACGCCGGGAACTCGTCCCAGCCGACCAGCTCCTTGAGCTTGACCAGCGACGCCGGGTAGTCACCGGAGTCATAGGTGAGCTCGCGGCCGTCCTGGAAGATCAGACCCTGCTGGAAGGGGAACTCGTCGGGCTGGATGAAGTTGGTGGCGCGCACGTCCGCGCGGTCCAGGCCGAGCTCGGCGGCGATCGCGTCCATGGTCCGCTCCATCACGAAGCAGCCCTGCGGTCGGCCGGCTCCGCGGTAGGGCGTCACCATCACGGTGTTGGTGTAGAGCGACTCGAACGCCACCCGGTAGGCCTCGGGCTTGTAGGGCCCGAGCAGCTGGGTGGAGGTGATGATCGGGACGATCAGGCCGTACGGCGAGTAGGCGCCGTGGTCGTGCCAGAACCGCACGTCGAGCCCGAGCAGCCGCCCCTCGCCGTCGAACCCGACCTCCACGTGGTGCACCTGGCCGCGCTCGTGGGCGGAGGAGATGAAGTGCTCGCGCCGGTCCTCGGTGAACCGGACCGGCCGGCCCAGTGCTCGCGCCGCCATCGGCACCAGCAGCTCCTCGGGCCAGGGGTGGTTGATCTTGACCCCGAACCCACCGCCCACGTCGGGCGTGATCACGTCGACCTGCCCGAGGTCGAGGCCGAGCTTCGCGGCGACACAGCCGCGGACCCCGGTGGAGGTCTGCGTGGAGGACCAGACGGTCAGCCGGGAGATGTCGGGGTCCCAGCGGGCGACCACGCCGCGGCCCTCCAGCGGGGTGCACGCGGACCGTTCGATGGTGAGGTCGAGGGAGAGCCGGTGCGGCGACGCGGCCAACGCCGCCTCCACGTCGCCGGTCTGCTGCTCCATCCGGGCGCCGACGTTGCCGGGCACGTCGTCGTGCACCAGGTGCTCGGCGGCACGGGCGGCCTCGATGCCCACCACCGGCGGCAGCAGCTCGTAGGACACCCGGATCCTGGCCAGTGCGTCCTCGGCGACGTAGCGGTCGTCGGCGACGACGAACGCGATCGCCTCGCCGACGTAGTTGACCTCGCCGTCGGCCAGCGCGTGCTGGGTGCGTCCGTGGGTGAGCGTCGGGTGCGGGATCAGCAGCGGCAGCGGCTCGGCCATCGCGCCGGTGAGGTCGTCGTAGGTCCAGACCAGGTGCACGCCCTCGACGTCGAGCACGTCGTCGACGTCGATGCCGGTCATGCGCGCATGGGCATGCGGCGAGCGCAGCACCGCCGCGTGCAGGGTGCCGGAGCCGGCGAGCACGTCGTCGACGAACCTCCCCTGGCCGCGCAGCAGCCGACGGTCCTCGACCCGCGGGACCTTCTCGCCGAACAGCTTGGTGGTCATGAGTCCCTCGCGAGCTCGGCCGCCCGCAGCACCGACGCCACGATGTTCTGGTAGCCGGTGCAGCGGCAGAGGTTGCCGGCGATCATCTCCCGGGCCTCCTCGCGGGTCGGGTCGGGGTTGTCGCGCAGCCCGGCAGTGACGGTGGTCAGGAAACCGGGGGTGCAGAAGCCGCACTGGAGGCCGTGGCAGTCCATGAACGCCTGCTGGACCGGCCCGAGCCGGCCCTCCTCCGTGCCGTCGTCCTCGGTGAGCCCCTCGATCGTGGTGATCTCGGCATCGACCCCGGAGACCGCGAGCATCAGGCAGGAGCGCACCGGCGCCCCGTCGACGAGCACCGTGCACGCACCGCAGACACCGTGCTCGCAGCCGACGTGGGTGCCGGTGAGGCCGCAGTCCTGGCGCAGCGCGTCGGACAGCAGCCGGCGGCCGGGCACCGAGACGGCGTGGGCCGCGCCGTTGACGTGCAGGACGACGTCGTGCAGCTCCTCGCTCATCGGTCACCTCCGGGGGTACGTCGGGCGCGGGCGCCGTCGTGGGCGGCGCGGAGCACCCGCTCGGTCAGCACCCGCACCAGCTGGGACCGGTAGTGCGCCGTGCCGTGGATGTCGTCGGCCGGGTCGAGGGAGCGCAGCGCGACGTCGCCTGCGTCCTCGACCGCCACCCCCGTCACGTCGACCACCGTAGGCACGTCGCAGACCGACAGGTAGCCGAGCCGGGCCTCGACCACCCGCTCGTCAGGGGCGTCGCCTCCGAGGCGGACCAGGGCGGCCACCCCGCACATCGCGTAGTCGCCGTGGCGACGCGCGATCTCGGCGAAGGCCACCCCCGCCCCGGCCGCCAGGGCCGGGAAGAACGCCTCGACGGCGATCTCGTCGGGGCGCACCGAGGACTCCAGCGGACCGACGTAGAGGTCGTCCACGGGGATGGTCCGTCGACCCCCGGGACCTACCACGTCGACGCTGCCGCCGAGCAGCCGGAGCACGGCGGGCAGCTCGGCGGCGGCATCGGCGTGCACCAGGGAGCCGACGCTGGTGCCCCGGTTGCGGATCGTCGCGTGCGCGACGTTGGCGAGCGCCAGGGCGAGGAGCGGCTGGACCGCCCGCGCCTCGACCGAGGCCAGCACCGCGGCGTGCCGGGCCAGCGCGCCGACCCGGACCCCGTCGGCCGAGCACCGGACGTGGTCGAGGTCAGGTAGGGCGTTGATGTCGACGAGCATCTCCGGGGCGGCGAGGCGCATCGCGAGCAACGGCACCAGGGACTGACCGCCGGCGAGCACCTTCGCGCCCGGAGACCGCGCGAGCAGGTCGACCGCGTCGGTCAGGGACGCCGGGCGTCGGTAGGCGAACGGGGCGGGCTTCACGCCTTACTCCTCGTGGGACAGCGCCCTGGTGGTGTGTCCGGTGTCGCGGCCGGCGCGGCCGTTGACCAGGTGGAAGAACACGATCACCAGGATCGTGCCGAGCGCGATGCCGGAGAGCGAGAAGTTGTCGGTAATGGTGAGGCTGACCCCGCCGATGCCGGCGATGATGCCCGCGGCCAGGCCGACCAGGTTGGCGGGGTTGCCGAAGTCGACGCGGTTCTCGACCCAGATCTTGGCTCCCACCAGTCCGATCATGCCGTAGAGCACCACGGTGATGCCGCCGAGCACCCCACCGGGGGTCGCGTTGACGATCGCCCCGAACTTGGGGCACAGGCCCAGCAGGATCGCCACCGCCGCCGCGACGTAGTAGGCAGCGGTGGAGTAGACGCGGGTCGCGCCCATGACCCCGATGTTCTCGGCGTACGTCGTGGTGGGCGAGCCGCCGAAGGCCGAGGCGAGCGCGGTGGCGAGGCCGTCGGCGCCGATCGCGCGTCCCATGTAGGGGTCGAGGTTCTCGCCGGTCATCTCGGCGACGGCCTTGACGTGGCCGGTGTTCTCCGCGACCAGGGCGATGACGCCGGGCAGCACGAGCAGGACGAAGGTGAGCGAGAAGCTCGGACCGTGCACGACGTCGACGCCGTCGGCGAGGGTGCCGCTCGGGAAGCCGATCCAGTCGGCCGCCTGCACCCCGGCCCAGCTGACCCGGTCGTGCTCGGTGGCCTCGGTAGCACCGCCGAGCACGGACGTGATCGGCCCGAGGACGACGTCGGCGGCGAAGGACAGGAGGTAGCCGAAGACCAGGGCGAGGAAGACCGCGATCCGCGACCAGAAGCCGGGCAGCATCACGGCGGCCACGACCATGAACGCCGCGGTGAGCAGGGCGACCCACTGGTCTTGCGGCCAGTAGATGGCGGCCACCACCGGGGCGAGGTTGAAGCCGATCAGCATGACCACGGCGCCGGTCACCGCCGGTGGCAGGATCTTGTGGATCACCGCTCCCCCGGCGACGTGGACGACCACGCCGAGCAGGGCCAGCACCAGGCCGCCGACCATGATGGCGCCGGTGACGTCGGCGGAGTCCCCGCCCTGGGCGCGGATGGCCGCGACGGACGCGACGAACGACGCGCTGGTGCCGAGGTAGCTCGGCACCCGGTTGCTGCAGACCAGCAGGAACAGGATCGTGCAGATCCCGGAGAACATGATCGCCAGGTTGGCGTCGAGGCCCATCACGAGCGGGAAGACGAACGTGGCGCCGAACATGGCGACCACGTGCTGGGCTCCCAGCCCGATCGTCTTGCCCCAGGCCAGCCGCTGCTGCGGACCGACCGCCTCCCCGGGTGCCGGGTCCACCACTTCCCACTTGAACATCGACATAGCGCAGCCCTTTCGCTGGTGTGAGCGGCCCCGAGGTGTGCTCAAAGTAGTGAGGCCATGACACACCCACGAGGGCGACAGGTGCCGAAGGAACGCCGTCCGGGCTGGCAGCAATTGCCGCGCAGGGCGGGAGGTGCCGCTGCTCAGCCGGCGATCTCGAGGACCCGGAGCGCCACGGCGACGTCGAGGCGCAGGTTCGGGTCGGTCGACAGCGGCCCGAGCAGCCGCTCGAGCTTGCCCACCCGGTAGCGCATCGTGTTGTAGTGGAAGAACTGGAGCCGGGCCGCCTCGGCGACGTTGAAGTTGGTGTCCAGCAGCACCTGCAGGGTGGTCCGCAGGTCGGCCGCCTCCTCGGTGGTCTCCGCCAGCGGGCCGAGCACGTCGCGGGCGAAGGAGCGCACCTCCGCAGCGTCCGGCACCAGGGCGAGCAGGCGGTGCACCCCGAGCTGGTCGAAGTGGGTCGTCGACCGCGGTCCGTGGACGCGCCGGCCGATCTCGACGGCCCGGCGGGCCTGACCGTAGGCGACCGGCAGGTCCGCGAGCGTCGGCGCGACCCGGCTGACGCCGACGGAGAACGGTCGCCGGCCGCCGCCCCGGTCACCAGCGATCTCGGTGACCGCCCGGGCGACCAGGTCCTCGCCGGTGACCGGCAGCAGGCTGACCACCTCGGAGGAGAAGTCGGCGCTCGGGATGCCGTCCCCGAGGTCGCGGGTCACCTGCCGCCAGGCCCGCGAGAAGCGCTCCTGCCACTGCCGGCCCTGCTCGCTGGGGACGGCGTCCTCGCCGGGGACCGCTGGGTCCAGCTCGGCACAGACCACGCGGACGGGACGGGTGAGGTCCCACCCGAAGGCGGCGGCGTGCTCGACGACGTACGCCGGCTGGCCGGCGCGACCGAGGAAGACGTCGCGCAGGAAGTCCCCGCGGTACTTGTCCTCGACGGCCGACACCGCCTGCTCGCGGGTGATCAGCAGGGCGGCGACGGTGGCGACCCGCTCGAGGGCGTGGGTGTCGTCGGCGTCGATGGGCGTGGTTGCGCGGACGCAGACGACCCGGGCCAGATCGGCTCCGCCGGCCACCACGCGCAGCACCCGCAGCTCGCCGGCCCCGAGGGCGACGCCGTCGACGGAGCCGCGCTCGACCCGGACCCGGCCGGTGGGGTCGATGAGGTGTCCCTCACGCAGCGCGGCCCTCCGGTCGTCGGTCATCCCTCCCGCCGCCACCTCGCGGCCGTCGGTGGAGGTGAACAGGATGCCCAGGCCGAGGACCCCGGCGACCTCGGCGGCGATCCGGTCCAGGTCCCCGCCCTCCAGCACCAGCTGGGTCAGGGCCGTGTGCAGGGCGTCGACACGGGCGAGCGCGGCGGCGGCCGACCCGGTGTTGGTCACCGGCCCGCACCCGACTGCCGTTGGGCAAGACTTGGGCCTGTCAGGGGTGTTCGTTGGCAGGAGACCACATCGCCCAGGCTAACGGCGTCCGACTACGTTGACCCCATGAGGCCCTGGAGCGGACACCTGCCCGCAGCGGGCTCGCCCCGGCTTCGCGACCGGATCGCCCGCACCGCCCCGGGGCCGTTGCGGACCCTGCACACCGGGCGCGACGCGATCTACCTCGCGGTCGAGCTGGCCGGTTCGCCCGCCTGGTGCCTCGGGCTGGTCGGCGCCGCCGCGGCCGCGGTCCCCAACGCGCTGCGCACCACGCTGCCGGACCTGCAGAGCGTCGACCCGGAGTCGGCGCGGATCGTGGACGGGGTGCTGGTCCTCGGCGACGCCCCCGTGCGGCTGACCAGGCTCGTCGACGTACGCGTGCCACGACTGCGCCGCGTGCTCCCGGCGGCGGTCCCCGACAACCCCACCCGGATTGCCGGGCTGATCGGCGCGGGCGAGGGCCTGACGCCGTACGGCGACGACGTGGTCTGCGGCTGGTTGGCGCTCCAGCGGTCCGCCCGGCGCGCCACCCCCGAGATCGACGCCGCCATCCGCGCCGCCTACCCCCGCACCACCTTGCTGTCCGCGACGCTGCTGGAGTGCTCGATCCTCGGGGAGGTGCTGCCCGAGTTCGCCGCCTTCGTCCTCTCCCTCGGCACCGTCGACGAGCCTCGCCGGGCCGCGGCCGTGGCGGGCGTCGGCGCCTCGTCCGGTCGCGGTCTGCTGGCCGGTGCCCGGCTGGCGCTGGCCGGTGAGACGGTGACCGCATGAGCACCGCATGAGCAGTACCCATGTCGAGCTCCGCCCCGGCGCCTACGCCGACTCGGTCGCCCTGCTCCAGGTGAGTCGCCAGGTGGCCGGCCAGCCCGGCGTCGCCGCCGCCCAGGTCGCGATGGCCACCGCGCTCAACGTCGAGGTGCTGACGCAGATGGGCTTCGCTGTGCCCCCCGGGGCCACGACCAACGACATGGTCGTCGCGCTGCGACTCGCCCCGGACGCGCCCGCCGACGCGCTCGCGGGTGCCCTCGCCGCTGTCGACACGGCCCTCTCGGCGCGCACCGGGCGCGGCACCACCGCCGAGGTGGCGCCGCACCGGACCACCGGAGCCGCCCTGCGTGACCTGGACGACACGGTCGCCCTGGTGTCCGTGCCGGGCGCGAGCGCGACGGTCGAGGCGATGGACGCCCTCGACGCGGGTCGCGACGTGATGCTGTTCAGCGACAACGTGCCGGTCGAGCAGGAGGTGGCCCTCAAGACGGTGGCCGCCGCGCGCGGGCTGCTCGTCATGGGGCCTGACTGCGGCACCGCCGTCCTCGGCGGCGTCGGCCTCGGCTTCGCCAATGTCTGCGCGCCCGGGCCTGTCGGCCTCGTCGCTGCCTCCGGCACCGGCTGCCAGCACCTGCTCAGCCTCCTCGACCATGCGGGCGTCGGCGTCACCTCGGCACTCGGGGTCGGCGGCCGCGACCTGTCCGAGGCCGTCGGTGGCCTCGCCACCCGCGAGGCGCTCCGGCGCCTGGACGAGGACCCGGGGGTCGAGCTGATCGTCCTCGTCTCCAAGCCCCCGGCCGCCGCCGTCGCCACCGCGATCGAGCAGTACGCCGGGTCGCTGGGAACGCCGGTCGAGCTCGCCTTCCTGGGCCCCGGCCGCCCCGACCTGACCGGCGCCGCCGAACGCGTCCTCGCCCGGCTGGGTCGCGACGTCCCGTCCTGGCCGGTCACCGGCACGGCCACGCCCGCGGGACGCGGCACCCACCTGGCGGGCCTCTTCGTGGGCGGGACGCTGTGCCAGGAGGCCCGGATCATCGCCGAGGGGGCCCGCGGTCCCGGGGTCGGCGACTTCGTCGACTTCGGCGCCGACGAGTTCACCTCGGGACGGGCCCACCCGATGATCGACCCGACGCTCCGGCTCGAGCACCTCGCCCGGGTGGCGGCCGATCCGGAGACCGCGGTGGTGCTGCTCGACGTCGTGCTCGGTCACGGGGCGGAGCCGGACCCCGCGGCCCGACTGGCCCCCGCGATCGCGTCGGCCCGCTCGGAGCGCGACCTCCCCGTCGTCGTCTGCTGCGTGGGCACCGCGGGCGACCCGCAGGACCTCGGCCGGCAGGTCGCGGCACTGGCCGCGGCCGGCGCCGAGGTGCACCTCTCCAACGCGGCCGCCACCCGCGCTGCCCTGGCCCTGCTGCCCGCGGGAGGCGAGCGATGACCACGCCCGGACACGTCGTCAACGTGGGTGCGGACCTCCTCGCCGAGGCCGTCGAGGGGCAGGCCGTGCCGGTCACGCGGGTCGACTGGCGCCCGCCGATGCCCGACACCGAGGACGACCTGGTCACGCTCGCGCTCGACCCGCTCCGGCGCGACGCCAACGCCCGTGCGCTGGCCGCCGTGCTCGACGTACGGGCCACCCTGGTCGACGTCGGCCCGGCCGCGGAGGTGCTCGGCCTCGAGCCCGGAGAGTTCCTGCACGCCGGCCCCCCGATCGCCTGGGACGCCGCCAGCGGCCCGCTCCGCGGTGGGCTGATGGCCGCCGCGGCGCTGGAGGGGCTGGTCGCCGACCCCGAGGACGCCGTCGCGCTCTTCGAGACCGGCGGCGCCGTCTCCCTGGAGCCGTGCCACCACCGCGACACCGTCGGGCCGATGGCCGGCGTGGTCTCACCGTCGATGTGGATGTTCGTCCTGGAGGACGCCGCCACGGGGCGGCGCACGCACTGCTCGCTCAACGAGGGCCTCGGCAAGGTGCTGCGCTACGGCGCCTACGGCCCCGAGGTGTTGGAGCGGTTGCGCTGGATGAACGCCGTCCTCGGCCCGTTGCTGCGCGGTGCGGTCCGGGCAACGGCGGCGACCAGCGGCCCGGTCGACGTGACCGGGATCCTCACCCAGATGCTCCAGATGGGCGACGAGGCCCACAACCGCAACCGCGCCGGCACCCTGATGCTGCTGCGCGACCTCGCGCCCGCGCTGGTCACCAGTGCCGCCGACGCCGGCGTCGACACCGCGCAGGTAGCCGAGGCGTTCCGCTTCGTCGGGGGCAACGACCACTTCTTCCTCAATCTGGCGATGCCGGCCTGCAAGCTCGCGCTCGACGCGGCCCGCGGCATCGACGGCTCGACCATGGTGGTCGCGATGGCCCGCAACGGCACGGAGTTCGGCATCCAGACCGCCGGCACCGGCGGCGCGTGGTTCACCGGCCCGGCCCAGGTGGCCGACGGTCTCTACCTGGGCGACTACGGCCCCGACGACGCCAACCCCGACATCGGCGACTCCGCCATCACCGAGACCGCGGGCATCGGCGGCTTCGCGATGGCCACCGCCCCGGCGATCGTCCGGCTCGTGGGGGGCACCGTGCCCGACGCGCTCGCGACCACGCGACGGATGCACGAGATCACCCTCGGCGAGAACCCCCGCTGGTCGGTCCCGGTCCTCGACTTCCAGGGCACGCCGACCGGGATCGATGTGACGCTGGTGTGCCGCACCGGCATCCTGCCGCAGATCAACACCGGCATGGCCGGCCGGGTCGCCGGGGTCGGCCAGGTCGGAGCCGGTCTGGTGACCCCGCCCGCGGCGATCTTCCCCCGGGCCCTGGCCGCGCTCGCGCAGCGCACCCGGGACCGCCGCCCGGGTGGGTAATAGCCGGACGGCTGGTTCGGGCCCGGTGGCGGAGACCCGGGGTCGCCTGGCCGACCAGCACCTGAGCCGGCGTACGGGCGGCTTCACCCCTCCTGCTAGACAATGACCATGGCAACCACAGCCCTGGGCGGCACCCCGGCCCACCTCACCGGCGAGCTCCCCACGACGGGCTCCCCCGCACCGACGTTCACCCTGATCGGCTCGGACTTCAGCGAGGTGACCCTCCCGGAGGGCACGCGCACGGTGCTCAACATCTTCCCCAGCGTCGACACCGGTGTGTGCGCCGCGAGCGTGCGGAAGTTCAACGAGCTGGCCGCCGACCTCGACGACACCACGGTCATCTGCGTGTCGCAGGACCTGCCCTTCGCGCAGGCCCGCTTCTGCGGCTCCGAGGGCATCGATCGCGTCACCGTCGCGTCGGCTTTCCGATCGTCGTTCGGCGAGGACTACGGGGTCACCCTGCTCGACGGCAAGTTCGGCGGGCTGCTGGCCCGCTCGGTCGTCGTGGTCGAGGCCGACGGCACCGTGGGCTACACCCAGCTCGTGCCCGAGATCAGCACCGAGCCCGACTACGACGCCGTGCTCGCCGCGCTCAGGTAGCGCTCCCGGGCCGCCAGAACGCGGCCCGCAGGTCCACGTTGCCCGAGGGGCGCACGGGTGTGCCTTCCTCGCGGTAGGCCTGCCGGGCCTCGCCCTGGTGGCTGGGCGGCAGCGAACCATCGGCACGGACCACCCGCCACCACGGCACCGGTCCGCCGTGGACCGACAGCACCGAGCCGACCTGGCGGGGGCCGCCGCCGCCCAGCCGGGCACCGACGTGCTCCGCAATGGCGCCGTACGTCGTGACCCGGCCGCGGGGAATCTCCTCCACGCACGACAGCACCGCCTCGGCGTACTCCGCGGGGTCGGGGGCAGCCACCCCGAGGACCCTGATGCCAGCAGCCCGGCCCGGGCCGGGCGGGTGCCGAGGATGCTCCACCGTCCGAACCTAGCCCGAGCGGTTCCGCCGATGCCTCCCGGTCCCGTCACGGTCCGGACACGGATCCGCCCGGACCCGCGACGGGTCCGGGCGGTCCCGGGGGGCATTGACGCAGGGACCAACGCCCCGTCCCCGGCGAAGTTACGGGCCGGTAGCCGGAGGGGCCGAGCCGCGGCCCGGCCTCACCCCCCACCAGCAGCGGAGATCAGTACGTCGGCTGTGAGGGATCGATCTGGTTGACCCAGGCGACCACGCCGCCGCCGACGTGCACGGCGTCGGCGTAGCCCGCGCCCTTCACGATGGCCAGCGTCTCGGCCGAACGAACGCCCGACTTGCAGTGCATGACGATCTGCCTGCCGGTGTCGACGGAGGGGAGTTGCTCGAGCGCGCTCCCGTTGAGGAAGTCGCCCTTGGGGATCAGCACCGAGCCCGGGATCTTGTTGATCTCGTACTCGTTGGGCTCGCGCACGTCCACCAGGACGAAGTCGCGGGTGCCCTCCTCACGCTCCTTCAGCATGTGCTCGAGCTGCACCACCGAGATCGTCGACCCGGCGGCGGCGTCGGCGGCCTCGTCCGAGATCGCGCCACAGAAGGCTTCGTAGTCGATCAGGCCGGTGACGGTCGGGTGCTCACCGCAGAGGGCGCAGGCGGGGTCCTTGCGGACCTTGAGCTTGCGCCACTCGAGCTCGAGGGCGTCGTAGATGACGAGCTTGCCCACCGCGGGATCGCCGATGCCGGTAAGGACCTTGATGGCCTCGTTGACCTGGATCGAGCCGATGCTCGCGCACAGCACCCCGAGGACACCGCCCTCGGCGCAGCTCGGGACCATCCCCGGCGGCGGGGGCTCGGGGTAGAGGCATCGGTAGCAGGGCGCCTCGACGCCTCGTCCATCCTCATCCACGGCGTGCGGCCAGAACACCGACGCCTGGCCGTCGAAGCGGTAGATCGAGCCCCACACGTAGGGGATCTTCAAGAAGTACGCCGCGTCGTTGACCATGTAGCGCGTGGCGAAGTTGTCGGTGCCGTCGACGATCAGGTCGTAGCCCTCGAAGACCTGGAGCACGTTGTCGTTGTCGAGACGCTCGGGGTGGACGACCACCTCGACGTAGGGGTTGGCCTCCGCGATGCGGTCGCGCGCCGACTCGGCCTTGGGGCGGCCGATGTCGGACTGGCCGTGGATGATCTGGCGCTGCAGGTTGGACTCGTCGACCTCGTCGAACTCCGCGACGCCGAGCGTGCCGACCCCCGCGGCGGCGAGGTAGAGCAGCGCCGGGCTGCCGAGGCCGCCCGCGCCGATCACCAGCACCTTGGCGTTCTTGAGCCGCTTCTGGCCGGTCATGCCGACGTCGGGGATGATCAGGTGCCGGCTGTAGCGGCGTACCTCGTCGATCGACAGCTCGGCAGCGGGCTCCACGAGCGCGGGGAAACTCAACGAACTCTCCTTCATAGGCGACTAGACAGGCGTCGAGCCGGTGCCGCGTCAGTCCGGGGAGAGGACCACGAGCGTCCGGTCCTTCACACAACGCCCCCGGCCGCGACCATGATCCCCCGGGCTCGCGCAGCCCCGTGACACGTCCCGGGATTCGGACCTGCAGAACCCCGCAGGGCAAAGAGTTGACCCGATGTCCACAAATCTCCGCACACCCTCTTGATTTATGCCTCGGTGCCATCCATTGTCGGCATCAGCACTCAGACCTCACGCTTGCCGCGTCCGCGTGGCTCCCCCCGAATGCGTCGTCGGCCTGTGCCTGCGTCAGACGCACCCGGGGGGGTTGGCACCGGAGGGGCCTCGTTCGCGAGGCCCCTCCCTTCATTTCCCGCCTGGTCATTTCCCGCCTGGTCATTTTCCCGCCTGGCGACTTCCCATCCCGGCGACGACGGGGCGAGGGCGTCGGCGACCGGGGCCGTCAAGGCCTACGAGTAGGCTTCCCACCGTCTGTGCAGGCACCAGGAGGACTATGTGAGTGGCACCGGGATCGACGAGCAACGCCCCCGTGGGGGACGGCTCCCGCGCACCCAGCGCCGCGCCCAGCTCCTCGAATCCGCACTCGAGGTGTTCGTCGCCCAGGGCTACCACGCCGCCGCGATGGACGACATCGCCGAGCGCGCCGGGGTCTCCAAGCCGGTGCTCTACCAGCACTTCCCCGGCAAGCTGGAGCTCTACCTCGCGCTGCTCGACGCCTCCTGCGACACGATCATCGACAACTGCCGCGCTGCCCTCGCCTCGACCCACGACAACCGGCTGCGCGTCGAGGCGACCATGAACGCCTTCTTTACCTACGTCGCAGGCGACTCCGGCGCGTTCCGGCTGGTCTTCGAGTCCGACCTGACCAACGAGACCGCCGTGCGCGAGCAGGTGGACCGGGTGACCACCGAGTGCGCCTCGATGATCGCCCACGTCATCCACGACGACACCGGACTTCCCGACGAGGCCTCGCGCCTGCTCGCCGTGTCCCTGGTGGGAATGGCACAGGTGAGCGCACGGTTCTGGCTGTCCGAGAACGGCCGCATCGCCCGCAACGATGCAGCGGCACTCGTCGCGGGGCTCGCGTGGCGGGGCATCCGCGGCTACCCGCTCAACGACGACGGGGCGTCACCGGACTCTCCCGTCCCCACGCACTGACCCACCACAGAAGGAGTCCTCCATGGAGGTCAAGATCGGTATCCAGCACGCCAACCGTGAGCTCGTCGTCGAGACCGCCGAGGACCTCGACTCCGTCGAGAAGAAGGTGACCGAGGCGGTCACCGACGGCGTGCTTACCCTGACCGACACCAAGGGCCGCCGCATCGTCGTCCCCGGCGACCGGATCTCCTACGTCGAGATCGGCGGCGGCGTCGCCGGCCAGGTGGGCTTCCGCAGCTGACTTTCCTTGGGCGGGCACCCACCCGTGAGGATGTGGGGCCGCCCGGGCGGATGCGGCAGGATGCTGGAGGTCTTCGAGCACTCGGGACCTGCGTCAGATCGACGCACCAAGGAAAGGCTAAATCACCGTGGACATCACCACCATCCTCTTCTACCTGATCGTCGGCGCCATCGTCGGCCTGCTGGGCAAGTTCCTTGCGCCCGGCGACAAGGACAACATCCCGCTCTGGTTGACCGTGATCTGCGGCATCGGCGGCATGCTGCTCGGCGACGTCATCTACCGTGCCTTCGGCGGCAACGGCAGCCGCGGTCTCGACTGGACCCAAGGCATCGTCGCCATCGTCACCGCGATGGTGCTCGTCATCATCGCCTCGATGGTCACCGGCCGGTCGCGCTCTCGCGTCTGACCGACAACCTCGCACGAGCGTGAGCATGACGAGGCCCCGCACCGATCGATCGGTGCGGGGCCTCGCTGCGTCGTCACGTCACGGGGTCGTCACGGGCTCGCACGGGCTCGCTCAGGAGTCGAGACCGAGCCTGCTCATCCGCTCCGCGTGCGCCTCGGACAGCCGAGCGAACATCCGCCCGATCGCCGCGAGGTCCATCCCGGGCCGGTCCACGCCCCCCGCCAGCAGCGCGGCCAGCGCGTCCCGCTCGGCGGCGACCCGCTGGGCCTGCGAGAGCGCCTCCCCCATCAGGCGCCGGCCCCACAGGGCGAGGCGGCCACCGAGGCGGGGATCGGCAGCGATCGCGGACCGCACCCGGTCCACCACGAACTCCGAGTGCCCGGAGTCGGCGAGCGAGGCGATGATCAGGTCGCGGGTGCCGGTGTCGAGGTAGGCGGCCACCTCCCGGTAGAAGTCGGCGGCGAGCCCGTCGCCGACGTAGGCCTTCACCAGGCTCTCGTGCCAGTCGGCCGGCGCGGTGTGGTCGTGGAAGGAGTCGATCGCGGTGCGGAAGGGCGCCATCGCGACGAAGGGGTCGGTGCCGAGCTCGAGGATGCGGGCCCGCAGCGGCACGAAGTGGCTGAACTCGGCGGCCGCCATCGTCGCCAGCTCGACCTTGTCCTCCAAGGTGGGCGCCATCGTGGCGTCGTCGGCGAGGCGTTCGAAGGCAGTGAGCTCGCCGTACGCGACCGCCCCGAGCAGGTCGACGACCGCCTGCCGGTAGTCCGGGTCGTCGAAGGCCAGTGGCTCCGCCACGACCGGCGCGTTTCCCCGGGATTCAGTCATGCTGGCACCCTATCGATACACTGACTCACGACTGACGCCTCACCACGGGGCTCGGCCCGAGCGTGATGGCCCTCCATCTCGGAGATGCCCCGCTCAGCATGTGCGCGGCAGACCCTGTCGGAAACGTCTTCGCTGGAGTCCGCCGCACCACCTTATGGACTCACGAAAGCGACAAGACAATTACTACATCGTTCCGAGAGCTCGGGGTCCACCCCGAGATTTGTGACGCGCTCGAGCGCGCCGGCATCGTCACCCCCTTCGCCATCCAGGAGATGACCCTCTCGGTCGCCCTGATGGGGACCGACCTGATCGGCCAGGCCCGCACGGGCACCGGCAAGACGCTCGCCTTCGGGATCCCGGTGATCCAGCGCAGCGTCGCTCAGCACGACCCCGACTACGCCGAGCTGCCGCAGGGCAAGCCGCAGGCGCTGATCGTGGCCCCGACCCGTGAGCTCGCGCTCCAGGTCTCCAACGACCTCCACCTCGCCAGCAAGGACCGCGGTCTGCGCGTCCTGACCGTCTACGGTGGCGTGGGGTACGACGCGCAGCTCGACGCGCTGTCCTCCGGCGTCGACATCGTGGTCGGCACCCCGGGTCGGCTCATCGACTTGATGAACCGCCGCGCGCTCGACATCTCCCACGTGCACGCCCTCGTCCTCGACGAGGCCGACGAGATGCTCGACCTCGGCTTCCTGCCCGACGTGGAGCGACTGCTCAAGCAGACCCCCGAGACCCGCCAGACGATGCTCTTCTCGGCGACCATGCCGGCCGCCATCGTCGCTCTGGCGCGCACCCACATGCGCCACCCGATGAACATTCGCGCCGAGTCGTCCTACGACACCACCATGGTCCCGGCCACCGCGCAGTTCATCTACCAGGCCCACGACCTCGACAAGCCCGAGATCATCGGGCGGATCCTCCAGGCAGACGACGCCGGCAAGATCATCGTCTTCACCCGCACCAAGCGCTCCGCGCAGCGGGTGGCCGACGACCTCGCCGAGCGTGGCTTCGACGCTTCGGCGCTGCACGGTGACATGGCGCAGGTGGCCCGTGAGAAGGCGCTGACCAAGTTCCGCGACGACAAGCTCCGGGTGCTGGTGGCCACCGATGTCGCCGCCCGCGGCATCGACGTGGCCGGCGTCTCGCACGTCATCAACTACACCTGCCCCGAGGACGACAAGACCTACGTCCACCGGATCGGCCGCACCGGCCGCGCCGGCGCGACCGGCACCGCGGTGACCTTCGTCGACTGGGCCGACCTGCATCGCTGGAAGATGATCAACAAGACGCTCGACCTGCCGTTCGACGAGCCGCAGGAGACCTACTCGACGTCGGAGCACCTCTTCCACGACATGGGCATCCCGCCGGGCACCAAGGGCCGCATCGTGCCCGCTGCCCCCCAGGCGCCGAAGGCCCGCCCCGAGCGGTCAGAGCGATCCGACCGCTCCGACCGGGGCTCGGACAAGCCCGCAGGCGACCGCCCGCGCCGCGACCGCAGCCGCACCCGCTCGAGGTCCGGAGCGCTGGTGGCCGACGGGGCCGCGACCGCGTCCTCGCCCGCTGCCGAGGGTGGCGACTCCGGTGCTCCGGCCCGCAGCCGCCGCCGTCGTCGTCGGTCGTCAGGTGGGGGCGGCCAGCAGTCCGCACCCGCCGAGGCCTGAGCCCCGCTCAGGCGGTGACGACGACGGTCGTCCCGACGGGAGCGAACTCCCACATCGCCAGCGCGTCCCGCGTTCGTTGCCGGATGCAGCCGTGCGAGGTGGGAGTGCCCAGCTGCGCCGGGGTCTGCACCTTGGCGCCCTCGTCGACCGGGATGTCGTGGAAGCCGATGGCGGCCCCGGTGTCGCCGTAGCCGAACCGCACGAACCACTTCATCGAACCCGAGTCCTCGATGCCCCAGGCCCGCTCGGAGCGTGAGTAGACCTCGAACGCGCCGGGGTCGAGGTTGTCGTAGACGCTGCCGGAGACCAGGTAGGTGCGCTGCACCCGCTCGCCGTTGCCGACGAGCCACACCCGTTGGGCCGACTCACTGAAGACGACCCGGCGGCCCTCTCCCGTCCCGGCCGGGAGAGCCTCGTCGGCAACCGCGGAGTCGAGGGCGGTGACCCCTCCGGCCGGCGGGCTGGGTGCCGGTTGCGCAGTCACCGCCGGCGACGAGACGGCCGGCGCCCGACCGGTCGCGCGCGGCGCGACGTCGGCGCCGGCGGGAGCGGGCAGCGTCCCCAGCCCGCCCAGCACCGAGACAGCGGTCACCGTGACCGCCGACGCGGCCAAGGCGATCCGCCCGTAGCGCGGCCGCGACGGCGCCTGACGGTGGGTGGTCACGGGGCCTACCGCTTCCCGGACCTGCGGGACGCCGCCGTGGGAGCCTTGCGGCGGGAACGGGTGACCAGGGTGGTGGCCACGTCACGGTAGGCCTTCGCGCCCTTGCTGGAGCGGCTGGTGCTCAGGATCGAGCGCCCGGCCGCGGGTGCCTCCGCGAACTTGATGGTCTTGGGGATGGGCGGCTCGACGACCTCGAGGTCGTAGGTGTCGGAGATGGTCTCCAGCACGGTGCGCGAGTGCGTGGTGCGACCGTCGTACAGCGTCGGCAGCACCCCCCACACCTCCAACGAGCGGTTGGTGAAGCGGCGTACGTCGTGCACCGTGTCGAGGAGCTGCCCGACCCCGCGGTGCGAGAGCGTCTCGCACTGGAGCGGGATCAGCACCCCGTCGGCGGCGGTGAGGGCGGCGACGGTCAGCACGCCCAGCGACGGCGGGCAGTCGAGCAGCACCCAGTCGTAGGAGTCCAGGACCGGCTCGAGCGCCGCCTTCAGCGCCTGCTCGCGCCCGGTGCGGGTCAGCAGGTCGGCCTCTGCGCGCGCGAGCTCGATCGTGGCCGGCAGCAGGTCGACACCGTCGTCCGTGGCGATCACCGCGTCCTCGACGTCGAGGCCCTTGGTCAGCACGTGGTGCACGGAGAGCTCGAGGTCCTCGGGGTCGATGCCGAGCGAGAAGGTCAGGCAGGCCTGGGGGTCGAGGTCGACGAGCAGCACCCGGTGGCCGAGCTCGGCCAGGGCCGCCCCGATCGAGGCCACGGAGGTCGTCTTGGCGACGCCGCCCTTCTGGTTGGCGATCGCGAGCGTAGTGGTCATCGGGACCCATCATGCCGGACCATGCTTGCCGCACCGTGGACGACACCGCTTTGCTGGGGGCATGTCCCACGACGAACCCGTCCGACCCGCCCACCGCACCGACCCGAACGCCGGCTCGGGCACCCGTCCCGGCACCGCGCTGGTCACCGGCGCGACCGCCGGGATCGGTCTCTCCTTCGCCCGACTGTTGGCCGGCCGCGGCCACGACCTGGTCCTCGTCGCCCGCGACCCGGCCCGGCTGGAGAGCGTCGCGGGCGGGCTCCGGACGGCGTACGGCGTCGAGGTCGAGGTGCTCCGTGCCGACCTGGCCGACCGTGCCGAGCTGACTCGGGTCGAGGACCGCCTCCGTGACCGCGGGCGACCCGTGGAGCTGCTCGTCAACAACGCCGGGTTCGGCCTGCTGGGCCGCTTCCTCGACAACGACGTCGACGACGAGCAGGCGATGCTCGATGTCATGGTCACCGCGGTGATGCGGCTCTCCCACGCTGCGCTCGGCGGGATGGTCGAGCGGGGCCACGGCGGGGTGATCAACGTGTCGAGCGTGGCGGCCTTCCTGCCGCGCGGGACCTACGCCGCCACCAAGGCCTGGGTCAACAGCGTGAGCACCTGGGCGGCCGCCGAGTACCGTCCGGCCGGGGTGCGCGTGATGGCGCTGTGCCCCGGCTTCACCAGGACCGAGTTCCACGAGCGGATGGGCGCCCGCCGCGGCACCGGCTTCATGTGGCTCCACAGCGACGCCCTGGTCCGCCGGGCCCTGGCCGACTTCGACCGCGGCCGGGCACGCTCGGTCCCGGGAGCGCACTACCGCGCGATCGTGGCCCTGACCCGGGTAGTGCCCGCGCGGGCGCTCCAGGGCTACCAGTCGATCGGCCGCCGCCGCTAGTGCCTCAGCAGGGTCGGCGCCCCGACCCCGGCTGCCTGAGCGTGTCGGGTGGCGAGGTCGAGCAGCCGCTCCAGCTCGTCGGGGTCGGTGGTGTTGCAACCGAGGTCGTGGTCGACCTTGCCGGTGCCGTGGTGGTCGCTGGACCCGGTGACGAGGAGGTCGAGGTTGCGCGCGATGCCGCGCAGCGCCTCCCGGGAAGCCTCGTCGTGGTCCTGGTGGTCGACCTCGAGCCCGGCGAGCCCCTGCTGGGCGAGCCCCGCCAGCTGCTCCTCCCCCAGGCTGGCCAGGTCGTTGCCACGGCCCCACGGGTGGGCGATGACCGGCACGCCCCCGGCTGCGACCACGGTCGCGACCATCTCGCGGAGGTCGGCGGCGTAGCGGTCGACGTACCCGGGCCGCCCGGCGGTCAGGAACCGCGCGAACGCCTCGTCGCGGTCGGCCACGACACCGAGGCGCACCAGGGCGTCGGCGATGTGGGGTCGCCCGGTCGCGACGGAGTCACCGGCCTCGGCGACCACGTCGGCCTCGCTGATGTCGACGCCCACGGCCCGGAGCCGCGCGACGACCGCGGGCATCCGCGAGGTGCGCCCGTCGAGGATCCGGTCCAGCGCCGCCGCCAGGGGTGGGTACGCCGGGTCGGGGAGGTAGCCGAGCAGGTGCACGCCGAGCCCGTCGTGGCGGGTGCTGATCTCGAGTCCGCGCACCAGGGCCACGCCGGAGGCGGCGGCGGCGGACGCGGCCTCGTCCCAGCCGGAGGTGCTGTCGTGGTCGGTGAGCGCGACGACGTCGAGGCCGGCCGCCGCGGCGGCCCGCATCAGCTCGGTAGGGCTCTGGGTGCCGTCGCTGGCCCGGGAGTGGGTGTGCAGGTCGATCCGCGGGCTCACCACGTCGGCGGCGGTCCGCCGAAGGGCAGCTCGACGAGCGGGGCGCCGATGCCGGACACGTCGCGCAGGACGACCGAGTCGGGCATCAGGAGCACCGCCGAGGCCGGTCTGAGCACGATCCAGAGCCAGCGCCCCTCGGCCTCGCCCGCGAGGACCGAGCGGTCGACGTCCTGGCCGTCGGCGTGGTGGGAGACGACCCACAGCGCCACGTCGCGGGTGTCGACGCGCATGCGCACGGCGGGCGGTCCGTCGCCCACGTCTGGTCCGGGGTCGCTACGGTCCGAGCCCGAGCACCGCGGCCCGAGGCCGGTGCCGGGCTCCTCGGAGACCACCTGCATCTCGACCGCGCCGTCGAGGTCGGAGGAACCCGAGACGCAGGTGAGAGTCGCCGACGCGCGTGCGGGGTCGGCACCGACCACCCCGAAGTCGGTGACGTGCCAGCCGGGGCTCATCGGCCAGGGCAGGTAGGTCGGGAAGGCGCCCGCGGCGACCAGGTGCGCGGCGAACGCGTCGTAGGACGCCGTAGCGGGCCGCCACAGTGGCGGGACCTGCCCGTGGTCGGGACAGAACCACTGACCGGCGCGCTCGAGCACCGGGTGGGAGCAGCGCGGGCAGCCGGCCGACAGCGGGTCGGCAGCCGAGGGCGTGGACACGTGCCCCACCGTCACGTCTCCGGCTGCGGCCGTCAAGAGTTCCAGCGCAGCAGTACCGGGGTGTCCCTCTCGTGGCCGAGCACGGAGACGGTCGCGGTGTCGAGACGGAAGAAGCGCCCCTCGTCGGGAGGCTGGCCGATCCAGCGCGCGGTCAGCACCCGCAGCGCGTGGCCGTGGCCGAAGACCAGGGTGCGTCCCGTGGTGCCGCGACAGCGTTCAACGACGCGGTCGAGCCGCCGGGCCACGGCGTCGGACGTCTCGCCGCCGGGGGTCTCGTGGCTCCAGACGCTCCAGCCGGGGACCGTCTCCCGGATCTCCGCGGTGGTGATGCCCTCGTAGTCGCCGTAGGCCCACTCCACGAGGTCGTCGTCGACCTCCGCGTCGGCGAAGCCGGCCAGCTCGGCGGTGCGGCGGGCACGTTGGCGTGGGCTGGTGAGCACCAGGTCGAAGTCGACACCGCGAAGCTTGTCCGGGAGTGCCCGGCCCATCTTCTCCCCGACGTCGGTCAGCGGGAGGTCGGTGGTGGAGGTGTGGCGGTGGTCCCGGCTCCACTCGGTCTCGCCGTGCCGGACCAGCCAGACCTCGGTGTCGCTCACGGGGCGAGTCTGCCACGATCGCCGCCA
>JBDSLK010000159.1:0-5589 GCA_039916425.1 Nocardioides sp.
GTCAACCCCGACGAGGTCGTCGCCGTGGGCGCCGCGCTCCAGGCCGGCGTGCTCAAGGGCGAGGTCAAGGACGTGCTGCTCCTCGACGTCACCCCGCTCTCCCTCGGGATCGAGACCAAGGGCGGCGTGATGACCAACCTCATCGAGCGCAACACCACCATCCCGACGAAGCGCTCGGAGATCTTCACCACCGCCGACGACAACCAGCCGTCGGTGGAGATCAAGGTCGCCCAGGGCGAGCGCCAGATGTGGGGCCAGAACCAGCCGCTCGGCAACTTCGAGCTGACCGGCCTGCCCCCGGCTCCCCGCGGCATCCCCAAGATCGAGGTCACCTTCGACATCGACGCCAATGGCATCGTGCACGTCTCCGCCAAGGACCACGCGTCCGGCCGCGAGCAGTCGATGACGATCTCCGGTGGATCGGCGCTCGGCAAGGACGAGATCGACCGGATGGTCAAGGAGGCCGAGCAGTACGCCGAGGAGGACGCCAAGCGTCGCGAGACCGTCGAGACCCGCAACCAGGCGGACGGGCTCGTCTACACGACCGAGAAGTTCCTCTCCGAGAACGGCGAGAAGATCCCGGACGACGTGAAGACCGAGGTCCAGGCCGACCTGGACGCCCTCAAGGCCACCCTGGCCAACGAGGAGGCCGGCGCCGACGAGCTCCAGGCCGGCGTCACCAAGCTCGGTGAGTCCAGCCAGAAGATGGGCGCCGCGATGTACGCCGCCGCCGAGGCCGAGCAGGCCGCGGCCGGAGGCAGCACCGGGGCGACCGGCGAGTCAGACGACGACGTCGTCGACGCCGAGATCGTCGACGAGGACGCCACCGACGGTGGAGCCGGCACCGCCGACGACACCCAGGACCAGGCCAAGTGACCCAGCACGACGGTCGCGAGCCCGTGGAGGCCGAGGAGGCCTCCACGGGTTCGCCCGCCGAGGGCGGGCACCCCGGTGAAGGGTCCTTCGGCGAGGCAGCGGCCGAGATGGCCAACGAGACCGAGGTCGAGGGCGGTGAGCCCGGCGCGGACGCCGCGGCGGAGCCGACGCCCGACGGCGACGAGCTCACCCTCGCCCAGATGGCCCTGGCCGAGCGGACCTCGGACCTGCAGCGACTGCAGGCGGAGTTCCTCAACTACAAGCGCCGGGTGGACCGGGACCGCGACCTGACCCGTGAGAACGCGACGTACGTCGTGCTCACGCCGATCATCGACGTCCTCGACAACATCGACCGGGCCCGTGAGCACGGCCCGCTGGACGACGGCTTCAAGACCGTCGCCGAACAGCTCGAGCGGGTCGTCACCGGCCTGGGGCTCAGCAAGTTCGGCGCCCCGGGTGAGGCCTTCGACCCCACCGTCCACGAGGCCCTCTCCCACATCGGCGAGGACGCCGACGTGGCGGTGCCCACTGCCAAGGTGGTGGCCAAGGCCGGCTACAAGATCGGCGACCGGGTGGTCCGAGCCGCCCAGGTGCTCGTGGTCGACCCCGTGAGCGAGTGACGCACGACCGCACCGACGAGGACGGGAGGTGAGCACGCATGGCTGACGACCAGACCAACCACGGCTTCCGCAACGACTGGCTGACCAAGGACTTCTACCGGGTCCTCGGCGTCAGCAAGGAGGCCTCGGCCGACGAGGTCAAGAAGGCCTATCGCAAGCTGGCGCGCGCCAACCACCCGGACTCCAACCCCGGTGACTCCGCGGCGTCCCGGGCCAAGCACGACACTTTCAAGGCGGTCGCCGAGGCCTACGACGTGGTCGGGGACGCCGAGAAGCGCAAGAAGTACGACGAGATGCGCGCGCTCGGTGCCGGCGGCTTCGGTCGCGGTGGCGGTGGGTCCGGTGCGGCTGGCTTCGACATCAACGACCTGCTCCGCGACCGCGCGGCGGGCGGCTTCGGGGACATGTTCGGCGACGTGTTCGGCGGTGGCAGCCGGGGGCGGACGCGTCCGCAGGCCCGGCCGGCCAAGGGCCCCGATCTCGAGACCACGGCGACCATCTCGTTCACCGACGCGATGGACGGCGTGACCATCAGCCTGCGGCTGACCTCCGACGCGGCGTGCCCCACCTGCTCCGGCACCGGTGGCAAGCCCGGCACCAGGCCGCACATCTGCCCCGAGTGCGAGGGTGCGGGTTTCGTGGTCTCGTCCATGGGCGGCGCGTTCTCGCTCAACGAGACCTGTCCGTCCTGCGGCGGCCGCCAGCTCGTGTACGACGAGCCCTGCTCGAGCTGCCGCGGCTCCGGCCGCGGCTCCTCCGCCCGGTCGATCCAGGCCCGCATCCCCGCGGGGGTCAAGGACGGTCAGCGGATCCGGCTGCGTGGCAAGGGCGGCTCCGGCGAGCACGGGGGTCCGGCCGGTGACCTCTTCGTCACCGTCAAGGTCGGCGCCCACCGGCTCTTCGCCCGCAAGGGCGACAACCTGACCCTCGACGTCCCGGTTTCGTTCGACGAGGCTGCCCTCGGGGCCGATATCAAGGTGCCGACCCTCGCTGGCGCGTCGGTGACCCTGAAGATCCCGGCCGGCACGCCCAACGGGCGCACCTTCCGGGTCCGTGGCAAGGGCGCCCGCAAGGCCGACGGCACCTTCGGCGACCTGCTCGCCACCGTCGAGGTGCAGGTGCCGGCCGTCCTCGGCCAGGCCGCCCGCGAGGCCGTGGAGGCCTACCGGACCGCGACGGCGGGCAGGCCGCTGCGCGCCAACCTCTTCGACCCCGCATGAACCTCTTCGGCGTCGGTGCCCCCGACCCCGACTCGGCCGTCTACGTGATCAGCGTGGCGGCCGAGCTCACCGGCCTGCACCCGCAGACGCTGCGCACCTACGAGCGGATGGGCCTGATCACGCCGGGGCGCACCGGCGGGGGCGGGCGTCGCTACTCCCACCGCGACCTCGAGCTGCTGAGGGTGATCGCCGACCTCACCGCGGCCGGCATCGGCATCGAGGGGGTCCGCCGGATCCTCGACCTCGAGCACCAGGTGGCGGCCCTCCAGCACCGCAACGAGGAGCTCCGAGCCGAGCTCGAGGCCACCCGTGAGGCCCTGCGCAGCGCCCTGGTCGGCCGGGTCCCGGTCCCCAGCCGACTACCGGCGCTGCGCGAGCCGGTGCCCGGCCAGGCGCTCGTCGTCTGGCGTCGTTCTCACTGACACCGACCGCACGACCCGAGCCCCACCCCCGCGAGCCGAAGGAGATGACGTTGAGCCAGTTCGGAGCCGAGAGGTTCACCACCCGCAGCCGCGAGGTCATCGAGGCGGCCCAGCTGTCGGCGACCACCGGCGGCAACACCACCACCGAGCCCGTCCACCTGCTGGTGGCCCTCCTCGACCAGACCGACGGCACCGCCCGCACCCTGGTCGGCAAGGCCGGCGTGGACGCCGACGCGCTGACGGCCCGCGCGAGGAGCGTGCTCGACGCCCTGCCCCGGGCCTCCGGCCAGACCGTCCAGCAGCCGGCCGCGTCCGCGGCGCTTACCCGGGTGCTCGCGGGCGCCCTCGACCTGGCGTCGGGCATGAAGGACGAGTACGTCGCCACCGAGCACCTCCTCATCGGCCTGGCCACCGTCGACTCGACCGCCCGCACGGTGCTCACCGACGCCGGGCTGACCGCCGAGGGGCTGCGCGAGGGGTTGACCGCCCTGCGCGGCAACCGGCGGGTCACCAGCCAGGACGCGGAGTCGACGTACGAGGCGCTCGAGAAGTACTCCGTCGACCTCACCAGGTCCGCCGAGGAGGGCAGGCTCGACCCGGTCATCGGCCGCGACGCCGAGATCCGGCGCGTCGTGCAGGTGCTCAGCCGGCGCACCAAGAACAACCCCGTGCTGATCGGCGAGCCCGGCGTGGGCAAGACCGCCGTGGTCGAGGGCCTCGCCCAGCGCGTGGTCGCCGGCGACGTGCCCGACTCGCTCAAGGGCCGCCGCGTGCTCAGCCTCGACCTGGCCGCGATGGTGGCGGGTGCGAAGTTCCGCGGGGAGTTCGAGGAGAGGCTCAAGGCCGTCCTGGAGGAGATCAAGGACGCGGGCGGCCAGATCATCACGTTCATCGACGAGCTCCACACGGTCGTGGGCGCGGGCGCCGGTGGTGACTCCGCGATGGACGCCGGCAACATGCTCAAGCCGATGCTGGCCCGCGGCGAGCTGCACATGATCGGTGCGACCACCCTCGACGAGTACCGCGAGCGCATCGAGAAGGACCCCGCCCTCGAGCGCCGGTTCCAGCAGATCTTCGTCGGCGAGCCGAGCGTCGAGGACACGGTCGCGATCCTGCGCGGCATCCAGGAGAAGTACGAGGCGCACCACGGCGTCCGCATCACCGACGCCGCCCTGGTCGCCGCCGCCACCCTCAGCGACCGCTACATCACCGGCCGCCAGCTCCCTGACAAGGCCATCGACCTCATCGACGAGGCCGCCTCCCGGCTGCGCATGGAGATCGAGTCGTCCCCCGAGGAGATCGACCAGCTCCGCCGCTCGGTGGAGCGGCTGAAGATGGAGGAGTTCGCGCTCACCAAGGAGAGCGACGACGCCTCGGTCGAGCGTCTTGCCAGGCTGCGTTCCGACCTCGCCGACGCCGAGGAGGAGCTGCGCGGGCTCGAGGCCCGCTGGGAGCGGGAGAAGTCCTCGCTCGAGGGCGAGGGCGAGCTGCGCCGCGCCCTGGACCAGCTGCGGATGGAGGAGGAGCGGTTCCTGCGCGAGGGCAACCTCGAGGCCGCCAGCAAGATCCGCTACGAGTCGATCCCGACCCTGGAGCGCACGCTGGTCAGTGTCGAGGACGCCGAGAGGTCCGACACCGAGCCCCTGGTGGGCGAGGAGGTCGGTGCCGAGCAGATCGCCGACGTCGTGGAGGCCTGGACCGGCATCCCGACGGGCCGGCTGCTCCAGGGCGAGACCGCCAAGCTCCTGGAGATGGAGTCGGTGATCGGCGCCCGGCTGATCGGTCAGGCCGCCGCGGTCAATGCGGTGAGCGACGCCGTACGCCGCTCCCGGGCCGGCATCTCCGACCCCAACCGGCCGACCGGGTCCTTCCTCTTCCTCGGCCCCACCGGCACCGGCAAGACCGAGCTGGCCAAGGCATTGGCCGACTTCCTCTTCGACGACGAGCGCGCGATCGTGCGCGTGGACATGAGCGAGTACAGCGAGAAGCACTCGGTCTCCCGGCTGGTCGGGGCGCCTCCGGGCTACGTGGGCTACGACGAGGGTGGCCAGCTCACCGAAGCGGTCCGCCGCCGGCCCTACTCGGTGGTGCTCCTCGACGAGGTCGAGAAGGCTCACCCCGAGGTCTTCGACATCCTGCTCCAGGTGCTCGACGACGGCCGGCTCACCGACGGCCAGGGTCGCACCGTCGACTTCCGCAACACGCTCCTGATCCTGACCAGCAACCTCGGCTCGGCCCACCTCGTCGACCCCACCCTGGACCCGGAGAGGAAGAAGGAGTCGGTGCTCGCCTTGGTGCGGTCGAGCTTCAAGCCCGAGTTCTTGAACCGGCTCGACGAGATCGTGCTCTTCGACGCGCTGACCCGCGACGAGCTGACCCACATCGTCGACCTCCAGCTCGCGCTGCTCGAGAGGCGGCTGGCGGTGCGCCGTATCAGCATCGTGGTGTCCG
>JBDSLK010000160.1:0-7030 GCA_039916425.1 Nocardioides sp.
TTCGTGGCGATCTGCCTGGCGGCTGCCCTCGCTGTGCACCCTCGCGACTTCTTCCGCGTGGGCGTGCTCCCGCCGCTCCTGCTGCTCTTCTTCATCACCGCGCTCGCGCTCGTCCACCGAGGCTGGATTGCCGACGCGGGTGACGGCCTGGTCCAGGCCGTGGTCTCCGGCCTCGCCCACCGAGCGAGTGCGCTGCTCACGGCCTACCTCCTGGCGCTGGCCGTCCTCGCCATGCGGCAGCGGGTCCAGACCAGGCGCTACTCGAAACGCTCGGGATCTCCCGCGCCGACCCGCGCCACGTGGGGCGGACCGTCGGAGAAGTCGACCACAGTGGTGGGCTCAGAGCCGCACTCGCCGGAGTCGATCACCGCGTCCAGCCACTGATCCAGCTCCTCCTTGATCTGCCAGCCGTCGGTCATCGGCTGTTCGTGGTCCGGCATCAGCAGTGTGCTGGACAGCAATGGCTCGCCGAGCTCCTCGAGCAAGGCCCGAACGACCGGGTGATCGGGGATCCGCACCCCCACAGTCCGCTTCTTGGGGTGCATCAGCCGCTTCGGCACCTCATTGGTGGCCGGAAGAATGAACGTGTACGGCCCCGGGGTGGCCGCCTTGACGGCACGGAAAGCGGCGTTGCTCAGGTGCACCAGCTGCCCCAGCTGGGCAAAGTCACGGCAGACCAGGGTGAAGTGGTGCTTGTCGTCGAGGCGCCGAAGCTGCTTGATCCGCTCCAGCCCGTCGCGGTTGCCGAGCTGGATGCCGAGCGCGTAGCAGGAGTCCGTCGGGTAGGCGATCAGTCCGTCGTCGCGCAGGGAGTCGACCACCTGTGTGATCGCTCGCGGTTGCGGGTTCACCGGATGGACGTCGTAGTACCGCGCCACCTGGTCAGCTACCGCTCTGCGCCGCAGCTGCCTGACGCAGGTCTCGACGCAGCTCGGGCGGGAGGGCGAAGATGAGCGACTCCTCTGCCGTGTGGACAGCCTGCGCGTCGGGATAGCCGCGTTCGGTGAGGAAGGACAGCACTCCGGTGACGAGGTCTTCGGGCACTGAGGCTCCCGAGGTGACGCTGACACTGCGTACGCCGTCGAGCCAGGCCTCCTCGATCTCGCTGGCGTCGTCGACCCGATAGGCCGCCTTGGCGCCCGCCTCGAGCGCCACCTCCGCCAGCCGCACCGAGTTCGACGAGTTGGCCGAGCCCACCACGATCACCAGGTCAGCTTCGGGACTGATCTCCTTGACGGCGAGCTGGCGGTTCTGGGTGGCGTAGCAGATGTCGTCGCTGGGCGGGTCCAGCAGCATCGGGAAGCGTTCTCGGATCGCATCCACGGTGGCCATGGTCTCGTCGACCGAGAGCGTGGTCTGCGAGAGCCAGGCGACCTTCTCAGGGTCGCGCACGACGATCGCGTCGACGTCGTCGGGGCTCTGCACCAGCTGGATGTGGTCCGGGGCTTCGCCCGCGGTGCCCTCCACCTCCTCGTGGCCCTCGTGACCGATCAGCAAGATGTCGTAGTCATCGGCCGCGAAGCGCTTGGCCTCGTGGTGCACCTTGGTGACCAGGGGGCACGTGGCGTCGATGGTCTTCAGCGACCGGGCTGACGCCTCGCGGTGCACCTCGGGCGAGACGCCGTGGGCGGAGAACACCACGGTCCTGCCCTCCGGCACCTCGTCGAGCTCCTCGACGAAGATCGCGCCGCGCGCCTCGAGGTCGGCCACCACGTGCTTGTTGTGCACGATCTGCTTGCGCACGTAGACGGGGGCGCCGTAGAGGTCGAGCGCCTTCTCCACCGTGATCACCGCTCGGTCGACCCCCGCGCAGTAGCCGCGCGGCGCGGCGAGCAGCACAGCGCGCTCCGCCTCGTCAGGCGACAGGAGGCGGGGCTGTCCCAGGTCGATGCTCATGCTACCGAGTCTACGGGGGCAGCTCCGGGGGGCGGTCATCGTTAGGGTGGCGGCCGTGGCTCTCGAGACCTCCCGGCAGGCACCGGCCCCGGTGCGCCAGATCGCCAACGCGATCGCCGGCTGGATCGACCGGCTGGGCACGGTCTGGGTGGAAGGGCAGATCGCGCAGATCAGCCGGCGTCCTGGCGTCGGCACCGTCTTCATGACCCTGCGCGACACCGTCGCCGACATCTCGGTCCCGGTCACGTGTGCGCGCTCGCTGTTCGACAGCCTCAACCCCCCGCTGGTCGAGGGGGCGGGCGTCGTCATCAACGCCAAGCCGAGCTACTACGCCAACCGCGGCTCGCTGTCCCTCTACGCTCGCGAGATCACCATGGTCGGCCTCGGCGAGCTGCTGGCCCGCCTCGAGCGCCGCCGCCAGCTGCTGGCGGCCGAGGGCCTCTTCGCACCAGAGCTCAAGCGCACCCTGCCGTTCCTGCCCACCCGGGTCGGCCTGGTGACCGCTCCCGGCTCCGCGGCCGAGCGTGACGTCGTGGAGAACGCCCGCCGCCGCTGGCCTGCTGTCGAGTTCGAGACGGCGTACGCCGCGATGCAGGGCACCCGGTCGGCGAGCGAGGTGATGGAGGCGCTCGACCGTCTCGAGCGCGACCCCCGCGTCGACGTCATCATCGTGGCCCGCGGAGGCGGCTCCGTGGAGGACCTGCTGCCCTTCTCCGACGAGGCCCTGGTGCGGGCGGTCCACCGGCTGCGCACGCCGGTCGTGTCCGCCATCGGCCACGAGCCCGACCAGCCGTTGCTCGACCTGGTGGCCGACGTGCGCGCCTCCACCCCGACCGACGCCGCCAAGCTCGTCGTCCCCGACGTGGTCGAGGAGGCCCGCGGGGTCGCCTGGGCGCGCGACCGGGTCCGCGGCCTCGTCGACCAGCTGATCGTGCGGGAGCAGACCGGCCTCGACGCGCTCCGCTCCCGGCCGGCTCTCGCCGCCCCGTCCACCCTGCTCGACAGCCGCCTCGACGAGGTCGCCCTGCTGCGCGGGCGCGCGCGGCGCACGGTGGGCCACCACCTCGACCGTGCCGGCGACGACCTCATCCACCAGCTCGCCCGAGCGCGTGCGCTGTCACCGCTGGCCACGCTCCAGCGCGGCTACGCCGTGCTCCAGGACGCTGACGGCCGCCCCGTCACCACGCTCGCCACCGTCCGCGCCGGCGACGCGCTCACCGCCCGGGTCTCCGACGGTCGGCTTCACCTGACCACCGCCAGGCTCGAAACCCTCGACAGCCTGCTCGAACCCGATCCTCCCGAGACCACTGGAGAGCCCGATGGCCGCTGACCCCACCGCCCCGTCCTACGAGCAGGCCCGCGAGGAGCTCGTCGAGGTGGTGCGCCGCCTCGAGGCTGGCGGCACCACCCTGGAGGAGTCGCTAGCCCTGTGGGAGCGCGGCGAGCACCTCGCCAAGGTCTGCCAGGAGGCCCTTGACGGCGCCCGCCAACGACTCGACGCCGCCGTCGAGTCGACCCGCTCCGCGGACGACTGACCTCAGAGCGGGTCGGTAGTCAGGGCGGCCACGACCTGCTCGAGCTGGGCCGGGCTGGCCGACCCATAGACCAGCACCCAGGAGTCGCCGAGGCCGGACTGCGCGGCGTACGCCGTGTCACCGCCCTCGTCGGTGAAGACCCGCCACCGTGAGCCGACCGCGCTCTCGATGTCGACGACATCGCCCTCGGTGGGCTTCTCGTCGACGTAGGTCGCCAGCAGGGCGTCGAGCTCCACGTCGTCCTGGCGCACCCCGGCGAAGGCGCCGTCGTCGGTGAGCATCGAGATCCCGAAGGAACGCTCGGCCACCGGGGCGAGCTGGACCCGGGTGGCGATCCAGCCGGCCGGCAGCAAGCGCGGGTAGACGACCTCCAGGCCCGCGGCCTGCACGTCGGCCACACCGCCGCGATAGTCGACTGATTCGGGGCGCACCTCGAGATCGCTGCGCGTGACCGCACGGAAGGCGACGAAGGCGGCGATGAAGCCCAGGAGAATGACCAGCGCCCCGATCAGCCCACCGGCCGAACGCTGGTAGCGACCCGGCCGTTCCGGGGAGGGTGCCTGGCTCACGACACCATGGTCCCAGGCGCGTACATTCCCTGCGTGCCGCCCCTCGCCGTAGGCCCTGTCGAGGTCGTGCCGGTCGTGGCGCTGCTGGTGCTCCTGGTGACCGCGATACGGCACCCGTCCGGCCGGGTCGAGGCGGTCGTCGCGGTCCTCGCCGGCGCGGCGACGCTGGCCACTGGGCTCCTCTCCGGTGGTGACGCCGAGGCGGTGGTGCGCCACCTGGGCCCGGTGATCGGGTTCCTGATGACCATCCTGGTCGTCGGCGAGGTGTGCTCGCGCGCCGGCGTCTTCTCCTACGCCGGGCACCTGGTCGCGCGGGCGAGCAGGGGTAGGTCCGTGGCACTGATGAGCGGCGTCTTCGTGCTCGCCGCCGTCGTCACCGCGGTGCTCAGCCTCGACGCGACCGTGGTGCTGCTGATGCCCTGGTCATCGGTGCCTCAGTGGCCATGAACGCTTCGCCGTGGCCGTCTGCGCATACCTGCCTGCGGATGGCCAACTCCGCCTCCCTGCTCCTCCCGGTCTCCAACCTCACCAACCTGCTGGCCGTCCACCAACTCGACCTCACCTTCGCCGGCTTCGCCGCCCGGATGGCGCCGGTGCTGGCCGTCGTCCTGGTCGTGGAGTACGTCGCGCTGCGCTGGCTGTTCCGCGGCGAGCTGCGCGCGGTGGGTCGCCCGGTCGGGCGCGCCGAGCACGAGGACACCCCGCCGTGGACGCCGGTGGTCGTGGTCGCCCTGATGCTGGTCGGCTTCGCGGTCGCCTCCCCGCTGGGCGTCGAGTCCTTCTGGATGTCGACGGCGGCCGCGCTGGTGCTGGTGGTCTGGGCGGGGCACCGAGGGCTGGTCTCGGCGCCGACGGTGGTCCACGCGGCCCACCCCGGGTTCGCGGCCTTGGTGCTGTCCCTCGGCGTGGTCGTCGCCGCCCTCGCCGCGGGCCCCCTGGGCGAGGTGGTGGCCGGCCTGCTCCCGCAGAACGCCACGTCGTACATCGACCTGGCCGCGATCGCGCTCGTCGCGACCCTGCTGGCGAGCCTGGTCACCAATCTTTCCGCGACGCTGCTGCTGGTGCCCTTGCTGGTGCCGTTGGGGACCACCGCGATCCTGGCCGCGCTGCTGGGTCTCAACATCGGCTCCGGCCTGACCTGGACCGGCTCGCTGGCCAACCTGCTCTGGCGGCGTGGGCTCGTGCGCCTGGGCGACCCGCCCACCAGTCGCGGCTTCCACCGGGTCTCGCTGGTCATCACCCCCCTCTCCCTGGCGGCCGGGGTGGCCGTGCTCGCCTGGTGGCCACTCGGCTGAGCGATCCGCAGACGCGGACGTTTTGCGTGACTTCATGCCGCAAATGCGGCAGCATGTGTCCGTGACGACGTACCGGATCGCGGAAGCCGCCGAGCTGCTCGGGGTCAGCGACGACACGCTGCGCCGCTGGGTCGAGGCCGACCGGCTGCCGGCTCACGTCGTCGGCGGTCGCACGCAGGTCGACGGCGCCGACCTCGCCGCGCTCGCCGAGTCGCTCGCCGACCAGCCCGACCGCGAGGCCACCCGCGCCGCGTCGGTCAGCGCGCGCAACCGGCTCGCCGGCATCGTCACCCGGGTCAAGAAGGACACGGTGATGGCCCAGGTCGAGATGGTCTGCGGTCCCTACCGGATGGTCTCCCTGATGAGCTCGGAGGCCGCCGAGGAGCTCGGCCTCGAGCCCGGCGTCCGGGCGATCGCCTCGGTCAAGTCCACCAACGTCGTCCTGGAACGCCCATGAAGATCCCCCGGCCCGTCGTCTCCGTCGCCGTCGCCGCCCTGCTGCCGCTCAGCGCCTGCGGCACCGACCAGAACGCAGACTCGAGTGGCGGGACCACGCTCACGGTGCTGGCGGCCTCGTCGCTGACCGAGTCGTTCACGACCCTGGCCGACCGGTTCGAGGCCGATCACGAGGGCGTCACCGTCGAGCTCGCCTTCGACTCGTCGGCGACCCTCGCGCAGCAGGCCGTGGACGGGGCACCCGGCGACGTCCTCGCCACCGCCGACGAGGCCACGATGCAGACCGCGGTCGACGGCGGCGCGGTGGCCGACGGTCCCGAGGTCTTCGCCACCAACGTCGCCGTGCTGGTCACCCCGACCGACAACCCGGCCGGGATCACGGGGTTCGTTGACCTCGACGACGACGCCGTCACCTACGTCGCCTGCGTCGACACCGCCCCCTGCGGCAAGATCGCCGCAAGCCTGCTCGACGCCGGCGGCATCACCCACGAACCGGCGAGCCTCGAGGTCGACGTGAAGGCGGTGCTCGCCAAGGTCACCAGCGACGAGGCCGACGCCGGCATCGTCTACGCCACCGACGCCGTGTCGGCCGGTGACGCGGTCACCGCGATCGACATCGAAGGTGCTGCCGAACAGCAGAACCGCTACCCCGTCGCCACGCTCGCGCAGTCCCCCCACGCCGCCCTCGCCGGGGAGTTCCTGGACCTCGTGCTCTCCGACGCCGGGCAGCAGGTGCTCGCCGACGCCGGCTTCGGCTCCGCCCCGTGAGCCGTCGCTCGACCCTGGGCGCCCCGCCCGCGGTGCTGCTCGTTCCGGCCCTGCTGGCGGCGACCTTCCTCGTCGTCCCGCTCATCACCCTCGTGCTGGCGACACCGTGGTCGCGCTTCTTCGACCTGCTCGGCACCGAGGCGGTCCGCGACGCGCTCGCGATCACCACGCTCACCTCGGTCGCCACGGTCTTCGCCTGCCTGGTCCTCGGCACCCCGTTGGCCTGGTTGCTGGCGCGCGTCGACTTCCGCGGCCGCTCGCTGCTGCGGGCCGCCGTCACCGTGCCGCTGGTGCTGCCGCCGGTGGTGGCGGGCGTCGCCTTGGTCACCGCCCTGGGACGCAACGGCCTGGTCGGCGGTCCGCTGCGTGACCTGACCGGCGTGGCGATCCCCTACACGACCGTCGCCGTCGTGCTCGCCCACACGTTCGCCTCGATGCCGTTCTACGTGCTCGCCGTCGAGGGTGCCCTGCGCGCCTCCGGCGAGGAGTACGACGTGGTGGCGGCCTCCCT
>JBDSLK010000161.1:0-17108 GCA_039916425.1 Nocardioides sp.
GAAGAAGGCCGCGGCACTCACCAGGGGGTAGGCCGCCACGCAGACCAGCCCCGCCAGCCAGCCGAGCGCGAGACCGCAGACCCGGTGGGACAGCCACAGCACCAACGGCAGGTAGGGAGCGACGTACCCCGAGAGCACGGCGACCCCGATGAGGAAGAGGCCTTCACGTTCCTGCCACAGGGCCACGAAGACCAGCGAGACCGGCACGGTGAGGACCTGCCCGAGCAGCCACGAGCGGAGCCTGGGGTCACCCATCGGGTCGGAGCACCTCCAGGCCCAGCCAGGATGTCGCGGCGGCAGCCGTCGTTGGCCTCGAGCCAGTCACGGGTCTCGACCTGCCACTCCGTGAGCTCGCCGGGCCCCGGCCAGGCGGCCATCTCGGCGCGGTAGAGCGCGAGGTCGGCGGCGGGTCGCAGCCGCCCCTCCAGCTCCACCAGCGCACCGCCGGTCCAGGCCGCGTCGAGGTCGGCGGGTTCGAACGACGAGCCCAGTCGGCTCCACACCACCAGCTCCGCGCTGGGTGCGACATAGGTAGTCGGGTCGGCCTGGAGGTGGGTCAGGTGGCGCACCACGTCGAGCAGGTCGGTCGGACGCGGCGCGGCCAACAGCTGCGCGCGTACGACGATCCGCCGGGCCTCGCTCCGGGTCAGCGCGTGCGTCGTCGTCACGCCACGAGGCTAGGTGGTGCCGCCGACGAGCGCCCTTTGCGTAGGCTGTCACAAACCTACGACGCAGGGGGCCGTGATGATCGAGTTCCGCTCGGTGAGCAAACGGTTCCCCGACGGCACCGTGGCGGTGGAGGACTTCAGCTTCGTGCTGCCCTCCCACAAGACCACGGTGCTGGTCGGCTCGTCGGGGTGCGGCAAGACCACGCTCCTGCGGATGATCAACCGGATGGTCGAGCCGAGCGCCGGCCAGGTCCTCATCGACGACGTCGACGTCGAGACCCAGGACAAGGTGAAGCTACGCCGGAGCATCGGCTACGTCTTGCAGTCCTCGGGCTTGTTGCCGCATCGACGCGTCGTCGACAACGTCGCCACCGTGCCGGTGCTCAACGGCGTGCCCCGGGCGGAGGCCCGCGCGAGCGCCCTCGGTCTGCTCGACAAGGTGGGCCTCGACCGAGGTCTGGCCGACCGCTACCCGCGGCAGCTCTCCGGAGGCCAACAGCAGCGAGTGGGCGTGGCTCGGGCGCTGGCCAGCGATCCCAACATCTTGTTGATGGACGAGCCGTTCGGTGCGGTGGACCCGATCGTCCGGGCCGACCTCCAGGTCGAGCTGAACCGGCTGCAGCGCGAGCTCGGCAAGACCATCGTGTTCGTCACCCACGACATCGACGAGGCCTTCGTCCTCGCCGACCAGGTGGTGATCTTCCGTAAGGGCGGTGTCATCGCGCAGTCGGGTACCCCCGCGGAGATCCTCGCCGCACCAGCCGACGACTTCGTGGCCAGCTTCATCGGCGCCGACAAGAGCAAGCGCGACCTGCACCTGCAGCAACGCGGGGACGACGGCGGCCTGACCCTGGTCGTCGACGGCGCCGGTCGCCCGGTCGGCGTACTCGGTGATGACGGCCCGGACGCGACGTGAACTGGACCCAGGCCAACCTCGACCTGATCGGCGAGTACACGCTCAACCACGTGCGGTTGGCGATGATCCCGATCCTCGTGAGCTTCCTGCTGTCGATCCCGCTCGGCTGGCTGGCCAATCGCAACCAGGCGATGCGCACCATCGTCATCACCGGCGGCAGCCTGCTCTACACGATCCCGTCGCTGCCGTTGTTCGTGATCCTGCCGCTGATCATCCCGACCCGTGTCCTCGACGACACCAACCTCGTGGTCGCGCTGTGCATCTACGGGGTGGCGATCATGTCCCGCTCCGCTGCGGACGCGCTGGCCTCGGTCGACGAGCGCACCATCGACGCCTCGACCGCGATCGGCTTCTCGTCGGCCGCGCGGTTCTTCAAGGTGGACCTGCCGCTGGCCGGCCCGGTGCTGCTTGCCGGCATCCGGGTGGTCTCGGTCAGCACCATCGCTCTGGTCTCGGTCGGGGTGATCATCGGGTCCAAGAACCTCGGCTACTTCTTCACCAACGGCAAGCAGCGGGGCATCCTCGAGGAGGTCGTGGTCGGCATCCTGATCAGCCTCCTGCTGGCCCTGGTCTTCGACGTCGTGATCGTGCTCCTCGGCCGACTGCTGATGCCCTGGACCCGCGAGCCGACCGCCCGCGCGGTCGGCGCGGGCGCGAGGACCGACTGATGGATCTGCTCCTGAGCGCCCTGCGCTGGATCTTCGACGGCGCCCACTGGCAGACGGGCAGCCAGAGCCCGCTCCCGATCCAGGACCGGCTCTTGGAGCACCTCGGCTACACCGCGGTCGCCCTGGTCATCGCCGCGGCGATCGCGCTGCCGCTCGGCTTCTACATCGGGCACACCGGCCGTGGACGGCAGTTCGTCATCACCTTCACGGGGTCGATGCGGGCACTCCCCACGCTCGGGCTGCTGTTCTTCCTGCTGATGGTCTTCGGGTACGTCCTCTCCTACGACACCGCGCCGATCGTCGGGGCCACCATCAGCTTCGTGATCCTGGCGATCCCGTCGATGCTCGCCGGCGCCTACTCCGGCCTGGAGTCGGTGGACCGGGGAACCATCGACTCGGCCCGCGCCAGCGGGATGACGGAGTGGCAGATCCTCGGCCAGGTCGAGATCCCCCTCGGGCTGCCGCTGATCGTCGGTGGCGTGCGGGCCGCGGTGCTCCAGGTCATCGCGACCGTGACTATCGCGTCGTACGCCGGTCTCGGCGGGCTGGGGCGCATCATCACCTCCGGCATCGGGCTCAACAACTACGATCTGATTCTCGGAGGCGCCCTGCTGGTCACGGCGCTCGCGTTGGCGGTCGACGGCGTCTTCGCCCTCCTCCAGCGCGCGACGGCCACCCACGAGTCCGCACGACCCCGCACAGCCAAGCGGTCACCACGGCCGCGCACGCGTGACCACGCGTGAGACGAAGGGAAGCACTTCATGTCCGCAGCATTCAACCCTCTCCGGATCCGACCCGCGAGGATGGGCGCCGTCACGCTCTCGATCGCCCTCGCCGCATCGCTGGCGGCCTGTGGGTCCAGCGACCCCACGACGACCACGGCGCCGGGCGGTGAGGGCGGTGGCGGCGGTGGCGGCACCGTCGTCGTGGGCTCGTTCGCCTTCCCGGAGAGCGAGATCCTCGGCGAGATCTACGCCCAGGCCCTCGAGGCGAAGGGGGTCGACGTCGAGACGAAGTTCAACATCGGCCCGCGCCAGCAGACCATCCCGGCTCTCCAGGACGGCTCGATCAACCTGATCCCCGAGTACAACGGCAACCTGTTGGCCTACTACGACGAGGCCTACACCGAGCGCACCACCGAGGAGGTCGACGGCGCCCTCACCGACGCCGTCGCCGCCGACGACCTGCGGGTCCTCGACTCTGCCGAGGCCGAGGACAAGGACGCCTACGTCGTGACCCGCAAGACCGCGGAGGACAACGACCTCACCTCGATCGGCGACCTCTCGGCGCTGGTCCCGTTCAAGCTGGGCTCCAACCCGCAGTTCGGCGAGCTCGGCTACGGCATCCCCGGGCTCAAGAGCGTGTACGGCGTCGGCACCAGCCCCGGTGACGTCGAGTTCGTGCCGATCGAGGACTTCGGTGGGCCCGACACGGTCAAGGCCCTGGTCGACGACAGCGTGCAGGTGGCCGACATCTACACCACGTCGCCGGCGCTGGTCGCCGAGGACCTGGTGGTGCTCGAGGACCCCGAGAGCATGATCTCCTCGCAGAACATCGTCCCGCTGCTGGCCGACTCGATCTACACCGAGGAGATCGGCACGATCCTCAACGACATCTCCGCCGAGATGACCACCGACGACCTGATCGCCCTGCGTGACCGGGTCGAGGGTGACGAGAAGGCCTCGGCCGCCACCGCGGCGAAGGACTGGCTGACCGAGAAGGGCCTCATCTGAGGGAGGCGAACGGCTCAGGGTGCCCGGCTGTTGTCGGGCACCCTGACGCCGGGCCGGCGGCCGCGAGAGGATGCCCGCCATGGCCACCATCGCAGTCCATGAGTTCATCTCCCTCGACGGCGTGATCGAGTCACCGTCCTGGACCTTCGACTACGGCTTCGACCCCCAGATGGGCGAGACGCTCGCGGCGATCACAGGGCGGGCGTCCGCGATCCTGTTGGGTCGTCGCACCCACGAGATGTTCGCGACGGGCTGGCGGGACCGCACCGTCGAGGACGACCCCGGGGCGCCGTTCTTCAACGACAGCGAGAAGCTCGTCGTCGGCGCGCAACCGTCGGCCGAGGAGTGGGCCAACAGCACGCCGGTCGGGGCGTACGACGCCGGGATGGTCCGCCGCCTCAAGGACGAGCGCGACGGCGTCCTGTACGTCTCGGGCAGCGGCCGGCTGGTCCGGGGGCTGCTCGCCGACGGTCTCGTCGACGAGCTGCACCTGTTCGTCTACCCGGTCGCCCTCGGGGAGGGCGACCGGCTCTGGAGCGGGGGCGAGGCGCCTACCCGCCTCTCCCTCCTGACCCACGACGTCTACGCCAACGGCGTGGTCCACCTGGCGTACGGCCCCGCCGCCCAGTCAGGTGCGCCAGCCGAGGCGTGAGCCCGGCGGCGCCGAAAACCCGTGGACGTGGCGGGTTCGGCGGTGGTGCCATCAGGGGTCCGCGCTACCCAGCCCAGGAGATCTTGATGCGAGCACCTTCCTTCTCACTCCAGACCACCACCTGCGAGAAGGACGTGAAGGTTGCGCACGCTGAACTTGGGGATCCTGGCGCATGTTGACGCCGGCAAGACGACCCTGACCGAACGCCTCCTCTACGAGGCGGGGGTGCTGGACGAGCCGGGCAGTGTCGACGCCGGCACCACCCACACCGACACGATGGCGCTGGAACGCCGTCGGGGCATCACCATCCGCGCCGCGGTGGTGTCCTTCGAGGTCGGCGGGGTCACCGTCAACCTCCTCGACACCCCCGGCCACTCCGACTTCATCGCCGAGGTCGAGCGCTCGCTGTCCCTGCTGGAGGGGGCCGTGCTCGTCGTGTCGGCCGTCGAGGGGGTGCAGGCGCAGACGCTCGTCCTGATGCGCGCGCTGCAACGGCTCGACATCGCGACGGTGGTGTTCGTCAACAAGACCGACCGGATGGGCGCCGACGTCGACCGGGTCACCCTCCAGATCCGGGACCGGCTCAGCAGGGACGCGCCGGTGCTGTCGGGCTCCGCCGTCACCGGGGCCGGCGTCCGGGTGCTGCTCGACTCGCTCGCCGACCTGCTGCCGGTCGCCACCCCGTGCGCCGAGGGGGAGCCGGTGGGCCAGGTGTTCAAGATCGAACGCGAACCCGCTAGGGGCAAGTCGGTCGTCGCCCACCTCCGCTCGGGCACCCTTCGCGTGCGAGACCGTCTCGACCTCGGGCACGGCCACGCCGAGAAGGTGACCGGGCTGCGCGTCTTCCGCGGCGGGACACTGGCCGAGGTGCGCTCCGCGAGCGCCGGCGAGGTGGTCGTGGTCCGTGGTGTGGAGTCGGCCCGGATCGGCGACGTCTTCGGGGACACCCGGGCCGGCGTGCCGGGCGACGGCGTCGCGTTCGTGCGTCCCAGCCTGACCACCGTCGTCGACCCGGTCGACGACGCCGACCGCGGCCGGCTCTTCTCCGCGCTCACCGAGCTCGCCGATCAGGACCCGCTGATCGACCTGCGGCGCGACGGCGTGCGCCGCGAGCTGCGGCTCTCCCTCTACGGCGAGGTGCAGAAGGAGGTGATCGGGGCGCTCCTCGCCGAGGAGTACGCCGTGCCGGTGACCTTCAAGGAGAGCTCGGTGCTGTGCGTGGAGCGGGTCGTGGGGACCGGCTCGCGCGCTGCGGAAGCCGGCGCGGGTCAGAGCGACCTTGACGACCACCGGGTCGACGCCGTTGGGGATGGCGTAGGTCAGGGTGGGGGTCTCGGGGACGTGCAGGTGTTCCTCGAAGCGGGACTCCTCGCCCATCCACCCGCGCAGGCCCACGGCCAGGGCGACCGTGAGGGCCACCACGAGAACGATCAGGATGACTGCTGCCGCGACCATGACTCTCACCTCGTCGGTTGACGGTGATCTCGTCGGTTGTGCACCGGCTTGTTCCGAGCCTGCTCGGGAGAGCGCCGTTCCGACAGGGCCGCTGGTCCCCTGGCGGGGGTCGCAGGGTCCCGACTTCGGACCACCGGTCGCCGGTCAGCTACCGGCTGGCTCGTCCAGGGCGATGAACCGCCCGTGCCAGGAGTGGTTCAGGGCCCGGGCGGCGACCACCGGAGAACGACACGCAGCAGCGGGTCTTGGGGCCCGTGGCCGGGCGACGCCGACGGGGAGGCGGCCGGTCAACGCGGGGAGCGGACCCCCGGGTTCCGGGAGGGTGCCGGTGAGCTGTGGAGGTAGGAGACGGGCATCAGGAACCAGTGGTGCTCCACGCAGACGATCTTCGCGTGCTCGATCGGACCGTGGGTGCTCTCCAGCACGCTGCGCTCCCGGACTTCGGCGATCTCACCGCACTCGGGACAGCACGTGGTGTCCATGGCGTCCTCCTGGTCTGTCGGATCGGCAGCCGAGGAGCGATCGGGCGTCGCGCGTGGCTGCACACCCTGAGGAGCACCGGCCCGTCTCGCTGATACCGCGGCGTCGCGGTCAGCGGCCGTGCAGGCCGCGGACGTAGGCCGCCTGGCCGGCGTGCTGGAGGTCGTCGCCGACGACGCTGACCAGTCGCACGCCGCGGGTGACCGGCGGGTCCCAGCGCTCGTCGACGACCTCGTCGAGGTCGGCCCCGCTGAGCCCCGCGACGTAGGCAACGGTCTGCGCGTGGACGGCCCGCAGGTAGTCGGCCAGCAGGCCGGCGCCGACCCGCACCGACGCCACCTGCTCCGTGGTGTGGCCGTAGCCGATGTCGCCCACGTCGAGCGGCAGCCCGAACCGGTCGGCCCAGCCCTGGCTGGTCCACACCTGCTCCAGGCCGGGCGCGCCGGCGACCCCCGCGATGTGGTCGTCCTGTACGCGGGCGAGGTGCCAGACCAGCCAGCCGACGGGGTTGGCCTCGGGGGCGGGGCGGGCGGCGAGGGCCTCGTCCTCGAGGCCGTCGACAGCGGCGAGGCCCGTCTGGAGGATGCGGTCGAAGGCCTCCACGAGCAGGTCGGCGGGAGTCATGCGTCCAGTTCACCACGCCGACCCAGCGCGGGTGGCTCGTCATCCTGCTCCGGGCAGACTGGTGACGTGCCGACCGTCACCGCCCTCCACACCGCCCCCGCGACCAGGCTGCCGATGCGCTCGGTCGACCGCGTCGAGGCCGAGGCAGGGAAGGGTCTCGTGGGCGACCGCTACCACGGCACCCGGCACCGGCACGTGACGGTGCAGAGTGCGACCTCGCTCGCCGAGGCGGCGGCGGCGTTCGGGGCGCCGGTCCCCGCCGGGCTCACCCGGCGCAACGTGACGATCTCCGACGGCGAGGTGCCCACGACCCCGGGCACCCGGCTCCGAGTGGGCGGTGCGCTGCTCGAGGTGGTCCGGGTCGCGGCGCCCTGCAAGCTCCTCGACGACACCATCGGAGCGGGCGCGCAGGGGGCGCTGCGGCGTCGTGGTGGCACCGTCTTCCGGGTGCTGGAGTCGGGCCCGATCGCGGTCGGTGACGAGGTGCTCCCCGAGCCGGTCAGCTGATCGCGGCCCCGGTTCACCTACCGGGACCGGCGGTGGACATCGTGGGTCGACCCGGTGTAGACCGGATCGATGACCTTCTCGGGACATCACGACCGCCTGCCCATCCGCCCCTCGCGCCGTGCGCTGCTCGCCGGCTCCGCCACCACCCTCGGCGGGGTGCTGGTGACCCCCGTCCTCGGCGCCGTCGAGGCGGCCTCCGGTGCCTCGGGAGCCGGCGGTGCCGCGTGGCCGCCCGGACCCGGCTCACCCAACCTGGCCCAGCAGCCCGACGCGACGCTGCGGGCGCTGCTGCGCGAGGTCGACCCCGACAACCTGCGCAGGATCGTGCGCGCCCTGGTCTCCTTCGGAACCCGGCACACGCTGTCGTCCCAGGACGACCCGGCCCGCGGCATCGGGGCCGCCCGCGACTGGATCCTCGCCGAGCTCCAGCGGTACGCCGAGCCGTCGGGCGGGCGGATGGAGGTGGCCCTCCAGTCCTACGTGCAGCAGCCGGCGTCCCGGATCCCGGCGCCGACGCGGATCACCAACGTCGTGGCAACGCTGCGCGGCTCGACGAACCCCGAGCGCGTCTACGTCGTCTCCGGCCACTACGACTCGCGGGTCACCGACGTGATGGACGCGACGAGCGACGCGCCGGGCGCTGACGACGACGCGTCGGGGGTGGCGGTGGCCATGGAGCTCGCGCGGCTGATGGCGACCCGTCGGCCCGAGGCGACCATCGTCTTCGCGGCCGTCGCCGGGGAGGAGCAGGGCCTCTACGGCTCGGCGTACCTGGCCCAGCAGTTCAAGGACGCCGGGACCGACGTGCAGGCGATGTTCACCAACGACATCGTGGGCGCTTCCCGCGCCGACGACGGCACCCGCGACGATCGCAGCCTGCGGCTGTTCACCGAGGGCGTCCCGACCGACGAGACCCCGGCCGAGGCCTCCGCCCGGCGCGCGATCGGCGGCGAGAACGACTCCCCGGCCCGCCAGCTCGGGCGCTTCGCGACCGAGGTCGCCTCCAACGGCGCGACCGGGATGAACGTGCGGGTGGTCTACCGCCGCGACCGGTTCCTGCGCGGCGGAGACCAGATCCCGTTCCTCGAGCGTGGCTACCCGGCGGCACGCTTCACCGAGCCCAACGAGGACTACGCCCACCAGCACCAGGACGTACGGGTCGTCGACGGCGTCGAGTACGGCGACCTCGAGCAGTTCTGCGACTTCGACTACCTGGGCCGGGTGACCCGGGTCAACGGGGCGGTGCTGTGGTCGCTGGCCCAGGCGCCGGGCACCCCCAAGGACGTCAAGGTGCTGACCGCCGAGCTCACCAACGACACCGAGCTGACCTGGGCATCCAACACCGAGGCCGACCTCGACCACTACGAGGTGGTGTGGCGCCCGACGACCGGGGCCGACTGGACGACCGTGATCGACGTCGGCACCGCCACCCGCGCCCGGATCGACCTGTCGAAGGACAACGTCGCCTTCGGAGTCCGAGCAGTCGACCGGGACGGCCACCGCAGCCCGGTCGCGTTCCCGGTGCGGGGCTGACCGGCCGCGGTCACGCCGCCTGGACGAAGGGCCGGTCGTTCGTGCGAGAGGTGCGTGCCCGCAGCTTCGTCGAGGTCCCACCTGGCGCTGGCGCTCTCCGGTCCGACGGTCTTCCTGATTGCCCCCACAGTGGCACCGTCACGGTCGGATCCTCCATCCGACGATGGTGCTAGCACTCTCGGCCCGGCCTGTGGCTCTCGTGGGGGTCAACTGCGGCTGAACTGGCTGACGGTGAGGACCGCGCCATGGGGGTCGCGGAGGAGGGCGATCCGGGTCCAGTCGGTGTCGGTGACCACCAGGACCGGGCCGCCGAGCCGATGCGTGCGCGCCACGGGTCTCGTCGCGGTCGGCGACGGCGAAGGAGACGTGCCAGTGGGGGGCCGCGTCGGCGTCGTCAGCGGCCCTCCGTGTCTTGGCGCGTCAGCGCCTCCGGTCGACTCGCGTGAGGACCGCGCTCCCGAACGACGGGGACAGGTCCGCCTCCAGCACCGGGCCCACCCCGCGGGCGTAGAACTTGTTCTCCAGCAGGACGGGGTGCAGCGGCGTCGTGTTGGCCGTGTGCAGCACGTGTCGGTAGGTGCCGGCCGGGACCTTGACCGGCTCACGGTCGGAGAGCACCAGCGCCCTGTCCTCGGCCTCGCCCGCGAGGTACTCCTCGCGGTAGGTGCAGCCCTGCACCGGTCGCGCGGGAAGGGCGATGCCGGCCTGCGCGCCGCCGCGTCCGTGCTCCCACGAACCCTCGGTGCTGACTACCTTGCCGTGCTCGTACTCCGCGGTGGCCTCGCCGAGGTACCAGAGGCTGCCGCCGGAGTCCTGGGCGTACCAGTCGTCGGTGTCCTCGATGACCTCGCCGTCGGAGCGGACCACGTCGTGCACGACGCGCGTCTCGATGCCGGCGATGAGCTTGGTGCGGTCGGTGACGGTGACCGTGACCCGTTGGGTCCCCCCGTCGCCCTTCTCGACGAAGTGCCAGACGGTGCCCGGTCGCATCGGCCAGTAGGGGTGGTCGATCCTGGTGGTGAAGTCGGCCGGGTCCAGGTGGAGCGTCTCGCTGCCGTGCGGCAGCGCGTAGGGCCCCGGCTGGGCGCACTCGTCCGCGGCCGGGGCCGCGGCGCCGGCGGTGCGGGCCCCGCCCAGTCCTGTGCCCAGTCCCGCGACCAGTCCCGCGACCAGTCCCGCGACCAGTCCGGTGGTCACCGCGGTCGCGGCCAAGCCGCTGCGCACGTACGTCGACGGGGTCATCTCACTGTCCCGACGCGGCGGAGTCCCCGGAGTCCCCGGAGTCCCCGGCGTCCTCGGTGTCGCCCTCGACGACCACGACGGCGTACTTCTCGTCGAGCCGCACGTCGACGGTGGTCCCGTCGGGACGGGTGACCTCGACCTCCCAGGTCGCACCGTCCTCGGAGTCCCGCTCGACGCTGTTGGCGGTCCCGCCGCCGGTCTCCTCGAGCGCGGCCTTCGTGGCGGTCGCGGCCTGCTGGCTGGTGTAGTCCTGCGAACCCGGCTCGGGGTCCTCCCCGCCGCTGGCGACGGCGACGCCGCCGGTGACGGTGGCGGCCAGGGCGAGCCCGGCGACGGTGGCGATGCGCTTCTTCATGGTGACTCCTCGGTCTCGGGTGGTGGTGCTCTTCGTCCACCACCGTGCTCCCCGGCGGCTGAAGGCACGCTGAAGAGGTCGGGGTCTGATCTTCAGCGGGCGTTCAGACCGGACGTGGGACCGTGGGCCATGCGCATCCTGGTCGTGGAGGACGACGCGGCGATGGCCGCTGCCGTCAAGCGCGGCCTGGAGGCCGAGGGGTACGCCGTCGACGTGGCGCCGGACGGTCTCGAGGGTGAGTGGCTGGCTCAGGAGAACGCCTACGACGCCGCCGTCCTCGACGTGATGCTCCCGCGGCTGGCCGGTGACGAGCTGTGCGCGCGGCTCCGGGCGGCCGGCAACTGGGTGCCGATCCTGATGCTGACGGCCCGGTCGGGTGCCGCGGAGGAGGCGCGCGCCCTCGACGCGGGCGCCGACGACTTCCTGGCCAAACCCTTCTCCTACCTGGTCCTCGTCGCCCGACTCCGCGCGCTCGTGCGGCGCGGCGCCGTCGACCGGCCGACCGTGCTGACCGCGGGCGACCTGCGCCTGGACCCCGCCTCGCACGAGGTGTGGCGCGGCAGCACCGAGATCGCGTTGACGCCGCGACAGTTCTCGCTGCTGGAGTTCCTGCTGCGCCGTGCGGGCGAGGTGGTGTCCAAGGCGACGATCCTCGAGCACGTCTGGGACTTCGCCTACGAGGGCGACCCCAACATCGTGGAGGTCTACGTGCGCCAGCTGCGCCAGCGGGTCGACCAACCCTTCGCCCGGCACAGCCTGCAGACCGTGCGCCTGGTGGGCTACCGGCTGGACCCCGCCGGTGGCTGAGGAGCGCCCGGGCAGCGGGGGATGGCAGCTGCGAGGCTGGGGCACGGTCCGGGCCCGGACCACCCTGCTCGCCTCCGCGGTCACCGCCCTGGCCCTGGTGGCCGGGGCCGTCGCCCTCGCGCTGACGCTGGAGTCGCAGCTCACTCACCGCGACGACGCGGTCGCGCAGTCCCGGGTGCGCGACCTGCTCGCCGTCGCGCGGGCCGGGGAGCTCCCGGTCAGGCTCGCGGGGCTGGGCGACGAGGGGGTCGGTCAGGTCATCGACGCCCGCGGCACGGTGCTCGCCGCCTCCGCCAACATCGCGGGCCGGCCGGCCCTGACCGAGGACCGGGGCGGCTCGTCGCTGCGGGTCAGCACACTGGCGGGCCCCGACGACGACGAGACCGAGCGCTACCGGGTATGGATCGCGGCCGGCCCGTCCCCGGACGGCCCGGTCACGGTGGTGGTCGGCACCAGCCTGGAGTCGGTCGCCGAGGCGACGCGCACCCTGCGCGGCGCGCTCCTGGTCGGCGTACCGATCCTGCTCCTGCTGCTCGCCCTGGCGATCTGGGCCTTCGTGGGACGGGCGTTGAGACGCATCGACCAGATCACCACGGCCGTCGACGGCATCGGAGAGTCCGAGCTCGACCGCCGGGTGCCGACCCCGGCCGCCGACGACGAGGTACGCCGGCTGGCGCTGACGATGAACCGGATGCTGGACCGGTTGGAGGCCGCGAGCCTGCGGCAGCGCGACTTCGTGGCCGACGCCTCCCACGACCTGCAGAGCCCGTTGGCGGCGCTGCGTACGCAGCTCGAGATCGCCTCGGCCCATCCGGGCCGGGCCGACGTGCGCGGGCTGGCCGCCGACCTGCTGGTGAGCTGCGCCGAGATGGAGCAGCTGGTCGGCGACCTGCTCTACCTGGCCGTCCAGGACGGCGGCGTGCCCCGACCGCTCGCGGCGCTGCTGGACCTCGACGACCTGGTCCTCGAGGAGACGCTGAGGATCCGGCCCGACACCGGCGTCGCGATCGACACCGCGGGGGTCTCGGCCGCTCCGGTCGTGGGGGAGGCCGCCGATCTACGGCGACTGGTGCGCAACCTCATCGACAACGCGGCGCGTCACGCCCGCAGCCGGGTGCGCGTGACCCTGGTCGTGGACCAGGGCGAGGTGGTCCTCGACGTCGCCGACGACGGCCCCGGGGTGCCCGTGGCCGACCGGGCCCGGGTCTTCGACCGCTTCTATCGCGGCGACCCGGCGCGGTCGGGCCACGCCGGCAGCGGGCTCGGCCTGGCGATCGCCTCCGACATCGCGGTGCGTCACGGCGGGGAGCTGACCCTGGTCGAGGGCCGGTCGCCGGGCGCGCACTTCCGGGTCCGGCTGCCCGTCGCCGGGTGACTCGCGGCCCTGGTCGCCGCGCCCTCGGAGGCGGAGTCTCGAGGTGAGCGCACCGTCGAGGACCGGAGGGGCCATGACCGAGATCGCCACCCGCGCACCTGAGCGGCGTCGGGGCGCGGGCGACTCTCGTGTCTTCGGCGGTGCGCTCCTCACCCTGACCGCCCTGCTGGTCCTCAACAGCGTGGTCGGGCCGCTGCTCACCGGCGTGATCGACTACCCGATCTCGGAGTCGATGACCAACCAGCTGCTCGGCCTGGAGGTCGTGACCCTGCTACTGGTGGTGCCGTGGACGGCCGCGGCCGGCGTGCTGGCCCTGCGCGGCGACCCGCGGGCACCGTTGCTGGCGCTCGGCCCGACGACGTACGCCGCCTACATGTTCGTGCAGTACGTCGTCGGCCCGGAGTACGCCGCCGCCTCCTGGACGGTGCTCCTCGACGTCGGCCTGGTCGCGCTGTCGGGCGGGCTCGCGCTGACGGCCTGGTCCCGGGCGTGGGTCGCGCCGGTCCCGCAGACCAGCGACCGCTGGCGGCGCCGGGGCGGGCTGGCCCTGCTCGGGCTGGCCGGCTTCGTGCTCTCGCGCTACCTGCCGCTCCTGGTCGGCGCGGCAGGCCACGAGCCGATCGCCGCCGAGTTCCGCGAGGCCCGCACCTTCTACTGGTCGATCGTGCTGCTCGACCTCGGCGCCGTCGTCCCGCTCACGGTGGCGGCGGCGGTGTCGCTGCTGCGCGGGAGCGATGCGGGCCGGCGCGCGGTCTACGGCGTGCTGGGCTGGTTCGCCCTGGTCCCGCCGTCGGTCGCTGCGATGGCGGCCGTGATGGTGGCGCGAGACGACCCGCACGCTTCGGTCCCGACGCTGGCGCTGCTGTCGGTCGCGACGATCACCTTCTGGGCAGTGGCCTGGCTTGCCTTCCGCGGGCTCGTCCGCCGCTGACCCCGGCATGCTCGGCGGGTGCGCGCGACGATCCGAGTGCGACCGGCGCCGAGCCCAGGACCGCGACCGCGCCGTGACCGGCCTCACCGTCGTCGACGCCAACGCCCGGCACCGGATCACCCGGGTGCACTCCTAGCTTTCGGGTGACCGCACCAAGACCCACTGCGTCACACCCCGTCAGAGCGCCTGATGGACTGCCATCCGCTCGGTGATGGTGCTCGCCGGTGACTGCCGTCAGGAGCAGGTCTGACCCCGCGAGGGGCGCTTGCGCAAGCTCGCGCAAGCCATGCACGTCGTCGCCCGAGGCAGCGCGTCGATGCGGTCGGGACCGATCGGCTGACCGCAGAGCTCGCACGGCGGCGACGTCACGAGTCCCTGAGCGTCCACAGCCCCTCCTCTCGACACCGTCGAACTGACCTGGGGCACGTTGCGAGCGGGGCTCCCCTGGCGCAGACCCTGACGACTGTCCCTGCTGGTGCGTCGGCTAGAGAGTACGCCGACATGGCGACCGGTCCATGGGGGTCAACCTCGGCGGGTGCCGAGATCTCCCTGATTCGGGGGCGCAGGCTGCTCAGCCTGGTGGTCGTGTCGACATTCCGGTTCTTGCCAGGGGCGCCGCGTCAGTCCTCCATCGCGACGGCGAAGTAGCTGCCGAGAGCCGCCGGGTTCGTGGCGCTCCGGACCAGGACGATGGGGTCGTCGCAGTCGTCGGTCCCGGTGATGAGATCACTGACCTCACCGTTGCCCTCGGGGCTCACCGCGAAGGCCAGCGTGGAATCGACGACCATGTCGTCGCAGACGAGGCTGGCGGCCATCAGAGCGACGGGGTTGCCCGGCACCCGGCCGGGAATCACCAGGTGACTGACGACGACGGTGATCCGGCCGTCCTCACGCACGCGGGCCTGGCTGTCCTCGTCCACGACCCAGGGCGCCCCACCCGGGTTGACGCCGGCGATCACCGGGCTGGCGTTGACCGGGTCGGTCAACGGAAAAGTGCCCTCGAGATCCTCGTGGAGGATCGAGCGGCCACTCGCCATGGCCGGGCCCGCAGAGGTCACGGCGACCACCAGGGCAGCGGTGATGGAGGTGGATAGAGACAGTACCGACCGGAACGTGCGCATGACGCTTCCTCTCGTGGCGCTGCGGCGGTCCGCCCGGGGGTGGAGCGGACCCGTGATACTGGGCTACACGGTCGGGGCGCGCGGAAGGTTCAACCCTTGTAGCGATCAGATTCGAGCGCAGGCTGCGGACCTACGGCATCGTGCTTGGCATGGAGGAACGTCGAGGCGCGAGCGGCGGGCCCATCCGCCCCCTGTTGTCGTGGCCGCTCCTCTGGGCTGTGGGCCCTCGGCTCCCGGTGTGAGGAGCCGTGGCGGGGGCGGGGACCGTGGCGGTTTCGGCGACTGCGGGGGCGGCGGCAGCAGCTGCTCGTGAGCCCCGGGGCTTGCCGCACGTCAAGGCCCTTGCCCTGACATTCGCCTGTCGGTCTGCCAGACCAAGACCAGGGTCCACCACGGCGCGTTCCTGCTTCCCGCGCTGCCAGGTGCCCGCCGACCGCGGCCGGCACCGGATTGTCCGTTCAGCACTATTTCGCCACTCTGCGTGGCTACCCTCGGACGAGCAAGCCTCTCAGCCTGCTTCTTACGGGGACTGGAGGAAGTGGTGGACCGGTGGGGGGTGGCAATTCGGCCCGGCCCGGACGAGGACTACGGCTTTCTCCTGGCGGAGCTCCGGTTCGGCGAGGAGCGGTTGCGCGAGGCAGAGGTCCGCTTCAAGCTCATCGTCGAGACCATTCCCGGTGCGGCCTACATCGCCGAACCCGGTGAGAACGGCGCCTGGATCTACATCAGCCCCCGCCTGGAGGAGCTGCTCGGGTACGCCGCCGACGAGTGGATCGCGCAGCCGAAGCTCTGGATCGGGCTGATCCATCCCGACGACCGCCAGTACGTGCTCGAGGACGAGGACACGTGGACGGAGACGACGGGGGGCATGCACATCGGCGAATACCGTCTGAAGGCCCGCGACGGCAGCTACCGCTGGATCCGGGACGCGGCCACGGCTCGACCCGGGGACCGTCCCGGAGACAAGGCGCTGTGGTTCGGTGTGCTGTCGGACATCACCGCCTCCCGAGAGAACGAGGAGGCCCTTCGCGAGAGCCAGCAGCTCCTGCAGGCCGTCCTGGAGACTGCCCAGGATGCCTTCGTGGCGGTCGACTCGGCGGGCAACGTGCTGGAGTGGAACCGTCGGGCCGAGACCATGTTCGGGCGGTGCCGCGAGACGGTGCTGGGCCACCAGCTCACCGAGCTCGTCGTCCCCGAGCGCCTGCGGCCTCTCAGCCCACTGTCTCTCGCTTCCCTCGACGCGACAAGGTCGGCCGATCTCTCCGGCGTGACACTGGAGCTGACCGCGATGCGCGCCAACGGCGCCGAGTTCCCCGTCGAGCTGTCGCTCTGGTCGACGCGTTCAGGTCCTTCCCACCGCTACAACGCGTTCATCCGTGACATCACCGAGCAGAAGCGCCTGCAGAACGAGCTCCACGACATGGCGTTCCGCGATGCGCTCACCTCGCTGCCCAACCGGGCCCTGTTCTGTGAACGCCTCGACGCGGCCCTGGCCGAGGCAGATCCGGAGACCACCCAGGCGGTCCTGTTCCTGGACGTCGACGACTTCAAGGTGGTCAACGACAGCCTCGGCCATGCGGCCGGAGACCACCTGCTGTCCATCACGGCCGACCGGCTCAGGGCATGCGTGCGCCCCGGTGACACGGTGGCCCGCATCGCCGGAGACGAGTTCGCCGTCCTCCTGCCGGAGGTGGCCGCTCTCGAGGACGCGTGGGCGGTGGCGGACCGGATCAGGCGTGCGCTGGCCGAACCCGTCGTGGTGGGCGGGTGCGCCACCACGAACAGCGCGAGCATCGGCATAGCCGCGTCCACGGCCGAGCGGAGGCTGAGCGCTGCTGGGCTGCTCCAGGAGTCCGACGCGGCGATGTATCACGCCAAACGCTCCGGCAAGAACGTGTGCGTGGTCTTCGAGCCCGGGATACACGCCACCTCGGTCGCGCGCATGGCGCTGCGTGCGGATCTGGCGGCGGCGATGGGACGCGGCGAGCTGTTCCTCTTGTTCCAGCCCTATTTCGACCTCGGGGACGGAAGCCTCGTCGGG
>JBDSLK010000162.1:0-4457 GCA_039916425.1 Nocardioides sp.
CACGAACGGCGCCCACCGCGAGGTGGGCGCCGTTGTGCTGTTGCTGGGGGAAGCTGTCGGGGTGCGGTCAGCTGGTGAGTGACGAGGGGAGCAGGCGCTCGGTGATGCCTCGGCGCACCTCCCCGGCCCGCTGCTGCTCGCCGGCGAACGCGCTGACGACGACCAGTGCGCCGGTCAGGGCGGGCACGACCCACTGGAGCACGGCAAGCTGACGCTGGGCGTCGGCCACGTCCTGGGGGGTGCTGGGGGCGGGCTCGGTGCCGGAGTGGACCGGCACGGCGGTGTGGGCGGAGACCTTGCTGCCCAGCACCCGGCTGTAGCCCGTGGCGCCGAGGGCGGCCACGGTCAGCGCCGTCTTGACGGCGACCATGGACCCGACACCGCTCTGGCTGGCGATCCGGCTCTTGTTGCCGGCGAGCTGGCCGACGCTGCCGACGAGGTGCAGGGCGATCGCGCCGGCGTTGACCGGTGTCCAGCGGTCCCACCCGACGTTGGCGACGGCGCCCGCGTCGGAGGGCGACGAGCTCTGCGCGGCGGCCGGGTTGAGTGCCACCGCGTTGGCGAGGGTGCCGCCGAACCAGGCGGCGAGGCCGATGTCGTGCATCGAGCGGGACAGGGTGTTGCGGGTCATCAGAAGCCTTCCGTCGTGGTGCAGGAAGTGCTTCGTACCCCGACGCGCCCGGTGGATGCGGGAATGTGACCCACGCCCCCCGGTCGCCGTCGACCTCAGGCCGCGGCGCTGCCGAGCCCGCCGGCCGGCCGCAGCTCACGCAGCCGGGCTGGCACGGTGCGCAGCGTGGTGCGTCCCAGCCACCCGTTGGGCAGCGACAGTCGGAGCACCTTGTGCCACGCGGAGGCGACCTGCTGGGGCATCGGGGCGGCGTGGTAGCGCAGTCCGTACTGGGTGAAGAGCGCCCTCACGCGGGGGGCGATCTCGGCGTACCGGTTGCTGGGCAGGTCGGGGAAGAGGTGGTGCTCGATCTGGTGGCTCAGGTTGCCGGCCATCAGGTGCAGCGCCTTCGACCCGGTGATGTTGGCCGAGCCGAGCATCTGGCGGAGGTACCACTGGCCGCGGCTCTCGTCGGGCGCGACGGCGTCCTGCTCGAACGTCTCCACCCCTTCGGGGAAGTGCCCGCACATGATCACCGAGTGGCTCCACACGTTGCGGAGCAGGTTGGCGGTGAGGTTGGCGGTCAGCGTGTGCCGGAACGACGCCCCCGACAGCGCCGGGAAGATGACGTACTCCTTGACTGCCTGGCGGCGCACCTTGCGCAGCGTCTGGCGGACGCTGTCGCGGAACTCCGGGGTCACCCCACGCTTCTCGCGCAGCATCTCGCCGACCTCGAGGTCGTAGGCGGCGATGCCGTACTCGAACACCACCGCGTTCACGAGGTTGAGCACCGGCTGCGCGAGGTGACGCGGCTCCCAGGTCTGGTCCTCGTCGACCCGCATGATGCCGTAGCCGAGATCGTTGTCCTTGCCGAGGACGTTGGTGTGGGCGTGGTGGCCCTGGTTGTGGGACTTCTGCCACTGCGCGGCCGGGGTCGCGTGGTCCCACTCCCACGTCGTGGAGTGGATCTTCGGGTCACGCATCCAGTCCCACTGCCCGTGCAGCAGGTTGTGGCCGATCTCCATGTTGTCGAGGACCTTCGCCACCGCGAGCCCGAGCGTGCCGAGCACCCACGCCGGCCGGTGCCGGCTGCCCAGCAACAGGCCGCGGCTGCCGAGCTCGAGGAAGCGCTGGGCCTTGATCAACCGGCGGATGTACGCCGCGTCGGCGGCACCACGGGAGTCCAGGACCGACTGGCGGATCGCGTCCAGGTCGCGCCCCAGCGACTCGACGTCCTCGGCGGAGAGGTGATCGATCTGGCTGGCGGGTTTGCGCTCGATAGCGGTCATTGCCTTACAACGTACCCAACCGGGCTCCGGGGTAGTGATTCGCGACTCCCCCCGGTCCGGCATGGGTGCGCCGGCACCGGGTACGACCTTGTTCCCAGCGACCATCCCGGGAGGGCTCATGCTGACACCCCAGGCACGCGGAGGCCTGAGCGCCCAGGTCCTCGGCGCCCTGCGCACCGGCGACGTCGCCCCGACCCTGACCCGGGTCCGCCCCGACGACGACGCCGATGCTCAAATCACCTTGTGGGCGCTCTACGAGCAGCACTACCGCGGGTTCGACGACGCGGATGCTGCGCTGGAGTGGCACCCGACCCTGATCGCGCTGCGCGGCGGCCTCGAGGAGGCGTTCGTCGCCGACCTGCGGTCTCGGTTCGTGCCGCCGCCTGCCGTAGGGCCCTTCGCCGAGTCCTTCTTCGCCTACGTCGCGGCCTTCGAGGGTCCTTCGGTCGCCACGCACGTGCAGCGCCGGGCGGACCGTGGCCAAGTGCTCGAGCTGCTGCGCGCCCGGTCCCTCTACCAGCTCAAGGAGGCCGACCCCACGACCTGGGCGGTGCCCCGGCTGCCCGCCCGGCCGCAGGTGGCCCTGATGGCACTCCAGTTCGACGAGTACGGCGCGGGCGACCCGGCCCGCCAGCACGCCCGCTTCTTCGCCCGGGGCATGGAGGCCTGCCGGCTCGATCCGACGTACGGCGCCTACGTCGACGACGCGCCCGTGGAGGTGCTGGCCCAGAACAACGCGATGTCCCTCTTCGGGCTGCACCGGCGCTGGCGCGGTGCCGCGGTCGGTCACCTCGCGGCCTTCGAGGCCGCGAGCTCCCTGCCGTCGCGGCAGATGGCGCAGGGACTGCGCAGGCTCGACCTGCCGGAGCAGATCGCGGCGTACTACGACGAGCACGTCGAGGCGGACGCCGTGCACGAGCAGCTGGCCGTGCGGGAGATCTGCGCGCCGCTGGTCGAGCAGGAGCCGGCCCTGCTCGAGGACGTCTTCCTGGGCGCCTTCACCTGCCTGGACCTCGAGGCGCGGACCGCCCGGGTGCTGCTGGACGCGTGGGCGGCGTGAGCGACGACGAGCGGCCCGACGTGATCGTCTGCGCCGGCGGGCCGATCCTGGTCCGGGGCGACCACCTGGTGCAGGACGAGTCGGGAGTCGTGCACCGCACCACGCGCCCGGTCAGCGCGGTCTGCCGCTGCGGCCGGTCGGGCATCTCCCCCTGGTGCGACGGCACCCACAAGCTGGGACCGAAGGCCCGCCCGGCGACCTCCTGACGACCCCGCCTCCCGGTCGGACGACGCTCTCAACCGGCACAACCGATCATGACGAGCAACGCCCCGGAGCGGCTCGGGCTCACCAGGGCGCGGCCGGCCGCATCCGCATGGTGAATCCAGGGACTCGCCTTCCGGACCGGCCGCGGCACTCCGACGGACGACTAGAGTCCTTCTCGACGGAGAGGAGACGCGCATGCCTACATCAGACGACACCACCCTGACGGTCTCGGGCGCGGATGCGGACGCGGTGGCCGGCGCGCCGCCGCCGTCGGCGCGGATCCCATTGAGTCGGGTCCAGATCGTCGATGCTGCTCTCGCGTTCATCGACGAGCGCGGTTTGCCCGGCCTCACGATGCGACGGCTCGGTGCCGAGCTCGGTGTGGAGGCCATGTCGCTCTACCGCTACGTTCCCGGCAAGGAAGACCTGCTGGATGCAGTCGTCGAGTCGTTGGTCGACGGGATGCGTCGCGACGAGCAGGTCCTCGACGGGCCCCGGGACGGTTGGCAGGACTTCCTGCAACGGCTTGCCCACGGAGTTCGACGGGTTGCGTTGAGCCACCCCAAGGCATTCCCCCTGGTCGCGTCCCGCCCCCCCGCGGCGCCGTGGCTCAGGCCCCCGCTGCGCAGCCTGACCTGGGTTGAGGCGTTCCTCTCCGGACTGGTCGAGGAGGGCTTCTCAGACGAGGCGGCCGTCGCGGCCTACCGTGCATTCACCAGCTTCCTATTGGGCCATCTGTTGCTCGAGGTCTCCGCGCACGGTGCGGATGTCGGACCGCTCGACGTCCTCGACGACGGTCACGGGGACGAGGGCTCACTGAAGAATTACCCGACGGTCCGTCGGCTCCGGGCGTCGCTGTCGGAGGACCATGCGGCCACCGAGTTCGAGGCTGCGCTCGAGGAGCTCCTGGGCAGGTTGACGTTGATCCGCAGCGGGCACTTTCAGGACTGACGAGAAGTCCGAGCCGCGGCGCCGGCCCTGCATGCCGGCGCGGGCGGCGGGTACGAACGTTTGGCAAAGCACCCATGGCTGTGGTTGGCTTACAACGTAAGCCACAGTTGTGGCGCTACCCCGGACCCCGGTGGCGTGGACCAGCGAGACTGCGAGTTCGGTCTCAGTTCTGCGCAGGCCCCCGCGTCCCGGGTCCCCGCAAGCGGAGGAGAAACCCATGGAAGACGCACTGAGAGATGGTCTGAGGACCATCGCGGAGTTCGTGCCCAAGCTGGTCCTGTTCCTGGTCATCCTGATCGTCGGGATCATCGTCGTGAAGGTGATCGCGAAGGCGCTCAGCGCC
>JBDSLK010000163.1:0-7872 GCA_039916425.1 Nocardioides sp.
TACCTCCGCCACATGCTCCGTGTACACGGCGCCGACATCCTGAAGTTCAACCCGTCCTTTGTGCACGATCCAGCGGGTACACACGACGCCTTCCTCGTCCAGAAGGGAGACGACACCGTCGGCGTAGTGCTGATGCGACAGGAGGGTGAGACGGCCGACGTGCTTCTTGACTACGTGACCTCGCGCTACCGCGACTTCTCCCCCGGCGAGTTCGTCTGGCGGGGCGTGGCGGGCCTGCGCGACCGCGGCTTCACCAAGGTCGTGACCCCACCGGACATGGTCGCGCCGTACTACGACCGCCTGGACAACGGCTTCCGGCGCGAGGGCGCGTCATTCGCCCTCGACTTGTGAGCGAGACGATGACAGCAACTCAGACCACGGCAACAGAGGCCAGGGTTGCGAAACCTCACGATCCGGTCCGGGTGGCGCTCCGGACGATCCCGGTCGTCCTTTTCCTGGGGACGTGTCTGGCCGTCGTTCGCTACGTTGCCGAACCGCTGACGAACCCTGACACCTACTTCCACCTGCGGTTCGGTCATGAGTTCCTCACTTCGTGGTCCTTGCGGGCACCCGGCAGCGTGACCCCCTTCGCCACCCGGACCTGGTTGCCGACCCAGTGGTCGAGCCAGGTCCTGATGGCTATGACCGAGGACCGATTCGGCGTTGCGGGCGTGGCCTGGCTTCGAGGAGCCTGCGTGTTGGGGCTGACCCTCGCCATCTACGTCGCCGCGCGTCGCCAGGCCCCGTCGTTGGCAGCGGCTTGCGTCACGATGCTCGCGCTGGCTGCCTCCGTACCCTCGCTGTCCGCTCGCCCGCAGGTGCTGAGCTATGTGTTCGTGGTCATCGTCACCGCGACCGCGCTCGAGTCCTCACGAGACGGCCGCGTGCGCTGGTGGCTGGTGCCGCTGACATGGGTATGGGCCACGGCCCACGGCATGTGGCCGCTCGGCCCGGTGATTTCCCTGGTGGCTGCGCTGGGAGCCCTCCTGGACCGGGACCTTCCGGTGCGCTCGCGGCTCCAGCTCCTGGCCCTCCCCGCCCTGTGCGCGGCCGCGGCGGCTGTGACTCCGGTAGGCCCCGGGCTGTACGGCGCGGTCCTCAACGTCAGCGCGCGCGCGGGCTACTTCAGCGAGTGGGCGCCTCCGCACTTCACGGACGCGATCGGCTTCGTGCCGGCCACCATGCTGGGCCTCACCGTCCTCCTCCGCCTGAGGTCCGGATCCGTCCCCTGGGCCGAGCTCCTGCTCATCGGCACCGCGGCCGCCTGTCTGCTCTACTCCATCCGCACCCTGCCGGTGGCGGCCGCGATGCTGGCGCCACTCCTCGCCACCGCGATCGCGCCTCACCTGGCGCCGCAGCCGGCCTCGAGAACCGAGAAGCGGGTGGTCGGTCTCGGTGTGGGGTTGTCGCTGGTGTTGCTGGCCGTCGTCGTGCCCGGTGCGGCCGGCGGAGGGCCGACACAGCCGCGTTGGGTCGACGAGCGGCTCCAGGAGATGCCCACGGGCACGGTCATGATCGGCGACTCCGCCTGGGGTGGCTACCTCATGTGGCGCTATCCCCAGATCGACATCGTGATGCACGGCTACGGCGACACCTTCACCGACGCCGAGCTCGACCGCAACGTGGCGATCGAGGCACTCGAACCCGGCTGGGACTCCCTGGTCAACGAGGTCCGCGCCGATCGCGCTCTGGTCGCGCCCGACAGCTCACTGGCCTACGGCTTGGAGTCCCAGCTCGGCTGGACGGTCGTCGAAGAGTCGCAGGACGTCATGCTCCTGCAGGCTCCCGACTCAGCCGGCTGAGGCCGAGACCCAGCGCTCGAGCAGCGCTGCGGCGGCCCCGGAGTCGACCGAAGCCCGGGCGCGCTCGAGGCCGGAAGCCAACCTGGTCGGTACGTCGCCAGGGTCGGCCGCGTGCACGGCCAGGGCCGCGCCGGCGTTGAGCAGCACCGCGTCGCGCACCGGCCCTTGCTCGCCGTCGAGCAGCCGGCGGACGACCTCGGCGTTGTGGGCGGCCTCGCCCCCGCGCAGGTCCTCGGCGGTGGCCGGGGCCAGACCGAGGTCAGCCGGGTCCAGGGTCGCGTGCCCGACCACCCCGTCGTGCACCGTCCACAGCGAGGAGGTGGTCGTGGTGGTGAGCTCGTCGAGGCCGTCGTCGCCGCGGAAGACCCAGGCGTCGACGCCCCGACGGGCGAAGACGCCCGCCATCACCGGCGCCATTCGCGGATCGGCACAGCCGATCGCCTGGGCGGCCGGCCGGCTGGGGTTGGTCAGCGGCCCCAGTACGTTGAACGTGGTGCCGATGCCGAGCTCGCGGCGGGCCGAGGCGGCGTACCGCATCGCCGGGTGGAAGGCCGCGGAGAAGCAGAAGGTGATGCCGGCCTCGGTCGCGACCTCGGCCACCCGGGCCGGCGGAAGGTCGAGCCGGATGCCGAGTGCCTCGAGCACGTCGGCCGATCCAGTCTGGGACGAGGCGGAGCGGTTGCCGTGCTTGACCACGGTCACGCCTGCCCCGGCGGCGACGATCGCCGCCATCGTGGAGATGTTGACCGAGTTGGATCGGTCGGCCCCGGTGCCGACCACGTCGAGCAGGCGGCCCGGCACCGAGATGGGGTTGCTGGCGGCCAGCATCGCGTCGGCCAGCCCGCTGACCTCCTCGATCGTCTCGCCCTTGGTACGCAGGGCGACGGCGAAGCCGGCGATCTGCACCGGCGTCGCGTTGCCGGCGAGCACCTCTGCCATCGCCCAGGAGGCCTGCGCGGCGGAGAGGTCTTGGCGGGCGACCAGGGCGGCCAGCACGTCGGGCCACGTGGTCACGGCAGCGGGCGCGATCAGGTCGTCGCGGGCACGCGGGCGCGCAGCAGCGCCACCACGGACTCGGCGAGCTGGATCGGGTCGATGGGGTGTGACACGGCAGCCTCGGCGCGCGACCACGTGGCCAGCCACGCGTCCTGGGGCCGACCGATCAGCACCAGCACCGGCGGGCACTGGTAGATCTCGTCCTTGAGCTGCTTGGCGATCCCCAGGCCACCGGCGGGCACGGCCTCGCCGTCGAGGATGGCCAGCGCGATACCGCCGGCGTCCAGGTTGGCGATGACAACCGGCTCGGTGGCGACCTCGACGTACTCCAGCTCGGGGAGGTCCGGGTGCGGTCGCCGGCCCAGCGCCAGGATCACCTGCTGGCGCGTCGTCACGTCGTCGCTGTAGACGAGCACCTTGAGGCGCTGCTTCGGGGCCGAGGTCGAGTCGCTCACGCCCGCGATGCTACCGCTCGGTCTCGGCGGGCTCGACCACGGAGCCCGTCCGGCCCGCACGCGACTCCAGCAGGTCGAGCCGACGGTCCTCACGCACCGCCTCCTTCATCGAGGACCGGACCCACTGGGTGAAGAGCACCCCGAAGAAGACCAAGCCCACCAGGTCCCCGGCGCCCCACAGGATCCCGCCGGCCAGGTGCTGGTCCTCCAGGGCCGGTGGCAGCCAGGAGCCCATCGGCCCCTGGCGCAGCATGAGGTACCAGTCCCCCGCGAGCAGCGTCGTCTGCCCCATGATCGTGACGCCGAGGAACGCGTGGAACGGCAGCGTCATCAAGATCATCAGCACCCGGAACGGGTAGCCCACCCGGCCCGGCACCGGGTCGATGCCCATCAGCGGCCAGAAGAACAGCGAGCCGACGAGCACCAGGTGCAGGTGCGTCATGTCGTGGACGTACGCCGACCGCAGCGACGCCTCGTACCAACCGGAGAAGTAGAGCGCCCAGGGCGAGACCACGAACAGCCCGAGGGTCAGCGGGGGGAACGAGAGCCACGTGGCAAGCCGCGAGTGCAGCAGCGCCAGCAGCCACCGGCGCGGCCGGCGGGGCAGGGTGCGCAGGGCCAGCGTGACCGGTGCGCCCAGTGCGAACGCCAGCGGCACCAGCATCGAGAGCACCATGTGCTGGACCATGTGCACGCTCAGCAGGGTGGTGTCGTAGGCGCCGATCCCGGAGAAGATGACGAACCAGAAGGCACCCATGCCGACCACGAGGAAGGCCACGCTCCGCCCCACCGGCCAGTGGTCGCCACGGTGCCGCATGACGAGCACCCCAACCACGTAGAGGCCCGCCACCCAGACGGTCACCACGAAGAGGAACGGCTCGATCCCCCATGTCGTGAAGACTCCGCCGAGCGTCAGCTCGGGCAGGTCCGGGACCGCCTCCAGCGGCATGAGAGTCACGCTTCGAACAATAAGACGGTGGTCCCAGGGGGTCCGGGGTGCCCTCGGAGCCGTGGGCCAGACATAATGGCCGCGTGGCGACAGCAACTGCGATCCCGGCGTCCCGCCTGCACGGGCACCACGACCGGCCGAGCATGGTCAGCGTAGGCACCATCATCTGGTTGTCCAGCGAGCTGATGTTCTTCGCCGCGCTCTTCGCGGCGTACTTCACGATCCGGGCCGTGAGCCCGGATCTCTGGGCGGGTGAGACCCAGCTGCTCAACATCCCCTTCGCGACCGGCAACACGATCATCCTCGTACTGTCCTCGGTCACCTGCCAGCTCGGCGTCTTCGCCGCCGAGCGCGGTCAGGTCGGCCGGGCCGGCTCGCTGCTGAAGTTCGGCGGCTGGGGGCTCCGCGAGTGGTTCGCGCTTACCTACGTCATGGGCGCGATCTTCATCGGTGGGCAGGCCCTCGAGTACGCCGAGCTCGTCCACGAGGGGGTGACCATCCCCAGCTCGGCCTACGGCACGATGTTCTACCTGGCCACCGGATTCCACGGCCTGCACGTGACGGGCGGGCTGATCGCCTTCCTGTTCGTCCTCGGGCGGACCCTGATCGCCAAGAAGTTCACCCACGAGCAGGCGGTGAGCGCGATCGTCGTGTCCTACTACTGGCACTTCGTCGATGTGGTGTGGGTCGCACTCTTCGCCACGATCTACCTCATCAAGTAGTGTTGATTTTGTTCATCAACTAGTCTAAGTGACAGCGACGGATTGGACCTGAGGTGCGTTTCCTGAATCGTTCTGCCGGTCGGCTGTCCCGGCACCGCCGGAGCAAGGTAGCCGGCTTTCTGCTGATGCTGCTCGCGCTCGTCGCGACCGGCACGGCTTACTCCGCGTTCGCCCCTGCCCAGGCCGAGCGCGCGACCACCGATGCCGAGCAGGTGGCCAAGGGGCGCGAGCTGTTCCTGGTCGGCTGCTCCTTCTGTCACGGTGCCAACGGCGAGGGTCAGCAGGACCAGGCGGGCCAGAACTACGGGCCGCCCCTGGTCGGGGTCGGCGCCGCGGCGGTCGACTTCCAGGTCGGCACCGGCCGGATGCCGCTGGCGGGCCCGGCCAAGCAGGCGCCTCGCAAGGAGGTGGCCTACAACCCCGAGGAGGTTCAGGCGCTCGCGGCGTACGTCGCGTCCCTGGGCCCCGGACCGGCCGTGCCGGCGCAGTCCGACTACAGCACCGACGGCATGTCGTCCGCCGAGCGTGAAGAGGCCATCGTCCGCGGTGGGCAGATCTTCCTGACCAACTGCACGGCCTGCCACAACTTCCAGGGCTCGGGGGGTGCCATGCCCAACGGCGGCTATGCGCCCACGATCCGCGGCGTCGACTCGCGCTACATCTACGAGGCGATGCTGACCGGCCCGCAGACGATGCCGACCTTCTCCAACGGCACCATGACCCCCGAGGCCAAGCGCGAGGTCATCTCCTACCTCGAGGCGCTCGACTCCAACCCGGAGTACGGCGGCTTCGGGATGGGTGGCCTCGGACCCGTGAGCGAGGGCCTCTTCGCCTGGCTGCTGGGCATCGGCTCGCTGGTCGGGTTCGCCGTGTGGATCGCCGCGCAAACTACGCGCACCAAGCGCACGCCCGCCGCGCAGACTGCCGGCCACACCCCGGTTGAGGAGCAGGCATGACAGACGTTCGCGATGAAAGCACCGCGGTCGAGCGCCGCACCGACGGCACCGTCGCCACCGGCGGCCCGATCGCCGACCCTGGCCTGCCGGCCCACACCTGGCGCCCGACCGATGTCGACCCCGCCGCTGAGAAGCGGGCCGAGCGCCAGGTCGCCGGCTTCTTCATCGCCTCGATGCTGTGCATCGTCGCGTTCGTGGTCTCGTACTTCGCCTTCGACATCGGAGGCAACCACGACACCGCGGCCGGCCTGGGTGCCTCGACGCTCTCGCTCGGCCTCACCCTCGGCCTGGCCCTGGTCCTCATCGGGGTCGGGGTTATCCAGTGGGCCCGCAAGCTGATGAGCGACCACGAGATCGTGGAGATGCGCCACCCTGCGCGCTCGTCGGAGGAGGACCGCGCCGAGACCCTGGCGGCCCTGGCCACCGGGACCGAGGAGTCCGGGATCGCCCGCCGACCGCTGATCCGCAACACCATGCTCGGCGCCATGGGGCTCGTCGGCATCACCCCGATCCTCGCGCTGCGCGACCTCGGGCCGCTGCCCGGCGACTCGCTGCTCTCCACCCCGTGGAAGGCGGGCATGCGCGTCTTCGTCGACGTCCTCGGCACGCCCATCAAGCCCAGCGACCTGGAGTTCGGGACCCTGGTCAACGGGCAGCCCGCCGCCCTCTACGACACCAACGAGGAGGGCGAGCCCCTCTACGAGGGCGTCGACCTCCAGGTCGCCAAGTCGAAGGGCTCGGTGATCCTGGTCCGGATGGAGCCCGACTCGATCATCCCGGGCGAGGGCCGAGAAAACTGGGCCGTCGACGGGATCCTGTGCTACTCCAAGATCTGCTCGCACGTCGGTTGTCCGATCTCGCTCTACGAACGCACCACCCACCACGTCCTGTGCCCCTGTCACCAGTCGACGTTCGACCTCAGTGACAGTGCCAAGGTCATCTTCGGCCCGGCTGCCCGGCCGCTGCCCCAGTTGCCGCTCACCTTGGACGACGAGGGCTACCTCGTCGCCCAGAGCGACTTCAACGAACCCATCGGACCCAGCTTTTGGGAGCGTGACGCGACATGAGCACCAGGATCGACACCAGCAAGGTCGCCGACAGCAACACCTCCTCGGCGGCCACACCGAAGAAGCCGGGGCGCGCGGGGGCCGCGGCCAACTGGGCCGACGAACGGCTCGGTCTCGCCACCCTGGCGAAGAAGAACCTGCGCAAGGTCTTCCCCGACCACTGGTCGTTCATGCTGGGCGAGATCGCGCTCTGGAGCTTCGTCGTCCTGCTCCTCACCGGCGTCTTCCTCACGCTCTGGTACAACCCGAGCATGGGCGAGGTGCCCTACGAGGGCTCATACAACGAGCTCCGCGGCGTGCCGGTGTCCCAGGCCTTCGACTCCACCATGCACCTCTCTTTCGACGTCCGCGGCGGACTACTGATGCGTCAGATGCACCACTGGGCCGCGATGCTCTTCATCGCCGCGATGATGGTCCACCTGCTCCGCGTCTACTTCACCGGCGCCTACCGCAAGCCCCGTGAGCTCAACTGGGTGATCGGCAGCCTGCTGCTGCTCCTCGGCACCCTCGAGGGCTTCACCGGCTACTCGCTCCCCGACGACCTGCTCTCCGGCACCGGCATCAGGGCCGCCGACGGCTTCATGAAGTCGATGCCCGTCGTCGGCACCTACATGTCGTTCTTCCTCTTCGGCGGCGAGTTCCCCGGCGAGTCGATCATCCCGCGCCTCTACACCGTCCACGTGCTGCTGATCCCGGGCATCCTGCTGGCGCTCATCGGCGCCCACATGCTGCTGCTCGTCTACCACAAGCACACCCAGTGGCCTGGTCCCGGCCGCACCGAGCAGAACGTCGTCGGCTACCCGATGCTGCCGGTGTACGCCGCCAAGGCCGGCGGGTTCTTCTTCATCGTCTTCGGCGTCACCGCGCTCATGGGTGGCCTGCTGTCGATCAACCCGGTGTGGAAGTACGGCCCCTACGACCCGTC
>JBDSLK010000164.1:0-2779 GCA_039916425.1 Nocardioides sp.
CCCGGCCGAAACGGCCGGGCCCTTCTGTGATGCGGTTGCTAGTTGAGAACGCCCGAGACAGAGTCGACCTGCTCGTACTTGTTCCCGCTGTAGACGTTGATGCCGATCGTGCCGGACGCCGGGCTACCGGTGTCATTCATGTCCGTCGGGCCGCTCGCACCTTCGTAGTCGATGTCCTCGCCGTCGGCGAGCAGCTGCGCGCACTCCTCGAACGTGGAGCACTGGGTGCCCTCACGCGTGACGTTGACGATCTCGGCGCCGATGGCCTCACCGTTGTCGCTGCCGGCCGCGACCGCAGCGAGCGCGGTGATCACCGTCGCGTCGTAGGACTGCGGGCCGTAGCTGTAGTCCTTCAGACTCGGGTCGAGCGCCTTCAGCTTGTCGTTGAAACCTGGGTCGAGGTCGGCCGGGACCGGCACCGTGCCCTTCACACCCGTGAGGTCGAACTTCTCGCTGGAGTAGTCGGCCAGGTTGCCGTCCACGAAGTAGATCTGGATGTCCTGCGGACCCACGCCCTTGGCGATGAGCTGCGGGATGATCTTCGTGGTCTCCTCGAACGCGACGAGGACCAGAGCCTCAGGCTTGGCCGCCGCGATCTTGTTCACCTCGGCGGTGAAGTTCTCCGCGTCGGCCGAGTAGAGCAGGAACTCGGGAACCGCGGCGCCCTTCTCCTCGAGCGTGGTGCGGACCTGCTCGGCCAGCCCCTCACCGTAGAAGTCCTGGCGCGCCATGATCGCCACGTTGGTGAAGCCGTCGGCGGTCGCGAGGTCGCCCAGCACCTGGCCCTGGAGGCGGTCCGAGGGGGCGGTACGGAAGTACAGCCCGTTGTCCTCGTAGGTGTCGAACCCGGCGGCGGTGTTGGCCGGCGAGAACTGCACGACGCCGGCGCTGGTGATCTTGTCGATCACCGACACCGAGACGCCCGAGGCAGCAGCACCGATGATGGTGTCGACGTCCTTGGACAGCAGCTTGTCGACCTCGCCACCGGCGATGTCGGGCGTGCCGTCTCCGGAGTCGGCCTTGATCTGGACGACGTCCTGACCGAGGACGCCGCCGGCGGCGTTGATGTCGTCGATGGCGAGCTGGACGCCGGCGAACTCCGGCGGGCCGAGGAACGCGAGGTCGCCCGTCTGCGGGAGCAGCGTGCCGATGGTCAGCGTGCCGTCACCTTCCGGTGCGGCCGACGTGGGGGAAGCCGAGTCGGTGGTGGACGAGGACTCAGTGGCTGCCGGGTCAGCCGAGACGTCACTGTCGCCGCCGCCACCACAGGCAGACAGGGCGAGCGACGCCGTCGCGAGCACCGCCAGACTTCGGAATGCGAGCCTAGGGCGAATCATTTGGCCTCCATCAGGGAGTGAGCCGTTCCCTCGCTGACCGGGAAACGGGTGGGTGTCGAGGTGAACCTACCGCCTCCTCAGCTCCAAATTGCCATGTGGAGGACATCCGCGGCCTCTCGTTGCGAATCCGTGACCTCGCGACCCGACTGGGTTTCAGGGCCCCGCGACACCTGGGCCGTGCGTCACGACCCCCTCGGCGACCTGGCGCATCGAGAGGCGCAGATCCATCGCCGTCTTCTGGATCCACCGGAACGCCTCGGGCTCGGTGAGGCCGAGGCTCTGCTGCAGCTCGGCCTTGGCGCGGTCGACGGCTTTGCGCGTCTCCAGCCGATCGGTCAGGTCGGTGACCTCGCGCTCGAGCGTGGTCAGCTCGGCGAAGCGGCTGACCGCCATCTCGATCGCGGGCACGAGGTCGTGCTTGCCGAACGGCTTGACCAGGTAGGCCATCGCGCCCGCCTCCCGGGCCCGCTCGACGAGGTCGCGTTGGGAGAACGCCGTCAGCATCACGACCGGGGCGATCCGCGCGCCCGCGATGCGCTCAGCGGCCGCGATGCCGTCCAGGACGGGCATCTTCACGTCCAGGATCACCAGGTCGGGTCGCAGCTCCTCGGCCAGCTCGACCGCGTGCGCGCCGTCACCGGCCTGGCCCACGACGTCGTACCCCTCCTCGGCGAGCATCTCGGCGAGGTCCATCCGGATCAGCGCCTCGTCCTCGGCGATGACCACCCGGCGGGTGGAGCTCGTGCTGCTGGTGGGGGCGTCGGTCACGCCGACAGGCTAACGGGCCGCCACGGGCGCCCTCGCGCCGTCCTGCTCCGTGTTCACGCCGGTGGGCGCGGTCGCCGGGTACGCCCGTCGCTCCGGTACGGTTCTGCCTGCTCGGCCCCGGTACTCCAACGGCAGAGAGAATGGTCTCAAACACCATCCAGTGTGGGTTCGAATCCCACCCGGGGCACCCGAGAGCCGTCGTTGTCGGCGGACCGTCACACACTCCAGGTAGGTACTCGAACGCCGCTCGCCAGGCTGCCGTGGCGCTGCTGGCCGCAGGCCTGACCCTGTCGGAGACCAGCCGTCCCACGGGGGTCGCCCGGTCCACCCTGCGCGACTGGGAGTGTGGGCCCGCCTGGCCCGGCATCGTTGCCGACGCGACCTCCCTCATCACGCGCACCCGCTCGTCGGGATGCTCCGCCACGAGCGCGCGCAACCGGTCGCAGGACATCCTGAGACTGTGCACCGAGACGCTGGACCCGGTCGGGGTCGCGTGGCGTCGCCCGCGGGCAACCTGCATCGCGGTGTCGCGCCGCGACGACGCACGCCGCCTCGACGCCATGATCGGGGCCGAAGGCGTGAGCGGGCCCTAGCCCCGGCGGTAGGCCGGCGCCTTCTCGTTGATCGCGTCGCCCATCTGGTGGATCCGCATCGCGTTGGTCGAGCCGGGGATG
>JBDSLK010000165.1:0-12056 GCA_039916425.1 Nocardioides sp.
AAGTGCGAGGGCGACATCAGTGCCACCCGGGCCATGGCGGGCACGTCGAGTGGTTGGGCGTAGTCGCGGTCCATGAGGTCCCGGGCCCGGCGCAGATGCGCGAGGTCATCGATCTCCTCCGGCGTCATCGGCATCACGCTACGCCATGCGCACAGCCGTGCACGCTCGCTTCTGTCCTATCTTTGTAGTACCTTAGCGCGCCGAGCCCCATCTTCAGGAGGCAGCAGCATGGTCGTGAAGCGTCCCGACGCCCGGATGACGTACGTCTCCGTGGTCAGCCCGCAACCGGTCGTGGAGCACGGCATCGCCAGCCTCCTCACAGGACACCACGGCGGTCGGAGCATCACCACCCGGTCCGGCAACGGTGAGCCGGACGTCGTCTTCTACGACGTCGTGCACCTGCAGGACGGCGATGGAGCCGACCTCGAGCACTGGCTGCGCGACACCGACTGCCTGGTGATCGCGGTCACCCAGGAGCTGCGTCCCGACCTCGGCGCCCTCGCCCTCCAGCGTGGCGCGCACGCCGCCATCTCGTTGGGCGGCTCCGAGTCGGACTACCGCGAAGTCCTCGAGTCCGCGCTCACGGGCAGGCTGCACCAGAGTCCCGTGGCGCGCGACGCCGAGGAGGGCACCCGGGCCGGCGGACGGGTCGACCTCACCCGGCGCGAAGCCGACGTGCTCGCCCTGATCGTCCGGGGCGCGAGCAACACCGAGATCGCCGCCGAGCTGAGCCTGAGCATCAACTCGGTCAAGAGCTACATCCGCAGCGCCTACCGCAAGATGGACGTCGCCAGCCGCGCGCGGGCGGTGAAGTGGGGCGTCCAGCATGGCTTCGCCCTGGATGCCGAGCGCTCAGCAGGTCCAACGGCGACGGAGGTGCTCGGCGCGCTGCGTGTCCCGACGACGCGGAGCCCCGGCACCCGCATGGGGTCGGGTGACCGGGACTCCTGACGGGGCGACCCAGCCGTCCGCGGTGGGGTTGGGAGTTGAGGTCGGCCCCGCTGGGTCCCATCGTCCGGCACGAAGCTGGCGGCGGCCACCCCACGATGGGGGACGCTGCACCACACCAGCAGACCCTGGCCTCCCACCGACCCGGTCCCAGGTTCATTAGGGTGCTCTCACACCAGACCAGGCTCGGAGGAACGGCTCATGACCTCAGACTCGCCACCGGACTCCCGATCGGAGAAGGCGCAGTCGCGCGCGACGCGCGGGCCCGACGTCGAGCTGCGGATGCCCGCGGACAGCGCCTACGTCTCGGTGCTGCGCACGACCACGGCCGGCCTGGCGGCCCGCCTCGACTTCACCATCGATGACATCGAGGACCTGCGCATCGCCGTCGGCGAGGCCAGCGCCATGGTGCTTCCGGAGGCCGAGCCCGGCTCCGACGTCGTCTGCCGGTTCCACATGTCCCCGGGGCGGCTCACCGTCAGCGTCACGGTGTCGGTCTCCGGTGCCCCGTTCCCCGACTACGACAGCTTCGCGTGGCAGGTGCTGACCACGCTCGCGACCGAGGCGTCCGCGGACGCTGCTGACGGGGAGTTCACGGTCACCATGACGATGATCTCCGATCTGGCGGGCGCCGGCCTCTGAGATGACTTCCGAGACCATGGGGGACGACGGGAGCGGCGCGCTCCGGGGACTCGAGCTGACGCGCTACCGCAGCGCCGGGCTGTTCGTCGAGTTGCGGGACGAGACCAGCTCCGAGCGCGCCCGGACCCAGGCGCGCGACAGCCTGGTTCACCTGCACCTGCCGCTCGCGGAGCACTGTGCCCGACGGTTCCGCAACCGCGGGGAGCCCTTCGAGGACCTGGTCCAAGTGGGGACGATCGGCCTGCTCAAGTCGATCGACCGGTTCGACTCCTACCGTGGCGTGGAGTTCTCCACGTACGCCACGCCGACGATCATCGGTGAGATCAAGCGCTACTTCCGTGACAAGGGCTGGGCGATCCGGGTGCCGCGCCGCCTCCAGGAGCTGCGGATGCAGATCGGCTCCGCCGGCGCCGAGCTGACCCAGTCGCTCGGCAGGTCACCCACCCCCCGCGAGCTCGCCGAGCGGATCGGCTGCAGCGTCGAGGAGATCATCGAGGGCATGGAGTCGAGCAACGCCTACTCCACGCTCTCCCTCGACGCCTCCGACGACAGTGACGACGGCTCGTCGTCGATGTTGGACGCGATCGGCGTGGACGACGTCAACATCGAGCACGTCGAGGTGCGGGAGTCGCTCAAGCCGCTGCTGGACCGCCTCGACGCCCGCGAGAGGCGGATCCTGCTCCTGCGGTTCTTCAAGAACATGACCCAGTCGCAGATCGCCGCCGAGATCGGCGTCTCCCAGATGCACGTCTCCCGGCTGCTCAACCGAACGCTGGAACAGCTGCGCGCCTCCCTCGAGGACGACGGCTGAGACCCGCCACAGGCGCGGGTACGACGCTCAGGCGCCCTGCTCGTCGGGCTCCGGCTCCAGCGCAGCCACGCTGGCCGGGTGCAACGTGCCGGCGATCACCAGGAGGGCGACCCCCGCCAGGGCCACCGGGACCAGCACGGTCGAGGCGCCCCGGAAGCTCCAGGCGAGCCCCAGGGCGACCAGCTGGGCGAACAACGCCGGACCGCGCGCCCACGAGCGGCGGGCTCGGAGCGACCACGCCCCGAGCAGCAGCAGGGAGCCGAAGCCGAGGAAGAAGACCGTCGTCGTGACGCCCATGGTGACCCGCCCCGCGCTCAAGGACGCGACCTCCAGCACCGCCAGCGCCACGAGCACGGCCCCCTCCACAGCCACCAGGAAAGCGGCGACGAGCAGGGGGGCGGGCGAGGATGAGCGCACCTGGCCAGGGTAGTTGTGACCAAGGTGACCACAACTCACCCGGGGTAAGGGGTTGTGCCGGGGCGCAACTCTTGCGACGCTAGCGGATGCGCTCGTGAATCTGTTCACACGAGTGAACACAGTCGTGCCCCAGCCCCCGGTGCGACGAGTCGACGAAAAAGGATCCCCCAGCCATGGATTGGCGCCACCGTTCTGCATGCCTCGACGAGGACCCGGAGCTGTTCTTCCCGATCGGCAACACCGGTCCGGCCATTCTCCAGATCGAGGAGGCCAAGCAGGTGTGTCGACGCTGCGAGGTGCGCGAGCAGTGCCTGCAATGGGCGCTCGAGGCTGGTCAGGACCACGGCGTCTGGGGTGGCCTGAGCGAGGACGAGCGCCGCGCGCTCAAGCGTCGCAACGCCCGCAACCGGGTCCGCAACACCGCCTGACCGCCGTTTGACTGACTCACTTCTGACTGCCCCCGGCTGCCTCCGGGATGCCCAACCTTTCCCCAAGCGGTGCGCCCCACCATGGAGCCAATCGGCCGGGTGGGCGAACAGCCCCGGGCATTCCCTCGCCCCCCGCGAGCACAGGTCGTCCCACGGGGCGATCCCGGAGACGAGGGGTGGGCTATGTCGGAGGAGAACACGCGCGAGGGAGGACTGTCCCGACGCACGATCCTGCGGGTCGGCACGGCCGGCGCGACCGGGGTGGCTCTCACGGCAGCGGGAGCGTGGGGCGCGCCGTACCTGTCTCAACGCGGCCTGCTGTCGGTGGACGGCGCCTTCGGGGCGACGTCGACCGCGCTCGGCGACCTCCTGTTCTACAAGGAGGCCTTCCCGACGAGCCCGTTGATCATTTCGCCGTTCACGGATCTGCTGACCATCCCGAAGGCGCTCGCGCCGATCCCGACCTCGGAGTTCAGCGCTTGGGACCTGCCGCCGGGACCTGGTGTGGGGCAGCAGAACTCCCTGCGCAACGAGCGCCACCAGAAGTGGACAGGACAGGTGGGCTACCCGGACCCGCTCGTCTACACGATCGACGTCATGGTGAGCACGCACGCGTTCACGACCTCCCAGGTCCTCCCGATCGACGCCCTCGGTCAACCGACGGTCTCCTTCGACGCCGCGCGCGCCAGCTATCCCGCGGGCACGGTGCGCACCCTCCCGCTCAGCACGATCTACGGCTTCAACGGCACCTTCCCGGGCCCGATGATCAACGCGGAGTACGGCAAGCCGGTGCTCATCCGGTTCGCCAACCGCCTGCACGAGAACCTGCTCGGGCTGGACCGCCAGGACTTCGGCGCCCCGGACTGGTCCTTCCTGACCCACCTGCACAACGGCCACACCGCCCCGGAGAGCGACGGCAACCCGCACTACTCGAAGCGGTACGGACCCAGGGACAACGGCTACCCGCCCGAGACCTGGGTGGACAACCTCTACCTCAACTGGCCCGCGGGCGGCGACGACCGGGAGAAGCAGAGCTTCTTCTGGTTCCACGACCACCGGATGGACCACACCGGCGCCAACGTCTACAAGGGCCTGGTCGGCCTCTACCCCATCTACGACCCCAAGAACGGGCTCGACATGGGTGACGAGCGTCGGGGCTTCCGGCTCCCGGGCGTGCGCACGAACAACCCCGACGGCTCCTTCGACGTGCAGTACGACGTGCCGTTGGCGTTCTACGACTGCCGTCTCGACGACGGCGTGACCATCCACCAGGACATGCACGACGGTCTCGGCGAGTTCCCGCTGGCGAAGAACCCGGCCAAGCACCCCGAGTGGTGGGGCAAGACCTTCTTCAAGCACTTCCCCAACCACGGCTTCGTGGGGGACATCTTCACCGTCAACGGGACGGCGTACCCCGTCATGGAGGTCAAGCGCCGCAAGTACCGCTTCCGGTGCCTCGACGCCTCCGTGGCCAGGATCTACGAGTTCAAGCTGATGAGCTCGACCCAGGGCCCGAAGTCGGCGGCCTCGCTGGGCTTCGTCGGTGACGATCTGGACGGGCAGTACCGCATCCCCGACGCGCAACAGTGCATGAAGTTCACCCAGATCGCCTCCGACGGCGGCCTGCTGCCGTTCCCGATCACCCGGGACTCCTTCGAGCTGTGGCCCGCGAAGCGGCGCGAGGTGGTCGTCGACTTCTCCCGCTACCAGGACGGCACCCCGACGACCAAGGGCGACGTGGTCTACCTCACCAACGTCATGCGGATGCCGACGGGGCGGATGTGGTCCAACTCCTCGCGCTTCTTCCCGGACCCTGCCTACCTGGTGCCGGTCATGAAGTTCGTGATCGGCGACACCGCTCCCGACGACAGCGTGGTCCCGCCCGTGCTGCGGGGGCTGCCGCCGCTGCCGCGCAACTGGCAGAGCATGCTGGACAACCGGCTGATCTTCGAGGTGCAGCGCGGCAGCGCCGCCGGCGAGATCGAGTGGCTGATCAACGGCGAGCAGTTCCAGCCGGACAAGGTGGCGACGAGCCTGTTGAACCGCGCCGGCAAGACGCCGCCGGCCCTGCCGAAGCTCAACAGCTTCAACCTGTGGGAGATCCGCAACGGCGGCGGCGGCTGGGTGCACCCCTTCCACCTGCACATGGAGGAGCACCGGACCGTCATGCGCGACGGCAGGGACGTCACCAAGGGCGAGCGGGCTCATCCCGACGACGTGTCGCGCGAGGACCTGGTGGCGCTCGACCCGGGCGAGTCGGTGATCATCTACCGCGGCTTCCGCGACTTCGTAGGCCCCTACGTGGCGCACTGTCACAACCTGGCGCACGAGGACCACGCCATGATGTTCGGCTGGGAGATCACCCCGTGACCGCTCCGTCGCGGGCGTCCGTCGGCGCGCTCCCGCGTGGTGAGGTGCCCTGGCCGCTGGTGCTGGCGCTGGGGGCCACCCTCGCCTACGCGGACGGCTTCTGGACCACGTCACTGCGCGGCGCGGTCGGCGCTATCGAGCGCACCCAGTCGCCCTTCACCAGCTGGTTGTGGGAGTCGACCCTGACGGTGCCGCTGTTCGCGGCCGCCGTGCTGGGTGCGCTGACACTCGCTCTGCACTGGTTCGGACCGGTGCCGCTCCGCGCGAGGACCTGGATCGCGGTGACCCTCCTCATCGTGGCGGCCGGCACCCTTGCCGGGATCGCCGAGCTCGCCGTCAGTGAGGCCTACGACTACCGCCTCCAGGTGACCCACCTGATCGCCATGAGCGACACCTGCACCGGGGACTGCCTCGCCGGCCAGCAGCGGGCCACCCTGGACCTGCAGCTGAGCGCGCTGGGGTACGGCGCGATGCTGCTCCTGGTCTCCAACCTGGTCCTCGTGCTCTGGGTGCTGGCCCTCGCGGGCGGTCGGGTGGTCGTGGCGACGACCCGACGCCGGGCGCCTTCGTCGTCGCCCAGGACCCGGTCACACGACCTCGGCCTCGCGGCGGCCTTCGGTCTCGCCGGTGCCGGGGCGGTGCACCTGGCGGTCGTGCCACAACACCTGGAATCGTGGCCGGCAGCCGCCGTGTTCTTCGTGGCGCTGGCCCTCGCCCAACTGGCCACGGCGGTCCTCGCACTCCGACGCCCACGACGCGCGGTCTGGCTAGCGGCGGCGGGGCTGTCCGCCGCGACGCTCGCCCTCTGGCTGGTCTCCCGCGCCGTCGGTCTGCCGTTCGGGCCCGAGGCGGGTGCCCCCGAAGCGGTCGGGCTGGCCGACCTGGCAGCCGGCACCCTCGAGGCCGCCACCCTGGTAACCGGGGCGCTGCTCATCGCGATGCGCGACGTGGAGGGGCGCGCACTCGCGGCCGCCCACTCGGGCCGCCTGGCACTCACGGCTCTGGTAGCCGTCACCGTCCTGGGTCTGGGCGGTGGGCTCCACCTGATGGGCGGCCCGGTGACTCCGCACGAGCAGCCCGCAACGACGAGCACCACGGGCTGAGGATCAGGTCGCCGTGACGACCGGCACCTCGATCGCTACCCGGGTGCCGACCCCGCCCGGGCCGCCACCCAGGACCAGCGTGCCCCCGAGCTCGGACTCCACCAGCGTGCGCACGATCGAGAGCCCCAGGCTGGTCGAGCTGTCCGGGTCGAAGCCGGCCGGCAGCCCACGTCCGTCGTCGTCCACCGTCACGCGCAGGCGAGTCAGGAGCCGCCGCGCGGTGACGCAGATGCCCGCACCACTCGGCGACGGGTCGCCCTCGCCTCGGGAGTAGCCGTGCTCGACGGCGTTCTGCAGCACCTCGGTGAGCACCATCGCGAGGGCGTTGGCCATCTCCGAGGCCAGCGGTCCGAAGGAGCCCACCCGGCGCACGCGCACCCGGTCGCCCACCGAGCTCACGTCCGTGACCATCGTGCCGAGTCGATCGGCGACGTCGTCGAAGTCGACGATGCCCTCCACCGACTGGCTCAGGGTCTCGTGGACGATCGCGATCGAGCCCACCCGGCGTACAGCCTCCTCGAGCGCGAGGCGGGCCGAGGGCTCCGGGACGCGGCGGGCCTGGAGCCGCAGCAGCGCCGCCACGGTCTGGAGGTTGTTCTTCACCCGGTGGTGGATCTCGCGGATGGTGGCGTCCTTGGTGACCAGCTCCCGGTCCCGGCGGCGCAGGTCGGTCACGTCGCGCACCAGCACGACGGCGCCGACGTGCTCGGGCCCGCGCCGCAGCGGGATCGAACGGACGATCAGCGACACCTCGGCCGCCCCGATCTCGGTGTCCCGGCTCGCCCGGCCGCCCAGCACCGCGCTCAGCGTCTCCTCGTCGGGGCGTCGCAGCGGCGGCACCAGTCCGCGGGTCACCTCCGCCAGCGACCACCCGTCGAGGTCGCCGCTGAGCCCCAGCCGGCGGTAGAGCGAGAGCGCGTTGGGGCTGGCGTAGACCACCACCCCGGCGGCGTCGATGCGCAGGAACCCGTCGCCGACGCGTGGGGAGTCGGCGTGGTCGCTGCGCTGCCCGGGCACCGGGAAGGAGCCCTCGGAGATCATCTGGGTCAGGTCGGCCGCGGTCTGGAGGTAGGACAGCTCGAGCCGGCTCGGCGTGCGGATGCCCATCAGGTTGGTGTTGCGCGCCACCACCGCGATCACCCGGCCTGCGCGCCGCACGGGGATGGTCTCCACCCGCACCGGCACGTCGTCTCGCCACTCTGGGTCGCCGTCGCGGACCAGCCGACCCTGGGCGTACGCCGCGTCGAGCATCCGCCGCCGGCCAGCTGGCACGAACGTGCCCACCACGTCGTCGACGTAGGCCGTCGGGCCGGTGGTGGGACGCATCTGGGCACCTGCCCAGAATCCCTTCCCCTCCAGGTCCGGCAGCCACAGGACCAGGTCGGCGAAGGAGAGGTCCGCGATGATCTGCCAGTCCGCCTGGAGCAGGTGCAGCCAGGCGACGTCCTCGTCGTCGAGGTCCGTGTGGGCTCGGACGAGCTCGGTCAGGGACGGCACGCTGGTCAGCGTAATGACGGCGGCCCCGGGGCCGGTGGCCCAGACCACCCGTTGGAGCGAAGTCCGCGAGGACTGGCAAGATGACCTGCATGGGCTCGGCGTCGTACTGGCAGCACGTCACCGACTCCGACCTGCGCGTGCCCACGGACCGCCGCCTCGACGACCTCACGGCCGAGCTCACCACCATGCTCGGGTCGGTCGACCCCGTGCAGCGCGACGAGGTCGCCTACCCGGTGCTGGCCACGTGGATCGAGCGGGGTGTCTACGACGACCTGCTCGCCGGCCTGGGCGACGGGATGGCCACGGGGCTCCTGGTCGGCCTGGGTGAGCGTGACAGCGACACCGTGTTCCGCCGCAGCTTCTCCACGCTCGTGCTCGCCGAGTGCATCCAGCGCGACAACGCTGCCGCCCTGGTCCCGCCCGGCAAGGTGCTGGAGTGGGGCGACCGGATCACCACCTGGTTCGTGCGCGAGCGGGACACCCGCGGCTTCGTGGACGGCAAGGGCTGGGCGCACACGGTCGCCCACGGCGCCGATGCCCTCGGTTGCCTGGCCGGTTCCCCGCACTTCTGGATCCACGAGCTGACCGTGCTGCTCGACGTGATCGCAGACCGTCTGCTGCTGCCCACCGACGCCGTCTTCACCGCCGGAGAACCCGACCGGCTGGCCGCCGCGACGATGACGGTGCTCCGCCGCAACCTGGTGCCGTTGGGGATCGTGGAGCCCTGGGTGGCGCGGCTCACCGCTACCGCCTCGGCCGAGCCGCCGGAGGCCAGCGACCCGTTCCTGCGCCGCGGCAACCCGGAGGCCTTCCTCCGCGCCCTGCACCTCCACCTGCTGCTCGCCGGGGACGCGCCCGAGATCCGCTCCGACCTGCTGCTGGTGCTCGGTGACGCGCTCCGCGCCGCCAACCCGGCGTACCTCAACCCGAACCGATGAGTAACCTCTGGTCCCATGACCGAGGAGAGTCCCACCCCCCCTGAGCTCACGGGCCACGCCGGTGAGCTGGCGGTCGCCGTCGCCCGGGCGCACGGTGTCGAGACCATGTTCACGCTGTCGGGGGCGCACGTCTTCGCGATGTACGACGGCGCGGTCAAGGCCGACCCGCCGATGCGGATCCTCGACGTCCGCCACGAGCAGACCGCCGCGTTCGCTGCCGAGGCCACGGGCAAGCTCACCCGGGTGCCTGGCCTGGCCGTGCTCACCGCCGGCCCGGGCGTCACCAACGGCATCAGCGCGATTGCGCAGGCGCAGTTCGCCGGTTCACCGATGGTGGTGGTCGGTGGCCGCGCCCCGGCCAACCGTTGGGGCAGCGGCAGCCTCCAGGAGCTCGACCAGCCGCCCATCGTCGCGTCGGTCACCAAGCTCGCCCGTACCCTGCACACCGCGGGCGACGTGTTGGGCGGCTTCGACGAGGCCTTCGCGTCGGCCCGCTCCGCCCACCGGGGCCCGGCCTTCGTCGACGTGCCCATGGACGAGTTCTTCAAGACCTCCGTCGGACCGGCTCCCGCCGGCCCGACGACCGGCGTCCGCAAGCCCGACCCCGACGCCCTCACCGCGATCGCCGGTCTGCTGGGCCGCGCCCGACGACCCGTGGTGATTCTCGGCACCGACGTCTGGGCCGACGGCGCCGAGGAGCCCGCCCTGAGACTCGTCGAGACCCTCGGTCTGCCGGCCATCACCAACGGCATGGGCCGCGGTTTGGTCCCCGGCGGCCATCCGCTGCTGGTCACCAAGGCCCGCAGCCAGGCCCTGGGCACCAGCGACCTGGTGGTCGTGGTGGGCACGCCACTCGACTTCCGACTCGGGTACGGCATCTTCGGAGGGAAGGAGGGTGCCCCGGCTGCGGCGGTGGTGCACCTCGCCGACTCCCCCGGCCAGGTCTCCACCCACGCCGAGCTCGCCTGCTCGGCCTCGGGCGACCTCACCTCCATCCTCGACGGGCTGCTGGTCGCGGTCGACCGGCTGCCGGCGCGCCCGGACTGGTCCGCCTGGGTTACCGAGATCCAGGCCGCGGTGAAGGCGGGCACCCAGCGAGACGCCGCCCTGCTTCATGCCGAGGCCGACCCCATCCACCCGGCCCGGATCTACGGGGAGCTCGTGCCCCGGCTCGCCGACGACGCCGTGGTGATCGGCGACGGCGGCGACTTCGTGTCGTTCGCCGGCAAGTTCGTGGAGCCCCAGCGGCCCGGCGGCTGGCTCGACCCCGGTCCCTACGGCTGCCTGGGCGCCGGCCTCGGGGCGGCCATCGCGGCCCGGCTGGCCCGACCCTCGGCCCAGGTCACGCTGCTGCTCGGCGACGGTGCCGCCGGCTTCTCGTTGATGGACGTGGACACCCTGGTGCGCCACGACCTGCCGGTCGTGATGGTGATGGGCAACAACGCCGCGTGGGGCCTGGAGAAGGGACCGATGCAGATGCTCTACGGCTACGACGTGGCCGCCGACCTGTCCCCCACCACCTCTTACGACGGCGTGGTCCGGGCCCTCGGCGGTGCGGGTGAGACGGTCACGGACCCACGCGAGATCGGGCCCGCACTGGACCGCGCCTACGCCTCCGGGGTTCCCTACCTGGTCAACGTGGTCACCGACGTCGCCGCGGCCTACCCGCGCGCGACGTTCGGGATCTGAGGAGTCCGGTGATCATCCGGCTGGCCACGCCTGGGGACTACGCCGAGGTCGGAGAGATCACCGTGGCGGCCTACGAGCCCTTCCTGCTCGGCCCCCACGACCCCTACGGCGACCGGCTGCGCGACGCGGCGTCCCGGGCCGAGCAGGCCGCCCTGTGGGTCGCTGTGGACGACGACGACACCCTGCTCGGCAGCGTGACCGACCCGCCGGCCGGGTCGGCCTACCGCGAGCTCGCCGCCGACGACGAGGGCGAGTTCCGGATGCTGGCGGTGGCGCCTCGCGCCCAGGGTCGCGGGGTCGGCGTCGCCTTGGCCCGCCACGTCGTCGACCGGTCGCGGTCAGCGGGACACCGGGGCGTGGTCATCTCCAGCCTGCCGCAGATGGCCGCCGCCCACCGGCTGTACGGGAGGCTGGGCTTCCGCCGGGACAACGACCGTGACTGGTACCCCCTGCCCGACGTGCTGCTCATCGCCTTCCGCCTCGACCTGGAGCCGCTGCCGTGACCGATCTCCCCACCGGGCTGACCGCCACCCTCTCCTTCACGGTCTCCGACGACGACACCGCGGTCGCGGTGGGGTCGGGCAGCCTCCCGGTGCTGGGCACGCCCCGGCTGCTGGCGTGGTGCGAGGCCGCGACGTGCGCGGCGATCGAGCCGACCCTCCCCGCAGGGGGCACCAGTGTCGGCACCCGGGTCGAACTGGAGCATCTCGGCGCCAGCGGTGTCGGACAGCAGGTCGAGGTGACCGCCTCGGCGGCGTACGTCGACGGAAGGCTGCACCGCTTCACCGTGTCGGCCCGGCACGTGCCCGGCGGCAAGGTCGTCGGCGCCGGCGAGGTCACCCGGGTGGTCGTCGACGCGGAGCGCTTCCTCGCCCGCCTCTGACCCCTGGCCGAGGTGTCCCGCTGGTTGGGGTGCGAGCGCAGCGAGGGTCGAAACCCCTGTGGAGTAGGGGCGTTTGTGGGCCGTGGGCTTGTCGGTGGTCAGTGCTTGACTGGGGTCATGTCCGAAGACGCCCGCACCCACGATCCGCGGCACCGTGTCGCGGTCTTCGTGGCGTCCGCGCACACGGATCTGATCGGTCTGGTCGACGTGCCGGTGTGGTCGATGAGCGCCCAGGAGACCGCGTCGACGTTGGTGGGGTTGACCCGGTTGCGGGCGCAGGTCGCCGAGCTCGAGCTCCGCGTCGCCGCCCACGCCCAGGCCACAGAGGTC
>JBDSLK010000166.1:0-9056 GCA_039916425.1 Nocardioides sp.
CCGGCACCCACAACTCCGGGCCACTGACCCGCCGACACCACCGACTCAAGACCCACACCGGATTCCGGGCCCGACAGACCGGACCCGGCACCTACCTATGGCGCACCCCACGCGGGGACTACCTGCGCGTCGACCACACCGGCACCCACCCCGTCCCACCACCGCTTGGAGCGATCCTCATCGACGGCACCCACCACGAGCTCCGCTTCGCTGCCGCGCTCACCGCCGCCTGACTCCGTGGTCTAGCGTCGGGCTCATGCCTGAAGGTCCCCTGTCCGACGTCCTCGTCATCGACCTGACGCGAGCACTCGCCGGCCCGCAAGCGGCGATGATGCTGGGCGACCTCGGCGCCCGGGTGATCAAGGTCGAGAGCGCGGCCGGCGACGACACCCGGGCCTGGGGCCCGCCCTGGGCCGGCGAGGAGACCGCCGACGGCTACCGCGACTCGACGTACTTCATGGCGGCCAACCGCAACAAGGAGTCGATCGTCCTGGACCTCAAGAGCCCCGACGGAGTCCGCACCCTCGAGCGACTCGTCGAGCGGGCCGACGTGCTCCTGGAGAACTTCCGCGGCGGCGTGCTCGACCGGCTCGGGTTCCCCGTCGAGCGCCTGCACGCGCTCAACCCCCGCCTGGTCGTCGGCTCGATCACCGGCTTCGGCCACGACGGACCGGAGGCCGCCCGCGCGGGCTACGACCAGATCGCCCAGGGCGAGGGCGGCCTGATGAGCGTCACCGGCACCGAGCAGCCGACCAAGGTGGGCGTGCCGATCGCGGACCTCCTGGCCGGGATGAACCTCGCCTACGGTGTCGTCGCGGCGCTGCATGACCGACACCGGACCGGCCGCGGCCGGGTGGTGCGCACCTCGCTGCTCGCCGGGGTCGTGGGGGTGCACGCGTTCCAGGGCACCCGGTGGACGATCGCCGGCGAGGTGCCGGGCATCTCCGGGGCCCACCACCCGGCGATCGCGCCCTACGGGCTCTTCGAGACCGGGTCCTCCGCGCTCCAGGTGGCGGTGGGCTCCGAGGGGCTGTGGCGCCGCTTCGCGACCGCGCTCGGACTCGACCCCGACGACCCGCGCTTCGGCGTCAACCAGGACCGGGTCGCCCACCGCGACGACCTGGTCGCCGCGATCGAGCGGGTCCTGGCCAGCGACACCGCCGAGCACTGGCTCGCGGTGCTGCTGGCCGCCGGGGTCCCTGCCGGCCGGGTACGCAGCCTGGACGAGGTCTACGAGTGGGACCAGACCCGCTCGCAGGGGCTCGCGCTGGAGGTCGACCACCCGGCGTACGGCCCCCTCACCCTGTCGGGGTCGCCGCTGCGCTTCGACGACCAGACGTACTCCGGCGGGCGGTCCGAGCACCTCGCCCCGCCCCTGCTCGACCAGCACGGAGACGCGGTCAGGGCCTGGCTCGACGAGGCCTGACTCCCGCCACGTCGCTGGCCCCGTCGCCGCCCTCGCACCCCGACCGTCGAGGAGTAGGAGCTGCGGTGTGACGGCGGACACTAGGCTGGCGCGGTGCAGGAGCAACCAGACGAACGTCACGCGGTCACCGCGATCCTGAGGTCGGCGCAGTACACCGAGGTGCTGGCCGAGTTGCGCGAGCGCACCGGCCGCGCCGACGACGACCTCCGCGCCGCCGCCGAGACCTGTCTCGACGAGCTGGCCTCCCACATCGACAAGCAGGCTACGCAGGCCTGGGACCGGATGGGCCGCTGGCTGACCCGGTCCTACGTCGTCGACGCCGACACCGCGGGGCTCCCCGCGCTCCCCGCGCTGCGCGCCCTCGACCGCGAGCACTCCCTGGTCTTCCTGCCCAACCACCGCTCCTACCTCGACCCGCTGGTGCTCCGCGCCGCCCTGGCCGGTCACGGCTTCACCCCCAACTACGTCCTGGGCGGCATCAACCTGGCGCTGTGGCCGCTCTCCGAGCTCGGCCGCCGGGCCGGGCTGATCTTCATCCGTCGCTCGACCCGCGACGACCCCGTCTACCCGGCGATGCTGCGGCTCTACCTGGGCCACCTGCTCGGCCGCCGCGCCAACCTCGAGTGGTACTTCGAGGGTGGCCGCACCCGCACCGGCAAGCTCCGGCCGCCCAAGATGGGCGTACTGAAGTGGCTCGTCGACGCGTTCGTCGCCAACGGCGCCGACGCCGCCGACGTCCTCCTCGTGCCGGTCTCGATCGTCTACGACCAGCAGCACGAGGTCTCCGCGCTGTCCTTCGAGGAGGGCGGGGGTGCGAAGACCCCGGAGAGCCTGGCCTGGGTGGTCCGTTTCGCGCGGGCGCAGTCGCGGCGCCGCGGCCGGGCGCACGTGCGCTTCGGGCCGACGCTGTCGCTGCGCGAGGCGCTGGAGGAGGCCGCGTCCCGGGCTGGGTCCGGCGACGCCGCGGAGCTCGTGCCCCGGGTCGCCTTCGAGGTAGCGCACCGGATCAACGCGGCGACGCCGATCACGCCCTCGGCACTGGTCACCTTCGGCCTGCTCGACAACGACGGCCGCGCGATGACCCTGGCCGAGACCCTGGGCATCCTCGAGCCGCTCCTGGCCTACGTACGCCAGCGCCGGCTGCCGCTCACCTCCGACGTCGACCTCGGCCGGCCCGAGGGCCTGCGGCGGGCGCTGCGCACCCTGGTCGCCGAGGGCGTCGTCGTGGAGTACGACGGCGGGCTCGAGCCGGTGTTCGCGATCGGTCCGGGGCGGGCCCACGAGGCGGGCTTCTACCGCAACAGCGTGACGCACTACTTCATCACCCGCGCCATTGCCGAGGTCGCGTCCGTGCAGACCTCGGCGGTCGCCGACGCCGACGTCACCACCGCTACCTGGGACCACGCGCTGGCACTGCGCGACCTGTTGAAGTACGAGTTCTTCTTCGCCACCAAGCACGAGTACGACGAGGACCTGCGCGTCGAGGTCGCCCTCGCGGCGCCGCAGTGGCGCGACGGAGACCTGACCCCCGCCGAGCTGGCCGCCACGATCCGCGAGTCCGAGCTCCTGATCGCGCACCGGGTGGTCGGGCCGTTCCTGGAGGCCTACCAGGTGCTCGCCGACCGGCTGGCCACCCGCGAGCCGGCCGCCCCGGTCGACGAGGACGCCCTGGTCGCCGAGAGCCTGGGCGTGGCCCGGCAGCGCTGGCTCCAGCACGCCTTGCACAGCCCGGAGTCGATCTCCAAGGACCTGATGGTCAACGCCGTCCGGCTGGCCGGCAACCGTGACCTGCTCGGCCCGGGTGGCGAGGAGCTGCGCACCGCCCGCGAGGAGTTCGCCGCCGAGCTGGGCGCGGCGGTCCGTGCCGTCGCCGTGGTCCGCCAGATCGCCCTGTCCGCCCTGCTGACCCGCACCGCCGAGGAGTGAGCGTGCTCGAGACCGACACCATCGACGACCTGCTCGCGGCCATTGCCGCGGGCCCGCAGGGCCCGACCGTGGGCGCCTTCTTCGACTTCGACGGCACCCTGATCGACGGCTTCTCCGGGGTGATCGCCTTCCGGGACCGGCTCACCAGCGGCGACGTCGGGGTCCTTGAGCTGGTCGGCACCCTGGTCGAGTCGTTCAACGTCTCCCGGCGCGGCCACGACGTGTCGCAGCTGATGAACGTCGCGCTGGAGTCGCTGTCCGGGCGCGACCTGGGCGACATCGACGAGGCCGGCCGCGAGCTGTTCCGCACCCGGATCGCCGGTCGGGTCTACCCCGACGCCCGCCGCCTCGTCGCCGCCCACCACCGCGCCGGCCACACCGTCGCGATGGCTTCGTCGGCTACCCGGCCGCAGGCCGCGTCGGCGGCCGCGGACCTCGACATCGAGCACGTGCTGGTCACCGAGATCGAGGACGAGGACGGCATCCTCACCGGCCGGGTGCGGGGTCCGATCCTGTGGGGTCCCGGCAAGGCGCAGGCCGTCGTCGACTTCGCCGGCACGCGCGGCGTGGACCTCACCGAGTCCTACGCCTACGGCAACGGCCGCGAGGACGTCCCCTACCTCGAGACCGTCGGCCGGCCCCGGCCGCTCAACCCCGACGCGGGGCTGACCGCCGAGGCGCAGGAGCGTGGCTGGCCGATCGCCCGGCTGACCCGCGTCAACCGGCTCACCCCGACCACGGTGGTCCGCACGGCCGCCTCGATGGCCGGCCTCGGGATCGGGGTCGCCGCCGGGCTCGGGTTGGGGCTGGTCAACCGCGACCGTCGTACGGCACTCACGGTGGCCGCCTCGATCGCCTCCGAGCTGTCGCTCGCCGCGGCCGGCGTCTCGATCAACGTGTTCGGCGAGGACAACCTGTGGCGCTCCCGGCCGGCCGTCTTCGTCTTCAACCACCAGAGCCAGCTCGATGTGCCGGTGCTGGCCTCGCTGCTGCGCCACGACTTCACCGGGGTCGCCAAGAAGGAGCTCGCTACGGACCCGATGTTCGCGCCGATGGGGTGGTTGGCCGAGATCGCCTACGTCGACCGGGCCGACAGCACCAAGGCGAGGGCCGCGTTGGCTCCGGCCGTCGAGAGCCTGCGCAACGGCCGCTCCCTGGTGATGTCACCCGAGGGCACCCGGTCCCCCACGCCCAAGCTGCTGCCCTTCAAGAAGGGCGCCTTCCACGTCGCGATGCAGGCCGGCGTGCCGATGGTGCCGATCGTGATCCGCAACGCCGGCGAGCTGATGGCGCCGCGCGGGGTGCTGATCTCCTCTGGCGTGCTGGACGTCGCGGTGCTCCCCCCGATCAACACCGCACGGTGGACGGTCAAGGGCCTGGACCGCCACGTCGCCGCGGTCCGCAAGAAGTTCCTCGACACCCTGGCGGACTGGCCGTCCTGAGGGTCAGCCGAGATCGACGATCGCCGCCACCGGGCCGCCACCGTCGGGGCCCTGGTGAGCCGCCGACACCGAGACGAACACCGCCGGGTCGCCGGTGACAGCGGCCGTGACGCCCCCGACAGCCGCCTTGATCTGACGGTGCCAGTGCACGTCGGAGTCGTCCAGCATCGCGTTGCGGCGGCCGCGGACCTGGCCGTCCTGCGACACCTCGCACTTGAGGAAGACGTTGACCAGCCGGCCGTCGAGGTCCTCGGTGCGCGGTCGCTCGGGCAGGTCGAGACCGGCCGAGCGGATCGCGTCCCAGATGCCGTCGGCGTCGAGGGCGTCCTTCATCACCGCGTGACCGACCCGGTAGCGCCCGCCAACGCCCGCCGCGTTGCCGACCACGACCACCTGCGCCTGGTCGAGCTCGACGCCCGAGGAGCACGACGCGACCGACGAGAACAGCGACCGGTTGTGCATCACGTCGTCGTCGCCGGGCATCTCGATCTCGCCGAGGGCGACCGCGACGCCGAGGGCCGTGCACCCGTTGGAGAGATCCATCGACTCGTGGGTGTGCTCGGTCCACACGGTCTTGCCGCGCGACTTCGCGTCACGGATGGTGTGCACCGTCAGCAGCGGGGTCTTGGTCTGCACGTAGTGCACGTCGGCGACGTCGGTGATCCCGGCCCGCTCCATCGCGACCGTGACCGCGTCGGCGACCTTGGACACCATCGCGACCCGGCCGATGTCCTCGGGCAGCAGCACCTCGCTCATCGCGAAACCGACGGTCAGCCGGGGCTCGTCGGTCGGCTCCACGTCACTCTCGGGGACCGTGGCGAAGATGGTGGCGTGCGGGCTGATCACGCCGTCGGTGCCGCCCGACCAGACGATCGGGACCTGCTTGACCTGGTCGGCCGGTGCCCCCTTGGCGACGAGCACCTCGCGGAAGGCCCGGTCGGAGATGATCCGGGTGTAGTCGTTGACGCCACCGTTGCCCTCGGTCTTGCCGATGATGGCGATGACGCGCTCGGCGGCCATCACGCCGTCGTCGATGAGCTTCGCCAGCTCGGAGGCGTCGGCGACGGAGTGGATCGGGACCTTGCGGACCTCGATGGCGGGCGGTCGTGAGGACATCGCGATGGTTCCTTTCGGGGTGGGGGTCAGTCGGGCACGACGACGGTGCCGCCGGAGCCGGCCACGGCGTCGACGATGCTGTCGAGATCGGTGATGACGGCGGGTCGGCCGGTGGCGCGCACGAACCGCAGCGCTGCCTCCACCTTGGGTCCCATGGAGCCGCTGGCGAAGTGGCCGGCGTCGGCGTACCCGCTCATCGTGGTCACGTCGACGCGGCCGACCGGGGTGGCCTGCGGGGTGCCGAACCCGAGCACCGCGTGCGACACGTCGGTGGCGATGACGAGCACGTCGGCGTCGACGGTGCGGGCGAGCAGGGCAGCGCTGAGGTCCTTGTCGATGACGGCCTCCACCCCGCGGTAGCCGTCCTCCTCGCGCACCGTCGGGATGCCGCCACCGCCTGCGGCCACCACCACGAAGCCGGCCTCGACCAGGGCCAGCACCGCCGGGGCGTCGATGATCTCCAGCGGGGCGGGCGAGGCGACCACGCGCCGCCAGCCCTTCTCGCCCCGGTCCTGCCAGACCTCCCCGTGCTCCATCATGGTCGCCGCCTCGACGGCGTCGAGGTAGCGGCCGATCGGCTTGGTCGGCACCGCGAAGCCGGGGTCGTGCGGGTCGACCAGGGTGCGGGTGACGAGCGCCGCGGTGGGGCGGGTGGCCCCCCGGGCGTGGAGGGCGTCGTCCAGGGCGTTGAGCAGCACGTTGCCGAGGGTCGCCTGCGTCTGGGCGCCGCACCAGTCCAGCGGCACGGGGGGTACGACGGCCGCCGCGAGCTCGTTCTTGACCAGCAGGTTGCCGACCTGGGGACCGTTGCCGTGGGTGATGACCACGTCCACCGGGTCGGGGCGGGTCAGCAGGTCGGCCACGGCCGACATGGCGACCCGGGCGGCGGCGACCTGGTCTTCCACGCGGGCGCGGCCCTGCGCGTCGGTCATGGCGTTGCCGCCGAGTGCGAGCAGGACCCTCATGGCCTGAACCTAGTGACCCCGACCGGCGGCGGCACGGGCAGGATCGGCCAACCAGTCGACCGGGTGCTGTCAATGCTTGCCAGTCGCCGCCCGGCGGCCGCGATCCGCATGCCTACGAGCCTAGGGCGTCACCAGCGCCAGTGGATACCCACCTTGCCGGGGCCGACGTTGCGCACCACGTGGTGGGCCGATGTCGAGCCGCGCAGCGAGAGGACGTGGGTGGCCCGCGTGCGGGCGTCGTCGGTGTAGGCCCAGCAGTGGACCGGCAGCCGGTCGGCGTCGAACCGGATCCACAGCATCGCCTGGGACACCCGACGGGTCAGGTAGATCTCGAAGAACGTGTCGGGGGTGGCGTCGACGGGCACGACCACCTCGTGCTCGGAGATCGCGGTCTCCCCGATCGTCAACGGGCGCTCGAGGAGCACCTCGGTGGCGAAGGTGCCGGTGTCGAGGTCGACGTGGGACTTGCCGATCGAGCAGCCGCTGATCGCCCGGAACTCGGGGACGGAGCCCGAGTCATCCTCCATCCGGAAGACGAAGGGCTGGCCCTGGGCGCCGTCGCGCAGCGCCTTCCAGACAGTGCGGGTGACGGCGGAGCGGCCGAGCCCCTGGGCATCGACGTCGAGGGTCACCTGGGTGCTGGTCTCGACCATCGACTCGTAGTCGTCGGGGTCGTAGTCGAGGGCTCGCAGTGCCCGTCGGACGGAGTCCGAGCCGCCCATGAGCTCGCCGAGACTCTTCGACCCGCGCCGCGGACCGGGTCGGCGCGAGGGCCGCAGCCGTGATCGCAGGTGACCGGTCGGCAGGTAGAGCAACTCCTCCAGCGTGCCGAGCGCGTCGAGGGACGTCTGGTGCTCGGGCTGGCTCCGGCCGGACCGCCAATAGCTCAGCGTCGCCACGCTCACGGGCGTGCCGAGCTCGGTCAACCTCCCGCGCAGCCACTCCAGGCTGACGCCGCGCTGGGCGATCGCCGCCCGCAAGGCGTCGGGAAAAGGCGCAGGCGTCCCCTGCGATGTCGCATTGCGCATCGGTGTTACACCCCCCGGTCACACACCTGGCGGCAACCTTCACACATTTCGGACGCCTGTGTGTGAATATCGGGGTTGTATGATTGTCAATCAGTGGCGTTGGGTTCCGGGGGGAGTCCAGCGCCACTGTTCATCTCTGCTTCATTTCTGTGCCGGGCTCCACCCGGCCGGGCCGGTCGAGGTCAGAGCAGGTCGACGGCGGCGTAGGTGGCTCCGTCGGCGAGGCGGGCGTAACCGGGTCCGCGGTCGAAGAACGCCTCGCTCGCGGCCGGTCGGGCCGCGCGCTCGGCGGCGGTCGCATCGGCGTCGCAGGCCAGGGTGCCGTCGTCGACCGAGCCGGTCAGCACCACGCCGTACGACGTCAGCGCGGCGTGCGCCGACACCTTGCGCCACACGACGTCGCGGACCACGGACGCGGGGTCGCGCGCGAGCGGGTCGCCCCAACCGCCACCCCCGGTGGTGCGGATCCGGATCACCTCGCCGGCCCGCACGGGCTCGGCGTCGGCGAGCGCGTCGACGTCCCGTTCGGCCGGGCCGCCCGGGTCGATGGTGACGCTGAAGGACTGCCCGGCGAGCCCGCCCTTGACACCCCAGCAGGCCAGGATCGACCGGTCGGCGATCGACATGAAGTGGGCGTCCTCGAGCATCCGGATCTGCTTGTCGTAGCCCAGACCGCCGCGGAACTGGCCGGCTCCGCCCGAGTCCATGGCCAGCGACAGCGACTCCACCCGGAACGGGAAGCGCGCCTCGGTGAACTCCGACGGCAGGTTCCGCGAGTCGGGCACGACGTGGATGGTGTCCTCGCCGTCGGCGTAGTAGCGGCCGCCGGAGCCGCCGCCCAGCACCTCTCGCATCAGGTAGGCCCGGCCCTCGAGGTCGTCGCCGTAGACGCCGGTGTAGCGGATCGTCTCCTGGTCGGCGGGCATCTTGCCGTCGACGGCCTTGGCCACCACACCGGAGAGCACGCCGAGCAGCCGCAGGATCACGAAGGTGCGCGCGTTGGTCGGTGCGGGAAAGACCGGCGTCAGCAGCGTGCCGGGCGGCGGGAAGCGCATCTCGATGAGCGGCACGATGCCCTCGTTGACGTCGAGCTCGGCCATCCGCTCGGGGGTGTCGGCGAGGTTGCGCAGGATCGGCGCCAGCCACTTCTTGA
>JBDSLK010000167.1:0-26996 GCA_039916425.1 Nocardioides sp.
CCGTGCAGGGAGGGGATGGTGAACCGGCCGTGACATTGCCCGTGGCCGTCCTCGACCATCGACAGCGACGCCGTCGCGCGGGCGTCGGCCTCCTCCCGTTCCAGTTGTCGGGCTTCGTGGGCCTCCCCGACCTCGGGGGCCACCACGTCGAGGACCCGCCGCCCCAGCACCCACAACGCCTTCGCGTCGTGGTCGGCGGCCTGGGCCAGCAGCAGAGCTTCGGCTTCGGCCACGACACCGGGGTCGGCCAGGTCGGCGGGCAGCGCGTCGATGGCGTCCACGATCACCGTCGCCTGGTCGGCCAGCACCTCACCCGCAGCCAGCGCGTGCCGGACCGGTTCACGGGCCTCACTCAACCGCGACGCCAACCTTGTGAGGCGGTGGGCCTCGGCGCGGGTCAGGTTCGTGTGGTGGGACCACCAATTCGCCGTACTCGTCGCACCCTGCGACAGCCCGACCTCGGTGGCCCGGGCGTGGGCGGCGACGCGGAGCTCGAGCTCGGCGACCTGCGCCCTCAACCGGGTCAACCCCACCAACGTCGACGCCGTCTCGGCCGGGCCCATCGACCACACCGGCACGTCGGCCAGACCGATCAGATCCGTGTGCGCGGACGCCACGAAGACCGCGACACGGTGCCGCGGACCGTGGGTGCGGGCGTCTTCGGACATGACCCCAGTCAAGCACTGCCCACCGACAGTCCCACCAACCCAGAACCACTACTCCACAGGGGTTTCCGATCTCGCTCGTAGGGTGCTGCGATGGGTTTCGAGACTTGCTTCGCTCGCACCTCGACCAGCGGTTGCGCCTACCAGGCGAGGTCGGCGTAGATCGCGGCGTGGTCGGAGGCTTGGTCGACCTCGTCGGTCAGTGTCTCGTAGACCTCCCAGGGGTCGCGGGTCCGCGGGCCGCGCCAGACGCCCTTGCGCCACACGCCGCCGCCGGTCGCGCGGGCGAAGAGGGACGGGGAGAGCAGCACGTAGTCGATCTTGTCGGATTCGTTGCCGCCGCCGAACGTGCCCCGGCGCGGTCCCCAGTCGAACTCCGGGTGCTCGCTGATGTCACGCAGCGTCGTCCCGCTCAGGAGTGGTGCCAAAGCCTCGCTGTCGGGGCTGTCGTTCAGGTCGCCCACGACCGCCACGTGCTCGTGGCCCTCGGCCACCAGGGCGTCGTGGATCGCGGCCACCCGGGCGGCCTGCCGCCGCCGCCGCTCGGCACCCAAGGGGTCGCCGGGGGTGCTGTAACCCTTGGACTTGAAGTGGTTGACCAGCACCACGAGCGTCTCACCTGTCGGGGTGCGCAGGTGGTACTCCGCGCAGTCGCGGGAGAAGACGACGCCCTGGTCGTCGCGGTCGTAGACGTGGGTCCGGATGTCGGTGACGGTGTGGCCGGACCTCGCCATCACTCCCACATCGATGCCGCGGGGGTCGTTGCCGTCGACGAGCAGCACCTCGTCGTACGGCGTCCACCCGACCTGCCGCAGCAGCACGGTGGAGAACATCTCGAGCACGGGGCGCGACTCCGCCTCCACCACCCCCAGCACGTCGGCACCGACGTCACGCATCACCATCGCGGTGTGCGTGGTGGCCAGCTCGCTCACCGCTTCGGTGGCCAGCTCCACCCAGCCCACCCAGTCGGCGCGCCCGCCGGCCACCACGTCGGTGGTGCCGTCGCGGTGGCGGGTCAGGAAGCGGCCGCGGATCTTGCGCAGGATCGCGAACTCGCTCGCGTCCACCCTCAGCAGGCCGAGGATCGCGAGCTGCTCGAGAAGCTCGGCGCGGGTGGTGTCGTCGTACTCCTCCCGCTGCACCAGCTCGTTGACGCGCGCGTGCGCGGCCAGCACCTCGGCACCCCGGGCCCAGTCCTCGTTGTTCATCGCCGTCGGCCGGTCGAACATGTTCTCCACGTTGTACGCCGCCAGCCGGGTGGTGCCCGGAACCGGGGTGCGCCCGCCGGGGAGGTCCGTCACGATGTCGTCCATGGCACCCAGCATCGCCGACATCGCCTGGCCCGTGCGCACCGCGCGCCTGCAGCTCCGGCCGGCCGTGCCCGAGGACGCCGACGCCGTCTTCGCCTACCGGCGGCTCCCGGAGGTCTCGGCGTGGATGACCTCCCAGCCCACCCAGCGGGAGGCGTGGGCCGGCGCCTTCGCCCAGGAGGAGCGGTTGGCCAAGACGCTGGTGGCCGAGCTGGACGCCCGCGTGGTCGGCGACCTGATGATCGCCGTCGAGGACGCCTGGTCGCAGACGGAGGTGAGAGAGCAGGCGGCCGGGGTGCAGGCCGAGGTCGGGTGGTGCCTCGACCCGGCGTACCAGGGCCGGGGGCTGGGCACCGAGGCTGCCGTCGGGGTGCTGGGGATCTGCTTCGACGGTCTCGGGCTGCGCCGCGTCGTCGCCAGCTGCTTCGCCGACAACACCGCCTCGTGGCGGCTGATGGAGCGGCTCGGCATGCGGCGCGAGCTGCACGCCGTGCGCGAGTCGCTGCACCGCTCGGGTGAGTGGTTGGACGGGCTGGGCTACGCCCTGCTCGCCGACGAGTGGCGCAGTGCCCAGGCGAGGCGTTGAGATTTCACCCGGCGGCCACCCCTCGCTCCCCTCGATCGTGGTGACGTTGTCCGTCCGAGAGCTATCGTGCCCTCCATGACCACCTGGAGCCGTCCCCCCGCGACTCGTGCCGCCGCCGTCGCCACCGCCGCCCTCGCCTGTCTCGCGCTGGGCCTCACCACCGCCCTGCCCACCGCGTCGGCCGGGTCCGACCAGAGCGGCGCGGCGCACGCCAAGCCCACGAAGCCGAAGAAGGACAAGCACGGCGACCAGGGCAAGGACCGGAACAAGAACAGGGTCGGCAAGGACGTCCGGTTCGCGACGTTCAACGCCTCCCTCAACCGCACCACGGCCGGTCAGCTGCTTACCGACCTGTCCTCGGGCAGCAACGTGCAGGCCCGCAACGTCGCCGAGACGATCCAGCGCAGCGCGCCCGACGTGCTCCTCGTCAACGAGTTCGACTACTACCCCGGCGGCCAGGCCGCCGAGCTGTTCCGCGACAACTACCTCGCGGTGTCGCAGCACGGTGCCCCCGCCGCCGACTACCCGTACTACTACGTAGCGCCGAGCAACACCGGGGTACCGAGCGGCTTCGACCTCGACAACGACGGCGTGGTCAGCGCGCCGGGAACCCTGAGGTACGGCAACGACGCCTTCGGCTTCGGCGACTTCGTCGGCCAGTACGGCATGGTCGTCTACTCGAAGTACCCCATCGCCACCGACGACGTCCGCACCTTCCAGCGCTTCTTGTGGAAGGACATGCCCGGCGCGCTGCTGCCCGACGACCCGGCCACACCGGAGCCCGCCGACTGGTACTCCCCCGAGGAGCTGGCCGTCTTCCGGCTCTCCAGCAAGTCGCACTGGGACGTGCCGATCGAGCTGGCGAAGAACAAGACCGTGCACTTCCTGGTCTCCCACCCGACGCCGCCGACCTTCGACGGTGCCGAGGACCGCAACGGGCTGCGCAACCACGACGAGATCCGGTTCTGGGCCGACTACATCGGCAACCAGCCGACCGCGTCGTACCTCTACGACGACGAGGGCGTGGCGGGCGGCCTGCACCGCGGCGCGAAGTTCGTGATCGCCGGCGACCAGAACGCCGATCCCGTCGACGGCGACTCCGTCGACGACGCGATCCTCCAGCTGCTCGACCACCCGCGCATCGACACCCGGCGCGCCCCGACCAGCGAGGGTGCCGTCGAGGCGGCCGCCCTCCAGGCCGGCGCCAACCTCACCCACGCCGGCCTGGTCGAGCAGGACACCGCCGACTTCAACGACAACCCGGCACCGGGCAACCTGCGGGTTGACTACGTGCTACCGCGCAAGGGCCTGAAGGTGCTCGCCTCGGAGGTCTTCTGGCCCGTCAAGGCCGACCCGTACTACTACCTCACCGGGACCTTCCCGTTCCCGACGAGCGACCACCGCCTGGTCTGGGTGGACGTGAAGCTCAACCACCGACACTGACCGAGCCCCGCCCGGGCGGGGCTCAGTGGACGTGGTCGCGCCAGTCGGCGGGCACGGCACCGGTCGGTCCGGGCACGGGCTGGTCGTCGGGGTGACTCTGCGGGTCGGCCAACCGTGGCCCCTCGGCGACCTCGTCGCCGACGTAGTCCCAGAACCAGTCCTCGCCGGGCTCGAAGCTCTGCACGACCCGGTGCCCGCTGCCGCGGAAGTGGGCGGTGGCGTGCTGTCCGGGGGAGGAGTCGCAGCAGCCCACGTGCCCGCATGCCGCGCAGCGGCGCAGGTGCACCCACCAGCCACCGGCCGCCAGGCACTCGGCGCAGCCCGTGCCCGACGGGGCCACCCCGGGCACGATGCTCGGGTCGCTCATCGGGTCACGCCTGCGGAGCGGCGATGTTCACGAGCCAGGCGATGCCGAAGCGGTCGGCGCACATGCCGAACTCGTCGCCCCACATCTGCTTCTCCAGGGACGTCATCACGGTCCCGCCGTCACTGAGCCGGTCCCAGTAGCCGCGCAGCCCATCGGACTGGTCACCGCTGAGGCTCACCGAGACCTGGTTGCCCGGTCGGAGGTCCTGGCCGGGCGGCATGTCGGAGCCCATCAGGGTGAAGCCGTGCGGTCCGCCGTCGAGCTGGGCGTGCATGACCTTCGCCGCCTGGTCCCCTTCGGTGCCCATGTCGCCGAAGGTCATGATGTTGAGCTCGCCCCCGAAGACGTCACGGTAGAACTCCATCGCGTCGCGGGCGTTGCCGTCGAAGGCGAGGTACGGGTTGAGCGTGGCCATGGTGGCCCTCCTGTCGGTCGGTCCTGCTGACGCTAGACCTGATCGCCGACGCCGACCAGAGTCGGCGCAACGGCGGCGGAGAGTCGGGCCACCCATCGGCCTCAGTGCGCGGACACCTGCGTGACCGTGTAGGGCGTCGTCGGGGTCGGCGTGGTGGTGAACCGCGCGTTGGGAAGGTAGAGGCGGTTGCCGAAGCGGGCCACCGTCGTCGGCACGTCGAACTGCGCCGACGTGATGGTCCGCGTCAAGGTGCCAGACGTGCCGCGCGGGTCGAGCCGGACGACCGCGACCTTGTTGAGCTGGTTCTGCACGGCGTACAGCGTGTGGTTGCGCAGCAGCAGGCCGTCACCGTTGACCAGCGAGGTGTCGAGGTCGACCTCGGTCGCGGCGCCGGTCGTGCGGTCGACGCGGTAGAGCAGGCCGGAGGTCGAGTTGATCACCAGGAGCGCCTTGCCGTCGGGGGTGGCGGTGATGCCGTTGGCGCCGAAACCGGCCCCCTGCACCCATTCGCCCGTCAACGGGAGGGTGACGATCTCGTTGGCGTCGGGCAGCGCGCCGTCGGGGCCGAGCGGCAGCTTGTAGAGCTGCGCCTGCGCGGAGTCGGTGAACCAGGCGGCCTTGCGGGTGAGCACCACGTCGTTGACGAAGCTGGTGGCCGTGGTGAGCTGGTAGGACCGTAGGATCGCGCCCGACTCGATGTCGACCACGCGGGCGGTGCCCGCGTTGCCACCGGCGACGAACAGCCGGCCGCGCTTGTCGGACTTCAACCCCACCGAGGGGGAGACGGGAACTGGACCCTGGCTGATGATCTTGCCCTCCCCGGTGCGGAGCGCGATCTCGTAGATGTCACCGTTGGCCAGGCTCCCGAAGTACGCCGTGGGGCCGGGGCCGATCGCGATGCCCTCGGGCCGGAAGCCGTCGGGCAGGTCGAGCACGGCGGGGAACGGCGCGGACCCACCCGGCTCCGGGGCGGCCAGCACCGGCCCGGGTGCGGAGGCGGCGACCAGGCCGGCGGTGAGGAGTGCGGTCAGCGCGAGGCGGGCGGCACGTGGGGCAGACAGATGGGTCGTGCGCATGCGAGGACTCCTTCGTCGACGGCTGACCCTCCAGCGTAGGGCCGGCAGCCACGTCAGACCAGGTCAGGCGAAGACGACCAGGGCCCCGACGATCCCGGGGACGACACCGAGCACCAGCCACCAGCTGGGCAGCGACACCTGGTGGATCACCAGGACGGCGACCATTGCGATGAACCCCAGGATCCCGGCGATGACGACGAGGCCGACCCGCGCGTCGGGCCGGTCGCTGACGTAGGCGCCGATCACCAGGCCGGCCGCCAGGTGGAGGATCAGGCTGGCCACCAGGGTCGACATCACCCAGTGCTGGACGCGCGTGAGGGACGCCGACTCCGCACGGCTGCGGGGCGGCAGGTGGTCGGGATCCATCAGGTGGCGTCTGCGCGGAGGAACGGTCATCTCACCTCATCATCGCCGCACCCCCGCCCCGACCGGCGGCCGGGCTACGCGGTGAGCCGACAGCGCACCTCCGCGGCGCGGCGCACACTCAGTCGTGGGCGTGCAGCCAGGCCACCACGTCGGCGGTGACCTCGTCGCGGTTGGTCTCGTTGAAGATCTCGTGCCGCGCACCCGGGTAGATGGTGATCCTCACGTCGAGGACTCCTGCCTGCTGGTAGCGCTGGCCCAGCAGCTCGACCAGCCGGCCACCGCCTGCCAGCGGGTCGTCTGAGCCGGAGACCAGTAGCAACGGCAGGTCGCTGCGGATCCCGGCGAGCACGGTCGGTTCGGCGAGACGCGGCGCGACGCCGAAGAGCGCCGGGACCGCGTCGTCAGGCAGGTCGAAACCCGCCAGCGCGTCGGCGACGTAGCGGTCGACCTCGGCCTCGTCGCGCGAGAGCCACTCGTAGCCGGTGCGGTGCTCGAACCCCGCGTTGAACGCCTCCAGTCCCGCCGGCCCGTCCGCCGCCGCCATCCCCTGCGCCAGCACGTCGAGGGCGGTCGAGCCGGAGAGCACCGCACCGGCGTACAGATCGGGGTGGTCCACGATCACGGCCTGCGCGGCGAACGACCCCATCGAGTGGCCGATCAGGAAGACCGGCAGACCCTCAGCGCCGTCGACGAGCCGGTGTCCGTAGGCCGCGACGTCCGCGACCAGACCCGGGAACCCGGGCTCACCGAAGTGGCCGAGCCCTGCCGCCGACGTCACGCTCCGGCCGTGGCCGCGGTGGTCGTTCGCGTGGACGCGGTAGCCCGCGGCCGTCAACGACTTCGCCAGTCGGTCGTAGCGCAGAGCGTGCTCGGCGATGCCGTGCGCGATCTGCACGATGCCGCGCGGCTCGGCGACCTCCTCCCAGGAGAAGGTGGCCAGCGAGGTCCCGTCGACCGGGGAGGTGAACGACGACGAGGTGGCGGTCATGGGGCCGACCCTCGCACACCCCACCGCCTCCGGTCAGCGGTGGAGCGTCGCGAGATCCTCGTCGTCGAGCGTGAGGTCCGCGGCCGCCACGGAGTCGAGCACCGATTCGGGACGGCTGGCGCCCGGGATCGGCACCACGGCGTCGGACAGAGACAGCTCCCAGGCCAGGCAGACCTGCTGAGGACTGACGCCGTGCTTCTCGGCGACCCTCGCGAACGCGTCCCACGAGCCGCCGAGGTCGGCGGCCTTGCCCATGCCGCCCAGCGGGCTCCAGGCCAGGAACGCCAGGCCGAGCTCGGCGCAGACGTGGATCTCGGGCTCGGAGGAGCGGAAGGCGGGCGAGAACTGGTTCTGCACCGCCGTCAGGCCGTCACCCAGGATCTGGCGGGCCTGGCGGATCTGCTCCGGGTCGGCGTTGGAGATGCCGGCCTGCGCGATCAGGCCCTCGTCGAGGAGGGCCTTGAGGCCGCCCATCGTCTCGTCGTACGGCACGGACGGGTCGGGCCGGTGGTGCTGGTAGAGCCCGATCTGGTCGACGCCGAGCCGCTGGAGCGAGGCGAGGCAGGCCTCGCGGAGGTACTCCGGACGGCCGTCGAGCTCCCAGGCGCCACCGCGGCGGGTGTGGCCCCCCTTGGTGGCGACGAGCACGTCGCCGGGACCGGCCCCGTGCTCGCGCAGGGCCTTGGCGATGAGGACCTCGTTGTGGCCGAAGTCGTCCTGGCCCTGGGAGTAGGCGTCGGCGGTGTCGATCAGGGTCACCCCGGCGTCCAGGGCTGTCCGGATCGTGGTGATCCCGAGCGCCTCGTCGTTGTGGTCACGCACCGACATGGGCATGCCGCCCAGGCCGATCGCGCTGACGGTGCGGTCTCCGATTCGTCGCTGCAACATGCTCTCCACCTTTGGCAGGGTCCCGAGGGGGTCGGACGGGTCAGGACAGGGTCAGGTCGTACGCCGGGGCCGGCGTGCTGGGGTCTTCGCCGCCGTCGCCTTCGTGGCGGTGGCCTTCGTCGCGGTCCTGGTGCTCGCGGGCGCCCGCTTGGCCGGCGCCCGCTTGGCGGGTGCCTTCGTGGCCGGCGCCCGCTTGACGGGTGCCTTCTTCGCCGGTGTCTTCTTGGCGGGTGCCTTCGTCGCGGCGACCCGCTCGGTGGCCTGCGCCGCCGCGAGCGCCGCCTCGGCCTTGCCCAGCTTGCGCTGGCGCTTCGCGTGCTGCTTCTCGTGCTGCTCGATCTCCTGCTCGGCGCCCTGGCGGTCGTGCCTGGCCGCGATCCCACGGGCCTGGGCCTCCTCGGCCTCGCGCCGCAGCCGCTTGGCGGTCTGGCGGGCCTCCTTGGCCGAGGCCGCCAGCGCCTCCCACTCCCGTCCCGACTCCTCCTCGACCGCCACGGCGCGGTCGAGCCGCTCACGGGTCATCGTGACCACGGCCGCGGCCTGCTCGAGCTTGTGCTGCTGCTTGTCGACGCGCTGCGCCAGCAGCTGGGTGTCCTCGGCCATCTCGGCTCCTCGGGATCGGGTGCCCTGACCGTACCCACCACCACGGAGCGCAGTCACGCAGTACCCCTAGCCTGCGGTCATGGCAGACGCCGACTGGATCCTCGCCCTGCTGGCCGCGACCGCGCTGCACGCGGGCTTCCAGCTCACCGTCACGATGGTGGTCTACCCGGCGCTGGCGAGCGTGCCGGCCGCGGACTGGACCCCCGCCCACGACGCCCACTCCCGCCGGATCGCCCCCCTCGTCGGCCTCGTGTACGGCGCCGCGCTGGTCACCGGGGTCGGGGCGGTCCTGGTCGCGCCGTCGGGTGGCACGCTGACCGCCCTGGTCGGCACCCTCGCTGCCGTCGCCGTGACGGCGACCTCAGCGGCCCCGACCCACGGTCGGCTCGGCCGGGGACGCGACGACGCCCTGGTGCGTCGGCTCCTGCGAGCGGACCGGCTGCGGTGCCTGGCGGCGCTGGTGGGCGTCGTCGGAGCGCTCCTGGCGGCGTACTGACCCGGCCACGAGGTTTGAATACCCCTGGGGGTATCGCTATCCTGAGGGTGGGTCCGCGCGGGCTCGCCGAAAGCGGAGGAGGCGGTCATGACGACCGTGACGTTGGGTGCCACGGACTTCGAGAGCACCGTCCGCGAGCACGACATCGTGCTGGTGGACTTCTGGGCAGCCTGGTGCGGCCCGTGCCGTCAGTTCGGCCCGATCTTCGAGAAGGCCTCCGAGGAGCATCCCGACATCGTGTTCGGCAAGGTCGACACCGAGGCCGAGCAGGCACTTGCCGCGACCGCGCAGATCACCTCGGTCCCGACCCTGATGGCCTTCAAGGACGGCACGCTGGTGTTCTCCCAGCCCGGTGCGCTGCCCGCCAGCGCGCTCGGTGAGCTCATCACGGCCGTGAAGGAGCTCGACATCGAGGAGGCCCGCCGCGACGCCGGGGCCGCCGGCTCCGACTCCTGACTGACCGACGTCGGCCGGAGTCGGCGGCTCGTCGCCTCGCTCGCGCTGCCGTGTCGACTCGGGGGATGCTTCCCCCATGACCGCGACGGACCCGGCTCCTCGCCGCGACGCCATCTCGCTACGGGAGGCGACCCGGACCTGGTTCGCCATCTCGCTGCAGACCTTCGGCGGACCAGCCGGCCAGATCGCGGTGATGCAGCACCACCTGGTCGACGAGAAGCGCTGGATCGGCCAGCGCCGCTTCCTGCACGCCCTCAACTACTGCATGCTGCTGCCCGGTCCCGAGGCCCAACAGCTGGCGATCTACACCGGCTGGCTGCTCAACGGCACCCGCGGCGGCCTGATCGCCGGCGGCCTCTTCGTGTTGCCGGGGATGCTGGCCCTGCTGGTGCTCTCCGCGGTCTACGTGCGTTTCGGCGAGACCGGCCTGGTCACCGCGATCTTCGCCGGCGTGGGTCCCGCGGTGATCGCGATCGTGGTGCACGCGGTGCGCCGGGTCGCCTCACGGGCGCTGACCCACCCGGCCCTTCTCGGCATCGCCGTCGCGGCGTTCCTCTCCCTGACGCTGCTGGGTGTGCCGTTCCCAGCGGTGGTCCTCGCCGCCGGACTGCTGGGCTGGCTGCTGGCCCGGCGCTACCCGGCGCTGCTGGCCCCACCGGGACACGGCTCCGACGACGGGCCGGAGCCGGTGATCAGCGACGAGGACCTCCACCACGCCCGCCCGAGCCGCCGGCGCTCGCTGAGCGTCCTCGGGGTCGGCCTGGCCCTGTGGGGGACGCCGATCCTGGCGGCGGCCACGCTGCTGCCCGCCACCCCGGTCCTCCTCGACCAGGGGCTCTTCTTCTCGGGCGCGGCCGTCGTCACCTTCGGTGGCGCCTACGCGGTCCTGGCCTACGTCGCCCAGCAGGCGGTGCAGGTCTACGGCTGGCTGGCTCCCGGCGAGATGGTGCGCGGGCTCGCCCTCACCGAGAGCACCCCGGGGCCGCTGATCATGGTGGTCCAGTTCGTCGCGTTCGTCGGTGCCTACCGCGCGCCCGGCCCGCTCGACCCGTGGGTGGCGGCTGTGCTCGCGTCGCTGCTGGTCACCTGGGTGACGTTCGTGCCCTGCTTCTTGTTCGTGCTCCTCGGGGCGCCGTACGTCGAGCGGCTGCGGCACAACCAGCACCTCACCGCCGCCCTCACGGGCATCACCGCCGCCGTGGTGGGGGTGATCGCCAACCTCGCGGTCTACTTCGCGCTGCACACGCTCTTCGACGACACCCGCGAGGTGGCGTGGGGCGGTCTCGACGTCGAGATGCCGGTGCCGGCCAGCTGGGATCCCTTCGCTTTCGGGCTCACGGGCGTCGCGCTCTACCTACTGCGCGCCCGGGGCTGGAGCCCGCTGCGGACGCTGGGGATCTGCGCCGCGCTCGGCCTGGCGGCGTACGCCGTCTCCGCGCTCGGCTGACCTCTCGGCGACGACCGCCCGCGTCGTCGGCGTCTCGGCGGACGGAGCCGCCCTCGTGGGAGCGACCTGCGGGCTGAGTCACCGCAGCAGCCCGTCCAGCGGCGTTTGGGTCTTGAGGATCCGCCGGTGGGGCTGCGCCGCCAGCCGCGCGCAGGTCGTCGAGCGGCTCGACCCGCCAGTCCATCCAGGGCGAGAGCCACCCCAGCGGCGCGGGCAGGTCAGGGTCGCCGAGCACCAGCAGCGCACGGATCTGCTGCCTCCAGGTGGTGCCGTGCTTGGAGCGGGCCGACACCACGAGGTCGCCGTCGCGCAGCGACGATGCCGGACCAGCGCCGGTTGTCCTCGACGTCGCAGGCGTAGACGACCGGCGTGTGGTCGACGGGGTCGGGCACCCCCCAGGCTAGGACCCGAGCAGCCCTTCCATCTCGGTCACCTGCGCGGCCTGCCCGTCGGCGATGGACCCGGCGAGCTCGACCGCCGGTGCGAAGCGGCCGTCGGCCTGCTCGGCCTGCGCCATCTCGATCGCTCCGTTGTGGTGCTCGACCATCATCTCCAGCCACCGCTGCTCGAAGTCGCGGCCCTCCAGCGCGGCCAGGTCGTCGAGCTCGGCGCCCGACATCATCCCGGGCATGTCCATGTCGTCCATGTCGTCCATGTCGTCCATCCCGGTGCCGCCCTCGGCGTTGGCGTGGTCACGGGCGGTCTCGGGGATCTTCTCGTCCCAGGCGGTCAACCAGTCGACGAGCTGCTCGATCTCCGGCCCCTGCGCGGCGCGGATGTCCTCGGCGAGGGTGGCGACGGCAGGGTCGAGGTCGCGACCGACGGTCAGGTCGACCATCTGGAGGGCCTGGGCGTGGTGCGGGATCATCTCGGTCGCGAAGCTCACGTCGGCGTCGGTGAAGACGTCACCGTTGGCCGCGGTCTGGGCCGCGTCGGGAGCAGACGTGGTCGCGGGGTCGGGGTCGCCGCCGCAGGCGGTCAAGGTGAAGGTCAGGGCGAGAGCGGCCACGAGGGCGCGGCTCCGGGGTCGGTGCAGCATGTGTACTCCTGAGGTTCGAGGTGAGGTGCGGGTGGGCGTGTGAGGGCAGGACGGACCACCGCCGCCGGTCGGCGACGGGGTCGGCCCCTCAGCAGCGCTGGACCGACAGCCGGTAGAGGCAGGGTGGGTCGCGGAACCGACGCGCCGCCGGGGCGGCCGCCCACGCGGCGTACGAGACCAACCTCGGTGTCCAGCCCCCACGCAGCCGCCGGCGCAGGAGCGCGTACGCCGTCGCGGCCCCGGCGAGCACGGCGAGGCACAGGCCCATCAGCATCAGGTGGTGGTGGCCCTGTCCGGGATCGCCGCGACTGCCGGGGCTGGGGTCGCCGGCGGCGGCGGTAAGAGAGCCCGACATCTCGTGCCCGGCGTGGGCACCCACCATCGACGTCTCGGTGGCGCCTGCTCCGTGCATGCTCAGCCCGTGCATCGCGACGAGGCCGAGCAGTGCCGCGAGCGCCAGCCAGCCGCGGATCCCGTGGATCCGCCGGCGCGTCGGTCGTGGGCAGCTCATCGGCCCCCAGCGTAGGTACACCACCCTGAGCCGGCCGGACGGCCTCCTAGACTCCCACCATGACGACGGCCCGCACCGTCCCGGTCACCATCGAGATGGACGGTGACGAGCTGGACGCCGAGGACGCCTGGCGCGAGCTGCGCAAGGTCGGCCTGTGGCGGCTGGCCGTCGACGCCTTCGTGCGGTTCCGCTACGGCGACGGGTTCAGCTCGTCACGGGCCCTGGCCCTCCAGGCGTCCCTGGCCGTGGTGCCGTTCCTGCTGGCGTTGACCGGGCTGGTCGCCGACATCGACGAGGAGCGCCCGGCCCGGGTGCTGGCCAGCACCGTCGCGGCCGTGTCACCCGGCTCGGGTGGCAGTGACGCGATGGCCGGAGCACTGCGGGGCTCGTCGGCCAACGAGGTCTCCGGCGAGATCGCCCTCTGGCTGGGCCTCCTCTTCGCCCTGGTCTCGATGACCACCGCGATGGCCCAGATCGAGCGCGGCACCAACAGGGTCTACGGCATCCGGCGCGACCGCCCGGCCCGCGCGAAGTACGGCCGCGCCGCGGTGCTGACCGCCGTGCTCGCGGTGCCCGTCGGCCTGGGCTTCCTGCTGCTGGTCGCCGGCGGCGCGTTCGGCGAGGCGATGGCCGCCGACTACGGCTGGTCGGAGGGGGTGGTCGACGGCTGGAACTGGGTGCGCTGGCCGGTCGGTGTCGTGCTGCTCGTCCTCACGATCGCCGTCGTGCTCGACCACGCGCCGCGGCGCCGCCAGCCGGGGCTGACCTGGCTGGCCGGCGGGGCCGCCGTCGCCGTCACGCTCAACCTGGTCAGCACCGGGCTGCTGGCGCTCTACGTCCACAAGAGCCCGTCGTTCGGCGACGTCTACGGGCCGTTGGCCGGCATCTTCGCCCTGCTGCTGTGGGCGCTCCTCTCCTCGATGGCGCTCTTCTACGGGGCGGCCCTGTGCGCCCAGCTCGAGGCGTGCCGCGCCGGCCACCACCAGCCGGTGTACGACGACCCCGGGCGACCGCACGGCGTCAAGGTCTGACCCGGCTTGATGTCGCGGGCGGCACCGGGGCAGGGTGGAGGCATGGACTACACCTCCCTGGGCCGCTCCGGCCTCGCTGTCAGCCGCCTCTGCCTGGGCACGATGAACTTCGGCCCGCACACCACCGAGGCGGACTCGTTCTCGATCATGGACTCCGCCCACGAGCGGGGCCTCAACTTCTTCGACACCGCCAACGTCTACGGGCAGGACCGCGGCACGGGCGCCACCGAGACGATCCTGGGCAACTGGTTCGCCCAGGGCGGCGGTCGCCGGGAGAAGACGGTGCTGGCCACCAAGCTGTACGGCGACATGGACGACTGGCCCAACTCCGGGAAGCTGTCGGCCCTCAACATCCGGCGCGCCCTCGACGCCAGCCTCCAGCGGCTCCAGACCGACTACATCGACCTCTACCAGTTCCACCACGTCGACCGCGGCACCCCGTGGGACGAGGTCTGGCAGGCGCTCGAGGTGGCCGTGACCCAGGGCAAGGTGCTCTACGTCGGCAGCAGCAACTTCGGCGGCTGGCACCTCGCCCAGGCGCAGGAGGCTGCGGACCGCCGCGGCTTCACCGGCCTGGTCAGCGAGCAGTCGATCTACAACCTGCTCGTGCGTGAGATCGAGCTCGAGGTGATCCCGGCGGCCGAGCACTACGGGCTCGGCATCCTGCCCTGGTCTCCGCTGCACGGCGGGCTGCTCGGCGGCGTGCTCCGCAAGGACCGCGACGGCAAGCGTCGGTTGGAGGGTCGCGCGGCCGAGGCCGTCGAGAAGGACCGCGACCGCATCCAGGCGTGGGAGGACCTCGCCGCGGACCTCGGGCACGAGCCCGGCGACGTGGCGCTGGCCTGGCTGCTCGCCCAGCCCGCGGTGACCGCCCCGATCATCGGCCCCCGCACCCACGAGCAGCTCGACGCGGCGTTCCGGGCGCTCGACGTGAAGCTCGACCAGCAGGCGCTCGGCCGGATCGACGAGATCTTCCCGGGCTACCGGACCGCGCCGGAGCACTACGCCTGGTAGCGGGGTTGCCACCGCACGTACTCGACGACTCGGCCCCGGACCCGGGAGAAGCGCTCAGCCGACCTCGACCGGCATCAGCGGATGGATCGCCACCTCGCCGGCCAGCGCCCCGTCGGCGGCGGCGAACGCCTCGGCCACGTGGGGCATCTGCAGGTGCGCGTCCATTGCCGCCTGGTCGACCCATCGCTCCATGGTGATGAAGACGCCCGGCGCGGCGCCCGACTCGTAGAGGTCGTAGGACAGGCATCCCTCCTCCGCGCGGGTGGCGGCGACCAGCGTCTGCAGAGCGGCGCGGATCGCGTCGACGGCCTCGGGCTTGGCAGGGATGGTGGCGACGGCGTGCAGCTCACTCATGGGTGGCCTCTCGTTAGGGATTGCGACCACCCTAGGACGAACTACCGCCCGGCGCGTCGAGGCGTCGCTCTCAGGGGCATGGTCTGCTGGTCGCATGCGCGCGGTGCTCTTCCACGAGTTCGGTCGGCCGCCCGAGGTGGCCGACGTCCCCGACCCGGCCTGCCCCGACGACGGCGTCGTGGTGCGCGTCGAGGCCACCGGCCTGTGCCGCTCGGACTGGCACGGCTGGCAGGGCCACGACGAGGGCATCGCGCTGCCGCACGTGCCGGGCCACGAGCTGGCCGGCGAGGTGGTCGCCACCGGCGCGGCCGTGCGCGACTGGAGCGTCGGCGACCGGGTCACCACCCCGTTCGTGCTGGCCTGCGGCACCTGCCGGCCCTGCCGCCGTGGTGACCAGCAGGTCTGCGACCGCCAGCTCCAGCCGGGGTTCACCCAGTGGGGCTCGTGGGCCGAGCTGGTCGCCCTCCCCCGCGCCGACGTCAACCTCGTCCGGGTGCCTGACGGAGTGGCCGCCGACGTCGCGGCGGGGCTCGGCTGCCGGTTCGGTACGGCGTACCGCGCGATCGCAGAGGTCGCGCAGGTCGAGGCCGGGGAGACGGTGGTCGTGCACGGCTGCGGCGGGGTCGGACTGTCCGCGGTGCTGGTCGCCGTGACCCGCGGCGCCCGGGTGCTCGCCGTCGACCTCACCGAGGAGTCGTTGGCGCTGGCCTACGACCTCGGCGCGGAGCCGGTGCCGGCCGGCGCCGACCTTCACGAGCTCACCGGCGGCGGCGCGGACGTCTCGCTGGACGCCGTGGGCAGCCGGGTGACGATGGCGGCCTCGATCGCCTGCCTGCGACCACGCGGCCGGCACGTGCAGGTCGGCCTGCTCGCCGGGGCGGACGCGGCCCCCCGCGTGGAGATGGGCGACGTGGTCGGCCGCGAGCTCCAGCTGCTCGGCAGCCACGGCCTGTCCGCCCGCTCCTACCCGGCGCTGCTCGCGCTGGTCACCGACGGCACCCTCGACCCCGGCCGGCTGGTGCGCGACCGGATCGGCCTCGACGAGGCCGCGGCCCGCCTGCCGGGCCTGAGCACGCCCGGGAGCGGCGCCGGCGGCGTCACGATCATCCGCCCGCAGGGCACGGCTGGAAGCGATGCCGGCGGATCCTGACGCACTCCCTACGCCGCGCTCCCCGGCGTCGAGGTCTCCGACACGGCGTACTCCTGCGGCGTCCCCGGCGGGGTGGTGCCGCGCCAGCGTTGGACGACGCTGTGGTCGGTGGCGTCGCTCGCCGCGACCCGCACCGCGCCGGCCACGTCGCGCTGGGGCTCGACCTGCTGGAGCTCGACCGGCTGGGGCTCGGACGGGAGCCCGGGCTGGGCGATCGCGGCCTCGTCGTCGTCGAGCCGGAAGTAGTCCAGCAGCCACGACCAGGAGATCCGCGCGCTGCCGCCCGGCTCGCGGCCCACGTCGGCACGCCGCCACGGGTCCTCGGCGCGGGTCAGGTTGCGCAGGTCGCGCGGCGACAAGATGGCGTAGCGGCGCAGCACGGCCTCGACGGTCGCGAGGTGCTCGTCGGTCAGCGGCTCCGGCTCCGGAGCGGGCTGGGTGCGGGTGAGGAAGCCGGGCCGGACCCGGGGCGGGGGCGGGTCGGCCTCGAGCCGCCACAGGTAGCCCACGACGGGACCCTGGTCCCAGGCCGAGAGCGCCTCCTCGTAGAGCGGTTCGCCGGTAGCGGCCAGGTGGTGCCCCTGGCAGTAGTAGAGGAGGTGGTGCAGCGTCGGGTCGGCGATCCGGGGCAGGCGGCGGCGCAACTCCGCCGCCACCCCCGACGCACCCACCGCCATGGCCAGAGACTAGGTGCGGACCGCGCGGGAGCCCGGACGCCACGACGGAGCGCGGCCGGGTTGCCGTGGCGAGAGTCTGCCGTCGCCAGGGTTTGCCGGTTCCTCGCTAAGGAGCCGCGGTGGGGTCGAGGGCGACGGCGACCGTCTCCCATACGTGCGGGTCGAGCCCGAGACCGAGGTGGGTCGAGCCGACCTCGACGTGACGCACCCGTGGCGAGACGCGGTCGAGGCAGGCGGGCCAGTCGACGACATGGTCGCGACGGGTGAAGATCGCGGTGATCGGCACCCGGATCGGGTCCCGGCCGTCGAGCTCCTCGGCGAGCGCGCGGATCCGGCGGCACTCGGCCTCGCCGTAGGACGTGGCTCCGATGGTGAACGTCGGGCCGCCGACGACCGGTGTCCCGTAGGTGACCACTCGGCTCACCGCGTCCGGCACCCGGCGGGCGACCTCGCGGGCGACCAGCCCGCCGAGGCTCCAGCCCACCAGCGCCACCGGTCGCTCGGTGCGCGCGTGGAGGGCCACGACCCGGTCGGCCAGGATCCCCGCGTCGCGCTCCGGGTCGCCCCGGTTGGTGCCGAGACCCCAGCCGGTGGCGTCGTGGCCGAGCCGCCGCAGGTAGAGCCGCAGCGGGGTCATGCTCGCCTCCGGGGCCAGCCAGCCGGGCACCAGCACCACTGGGCCCCCGTCGCCGCGCGGGGCCCGCGCCAGCCGGGGCGAGCCCAGCACCAGCCGGGCCGGCAGCAGGGCGGTGCGCCACTCCGAGGCGAGCCCGGCCAGCCCGAGGGGCGGGCGGGGGTCGCGGGTGGCGGGCGGCTCGTCGTACGGACGCGGGTGACGGGCGGAGGTCGTGCTCATCCGCCCAGTATCCAGGCCGGACCCTGACCGCTCAGATCCTCAGCGTCAGGACCGTCATCCCGCTCGCCAGGCGCACCTCGATGGCCGCGATGTCGCCGCGCCGGGCGGCGGTGGCACCGGTGACCTGCATGGTGCGCCCGGAGAGCGCCTGCCAGGTGCCGACCTGCTCGGTGCGGCCGTCGGTGAAGCGCACCACGAGGAGGTACGTCGCACCGGCGGCGTCCGCCGCAGCACCCGAGTAGGTGCAGGTCAGGCCGAGGCGGGTGCCCCACGCGACGTCCTCGACCAGCAGCCGACCGGCGACGGGCGCGCGGCCCACCGCCGCCATCGCCAGCGCAGCCGGGGAGGCGCTGGCGATGGGGCTCGACCCGGCGCTGGGTCCCGCGCTGGCACCCGGGCCCGGGTCGGCTTGAGGCGTGGGCGAGGCCCCGCCGAGCACTGCGTAGGTCACCAGGACGCCGGCCACGACCGCGGCGGCCGCGGCCAGCCCCGTCGCGAGCAGCAGCCGACGGCGTTCGGCCAGCCGGGTCTCGCGGAGCAGCGCCGGGAGCAGCGTGTCGGGCAGCGGCGCCAGGGGCTCGTCGTCGAGCGCCGAGGCGTCCAGGCGACCGAGCAGCCCCGGCAGCCCGGCGAGCTCCCGGACGCTGCGCGAGCACGGGTGGCACCCGGCGAGGTGCCGCTCGTACTCCTGGCGCTCCGTGGGGGCCAGCGCCCCGAGCACGTAGGCGCCGTCGAGCTGGGCGAGGTCGCAGGTCATGCGCCCACCCCCAGCTCGTCGAGCGCGAGCCGCAGGGCGTGCAGGGCGTAGTGGGTGCGTGACTTCACGGTGCCTTCCGGGATCCCGAGACGGTGGGCGGCCTCGGCCACCGGAAGCCCGCGGAAGTAGCACTCCCGCAGGACCGCCCGGTGGTCGGTGGACAGTCGGGTGAGGGCCTCGGCGACGACCCACGACAACAGCAGCTGGTCGGTGCGATCGACCGCGTCGGCGTCGTCGGGGACCTCGGCCATGGTGACCTCGGGGTGGGAGCGCCGGCTCCGCCAGTCGTCGATGACCAGGTTGCGGGCCACCGTGAACAGCCACGACCGGACGGAGCCGGAGCCCTCCTCGAGCGCCGGGAGGTGCTTCCACGCGCGGAGCAGGGTCTCCTGGGCGACGTCCTCGGCGCGGGCGCGGTCGTGACCGGTCAGGTGCAGGCAGTAGCCCCAGAGGGCACTCGCGTGCTCCTCGTGAAGCTGCCGCATCACGGCCCCCTGGTCGCCCGCCACCGCACCTCCCACCTCTGGTCCCAGTGTGCTCCTCAGCGGTGCAGGTTGCCCTGGATCGCGCCGGCGGGGTACGTCGCGTTGTGGACGTTGAAGTAGAAGCGGCGCGGGTGGGCGACGATCCTGGCGACCAGCCGCTTCGAGACCCCACTCGTGCAGTGGGCGCCGCCGGTGACCGAGGTGCTCAGGTCGACGACGACGGCGGAGTCCGAGCGCCGGTGGATGTGGCCCGCGGCGGGCTTCTCGATGCCCGACCACGAGACGGCCGCGCAGACCCGGCCGCGGGCCGCGTTGAGCCGGAACATCGCCTCGCCGGACCCGTCGGGGTCGCCGCTGGCAGCCAGCTGCGCCTCCAGGCGGACGGCGGCCGCCTGGGACGTGGGTGCGGACGGGGCCGCGGAGGCGCTGAACGCGCCCCCGGTCAGGGCGCCGGCCACGCAGGCGCTCACGGCTAGGGCGGTGGTGCCTCGGCGTATCGAGGTGATGGACATGGTGGAACCTCCTTGCCTCTCACACGGTCCACCTCACCCTTCGGTTCACCCGCCGCCGGTCGAGTGTCAGGAGCACCAGCGACGAACCCCGGGACCAGGGCCGTCCCGCTCCGCGCGTACCTCGACCAACGCGGGACCTTGTGCCCTGACCGGCTGGCGGCGCGCACGCCTAACGTCGGGGTCGGGACGGCGGCCGGGGTGTTGCCGTCCTCGTCGAGCGCGAGGAAGGTGGGCCACGTGCCCGCCACCGAGGAGGACAACACGATGGCCAGCAGGGAACGCACCCGGAGCACCGTGAGCGGCAAGCCGCTCGCCAAGCGGGACCTCCGCACCCTCGACCGGTGGTGGCGCACCGCCAACTACCTCTCGGTCGGCCAGATCTTCTTGATGGACAACCCGCTGCTGCGCGAGCCACTCGTGGCCGAGCACGTGAAGCCGCGGCTCCTGGGCCACTGGGGCACGACGCCCGGGCTGAACTTCGCCTACGCCCACCTCAACCGAGCGATCATGGCCCGCGACCTGGACATGATGTACGTCATCGGGCCGGGGCACGGCGGGCCCGGCCTGGTCGCCTCGGCCTACCTCGACGGCACCTACAGCGAGGTCTACCCGGGCATCGGGGACGACGAGGAGGGCCTCAGGCGGCTCTTCACCCAGTTCAGCTTCCCCGGCGGCATCCCCAGCCACGTCGCCCCGGAGACCCCGGGGTCGATCCACGAGGGCGGCGAGCTCGGCTACGCCCTCTCCCACGCGTTCGGCGCGGCGTTCGACAACCCGGACCTGGTCGTCGCGACCGTCGTCGGCGACGGAGAGGCCGAGACCGGTCCGCTCGCCGCGAGCTGGCACTCCACCAAGTTCCTCGACCCGCGCCGCGATGGGGCGGTGCTGCCGATCCTGCACCTCAACGGCTACAAGATCGCCAACCCGACGGTACTCGCCCGGATCCCCGAGGAGGAGCTCCGGTCGCTGATGGTCGGCTACGGCTGGACGCCGTACTTCGTGTCGGGCTCCGACCCCGACTCGATGCACCAGGCGTTCGCGGCCACCCTGGACCGCTGCCTCGACGACATCGGCGGCTTCCAGACCGCAGCCCGCGGTCGCCGCGGCGCACCGGCCCGACCGGCCTGGCCGATGATCGTGCTCCGTACCCCCAAGGGCTGGACCGGCCCGGTCGAGGTCGACGGCAAGCGGATGGAGGGGTCGTGGCGCGCCCACCAGGTGCCGTTCACCGACGCCCGGGGCAACGACGCCCACCGCGCGATCCTCGAGGAGTGGATGCGCAGCTACGGCCCCGAGGATCTCTTCGACGCCGACGGCCGGCTCGCCCCCGACATCCGCGACCTGCACCCGCTCGGGGAGCGCCGGATGAGCGCCAACCCGCACGCCAACGGCGGGCTGTTGCTGCGTGACCTGCGGATGCCCGACTTCCGCGCGTACGCCGTGCCCGTCGACGTCCCGGGCACCGGCGCCGTCGAGTCGACCCGGGTGCTCGGCGGCTTCCTGCGCGACGTGATGGCCGCCAACGGCGAGACCTTCCGGCTGTTCTCCCCCGACGAGAACTCCTCCAACCGGCTCCAGGACGTCCTCGAGGTCACCGACCGCACCTGGAATGCCGAGACCGAGGAGTACGACGACCACCTCGCGGCCGACGGCCGGATCATGGAGATCCTCTCCGAGCACACGATCGAGGGCTGGCTGGAGGGCTACCTGCTGACCGGGCGGCACGGCTTCTTCTCCTGCTACGAGGCGTTCATCCACGTGATCGACTCGATGTTCAACCAGCACGCGAAGTGGCTCAAGGTCACCAACGACCTGCCCTGGCGACGGCCGATCGCGTCGCTCAACTACCTGCTCACCTCGCACGTGTGGCGCCAGGACCACAACGGCTTCTCCCACCAGGACCCCGGCTTCATCGACCACGTGGTCAACAAGAAGGCCGACGTGATCCGCGTCTACCTGCCGCCGGACGCCAACACCCTGCTGTCGGTGGCCGACCACTGCCTGCGCAGCCGGCAGTACGTCAACGTGATCGTCGCCGGCAAGCAGCCCGCCCTGCAGTACCTCTCGATGGACGAGGCGGTCGTCCACTGCACCAAGGGCATCGGCATCTGGGAGTGGGCGAGCACCGACACCGGCGGCGAGCCCGACGTGGTGATGGCCTGCGCCGGCGACGTGCCCACGATGGAGGCGCTGGCGGCCGTGGAGATCCTGCGCGAGGCGTTCGGTGACCTGCGGATCCGGTTCGTCAACGTGGTCGACCTGATGCGGCTCCAGGACGAGCGCGAGCACCCGCACGGGCTCTCCGACGCCGACTTCGACGCGCTCTTCACCCGCGACAAGCCGGTCATCTTCGCCTACCACGGCTACCCGTGGCTGATCCACCGGCTGACCTACCGCCGCACCAACCACCGCAACCTGCACGTGCGCGGCTACAAGGAGGAGGGCACCACCACGACGCCCTTCGACATGACGGTGATCAACCAGCTGGACCGCTTCGACCTGGCGATGGACGTCATCGACCGGGTGCCGCGACTCGGGGGGGTCGGCGGGGAGCTGCGCGAGCGCCTGAAGAACAAGCTCATCGAGCACCGGATGCATGTCCGCACCCACGGCGAGGACCAGCCCGAGGTCCGCAACTGGCAGTGGACGCCCGCGCCGACGGCACCGCTCGACTGAGGGTGACGGGGCCGACCGGGGGCGGTCAGCCCGCCGGGGTCAGGGCCGGGGTCAGGGCCGGGTCCAGCTCGGCGTAGCGGTGGAACCACGGCCGCGCCTCCTCGAGCTGGGCGGCGAGCTGGAGCAGCAGACCGTCGGCCCCGAGGCGACCGACGAGCTGGACGCCGAGGGGGAGACCGGCGGTCGTCCAGTGCAGCGGCACACTGATCGCCGGGCGTCCGGTGAGGTTCGCGAGCTGGGTGTAGGGCACCCAGCCCAGGTTGTCGTCGATCAGCTGGTCGAGCACACCGGACGCAGCGAGCAGCTTGCCGGTGCGGGTCCGCGCCACCACGCGCGCGGCCCGCTGGAGCGAGGGCGGCGAGGTGAGGGCGTCGACGGCGAGCGGGGGCTTGGCCAGCGTGGGGGTGAGGAACAGGTCGTAGGTCTGGTGGAAGGACGACAGCGAGCGGATGTAGCCGTTGACGTTGGCCAGCGAGGTGAACAGCGACTGCATGCCGGCGGCCCGACCGAGCTCGGCGGACGCCAGGGTGTCGGCCTCGAAGTGGCTGTCGGGCGAGCCGAGCCGCCGCTTGACCTCGGCGACCTGGGCGTAGAGCTGGGCGAACCAGATGGTGAGGAAGTCGCGCGCCAGCGCCTCGTCGTCGTACGGCGGGGAGACCTCCTCGACCTGGTGGCCGAGCTCGGTCAGCAGGGCGGCGGCGGAGTCGACCGCCGCCACCGCCTCGGGGTCGGGGTGGGCGTTGATCGCCGACGAGCAGGAGTAGCCGATCCGCAGCGTGCCCGGCGGGCGCGAGAGAAGGTCCGCGAATCGCTCCGGCGGCAGGGCGGCCTGGTAGCCCGCCCGGGGGTCGGGGCCGATGATCGCGTCGAGCAGTCCGGCGCTGTCGCGCACGGTGCGGGAGACGACGCCCTGGGTCACCATCCCGAACATCACCTCGCCGGTCTGCGGGCCGTACGGGCCGACACCGCGGCTGGTCTTGAGGCCGACCAGGCCGTTGCAGGCCGCCGGGATCCGCACCGAGCCGCCGCCGTCGTTGGCGCCGGCCACCGGCACGATGCCCGCCGCCACGGCGGCGCCCGACCCGCCCGACGAGCCGCCGGGGGTGTGGCCGACGCGCCACGGGTTGCGGGCGGCGCCCCAGTGCTCGGGCTCGGTGACGCCCTTGGCGCCGAACTCCGGGGTGTTGGTCTTGCCGAAGATCACCAGCCCCGCGTCGAGGAACCGCTGGGTGACCAGGGCGTGCTCGGTGGCCACGTCACCGGCGAGCGCGCGCGAGCCGTTGGAGGTCGGGTAGCCGGCGTACTCCTGGCCGAGGTCCTTCACGAGGAACGGCACCCCGGCGAACGGGCCGGTCAGCCCCGGGTCGGCGGCCCGGGCATCCGCGACCTCGTCGAGCGGCACGATCACCGCGTTGAGGGTCGGGTTGACCGCGTCGCGACGCTGGCGGGCCAGGGCGAGCAGGTCGGCGGCAGTGACATCCTGCTCGACGACCCGTCGGGCCAGCGTGGTCGCGTCGGAGGTCAGGTAGTCGCCCAGGTCCATCGCCGGAGTCTAGGGCCCGCTCAACTGCGCAGGTACGACGCACCGTTGACGTCGATGATGGTGCCGGTCGAGAACGACGCCCCCGGCGACGCCAGCCAGAGCACCGCGGCGGCCACCTCCTCGGGGTGGGCCACCCGGCCGTACGGCGACTGGGCACGCACCGCGTCGCCGTCGGGGCCGTCGAGCACCTCCCGGGCCATCTCGGTCTGCACGAAGCCGGGGGCGACCGTCCCGACGGAGATCCCGTGCGGGGCCAGGACGAGCGCCATCGACTGGCCGAAGGCGTTCATCCCCGCCTTCGACGCGGCGTACGCCGGGCAGTTCGGCTCGCCGCGGAAGGCACCCCGGCTGGACACGTTGACGACCGCGCCGCCGCCGGCGGCCCGCAGGTGGGGGAGGGCGCAGAAGGTGGCATTGGCGGCGCCGGTCAGGTTGGTGGCCAGGGTCTGCGTCCAGGCGGTCTGCCACTCGGCGTACGACGTGGTCAGCGGCGGGTGGGCGAGGAAGACACCGGCATTGTTGACCAGCACGTCGAGGCGGCCGAGCCGGTCGGCGGCCGTGTCGACAGCGTGCCGCACGCGCTCGGGGTCGGCCAGGTCGGCCTGCACGGTCACGTGCCCGTCACCCGGCAGGGCGGCCCGCACCTCCTCGGCCCGGCCGGCCGACGTCCCGTAGTGCACCGCGACCAGGTCGCCCTGGTCGGCGAAGGCGTGGGCGATCGCGGCGCCGATGCCACGGGAGCCGCCGGTGACGAGGACCCCGCGGCGGCTGGGGTCGCTGGGATAGCCGTCGGGGCTTCGGTGGTCGGTCGGGGTGTCGTCGGTGTCGAGGTCAGCAGCCATGCACGCCATCCTGCCCCGCGCGGTCCGACCGCCGCGCACGTAGGCTCCGGTGATGGAGTGGATCCTGCTGTTGGTCATCGTGGCGCTGGGTGGGCTGACCGTAGCCGCCGGACGGCGCAACAAGGAGCGCGAGCTGGGCCGGCGGGAGGAGGAGCTCGCTCCGGTACGCCGGCTGGCGTTCGAGGACATCACGGCGTTCGGGGAGGACCTCCAGCAGCTCGACCTGGAGATGACCGGGCACGACCTCGACGCGGGCGCCAATGCCGACTACCAGCGGGCGCTGGACGCCTACGAGTCGGCCAAGGTCGCCGGTGACGCGATCGCGCAGCCCGACGACGTCCGGCACGTCACCGAGATCGTCGAGGACGGCCGCTACGCCATCGCCTGCGTGCGGGCCAGGGTCGCGGGCGACCCGCTGCCGACGCGGCGCCCACCCTGCTTCTTCGACCCGCGGCACGGGCCCTCGGTCGCCGACGTGCTCTACTCCCCGCCGGGCGGGGTCGAGCGCGACGTGCCGGCCTGCGCCCTGGACGCCGAGCGGGTCCACGCCGGCGCCGACCCCGACGTACGTCAGGTGATGATCGGCGCGCAGCGGGTCCCCTACTGGCAGGGCGGCCCGGCCTACCAGCCCTACGCGATGGGCTACTTCGGCGCCTTCGGCCCGATGACATGGATGTTCATGGGCGGCATGATGTTCGGTGGCTTCGGTGACGGTGGCGGGTACGACGGTGGCGGCGACTCGGGCGATGGCGGCGACGGCGGCTCCGGGGACTCCGGGGACGGGGGCGACTCCGGCGGCGGCTGGGACGGCGGTGGTGGCGACTCCGGCGGCTGGGACGGCGGGGGCTTCGACGGTGGGGGTTTCGACTTCTGAGCCGGTTCGCCCGGAGTCGAGTGCTGGGCCCTGCGGGGACTACCGCCACCTGAGCACTCGACTGCGCGCTCGACAGGGCGAGGACGGGGCGCGCGTAGGCTCGCCGACGACCGGGAGGGGTGGGACATGACAGCGAGCCGATCCGCTCGTGAGAAGAGGGCCACCGCCGAGGCCGGCCCACTGGGGCGCGTGAAGATCGACGTCGACGCCCAGCAGCGGTTCGTCTACAAGATCGCCTGCTCCGCCTGCGTCGCACGTGGCGACCTGCCGTGGTCGGCCTACCGGCCCGGCGCCGACAACGGCTACCTCGCCGCGATGGACCGGTGGATCTTCCACCTCCACGAGCAGCACGCCGGGAGCGAGGCTCCCTGCCTGGCGTACCTGCCGGAGGCCCAGCAGCGCCTGCACGAGCGGCGCGAGGCCACCGACCCCGACCGCTGAACCCCGACCGAGAGGCCACCCCGTGCACCTGGGCATCGACAGCTTCGTCTCGACCGTGACCGACCCGACCAACGGCCACGTGGTCGGCCCGGCCGAGCGCATCGAGCACCTGCTGGAGGAGATCGCCCTCGCCGACCAGGTCGGGCTCTACTCCTTCGGCATCGGCGAGCACCACCGCAGCGAGTTCTACGACTCCGCGCCCGCGGTGATCCTGGCGGCTGCGGCGGCGCGCACGACGCGGATCCGGCTGGGCAGCGCGGTCGCGGTGCTGAGCGCGGTCGACCCGGTGCGGCTGTTCCAGCAGTTCGCGACGCTCGACCTGATCTCGAAGGGGCGGATCGACCTGGTGGTGGGCCGCGGCTCCTTCACCGAGGCGTTCCCGCTCTTCGGTCTCGACCTCGCCGACTACGACTCGCTCTTCTCCGAGAAGCTGGACCTGCTGCTGCGGATCCGCGACGAGGTGGAGGTGACCTGGTCCGGCCGGCACCGCCCACCACTGGTGCGGCAGCGGGTCTATCCGCGCCCGTTGCAGGACCCCTTGCCGATCTGGGTCGGCGTCGGCGGCACCCCGGAGTCCTTCGCCCGGGCCGGGCTGCTCGGCCTGCCGTTGATGGTGGCGATCATCGGCGGGGAGCCGCGGCAGTTCGCCCCACTCGTCGACCTCTACCGCCGCGCGGGCGCGCAGGCCGGCCACCCGCCGGAGCGGCTCCAGGTCGGGCTGCACGTGTTCGGGTTCGTCGCGGAGAGCGCCCAGCAGGCGGCCGACACGATCTACCCAGGCTGGCACGAGATGTTCACGACGGCCTCCCGGGAGCGCGGGTTCCCCGCACCCACCCGGCAGCAGTTCGACGCGACGTCGGGGCCGGACGGGGCGTTCTTCCTCGGCGACCCGCAGACGGTGGCCGACAAGATCCGGCGGGTCTCCGACCAGCTCGGTGGGGTCGACCGCCTGTCTCTGCAGATGACCAACCCGCGGCTGGCCCACGACGACCTGCTGCGCGGCATCGAGCTGCTCGGCACCGGCGTGCTTTCGCGGCTGACCTAGCCCTCAGGGCGCACGCGCCGGGTCTCGTAGGCCCAGATGGCGATCTGCACCCGGCCGCGCGCGTCGATCTTGGTCATCAGCCC
>JBDSLK010000168.1:0-3276 GCA_039916425.1 Nocardioides sp.
CGAGCCGTTCGTGACCACCCACCTCGAGGGTCGCTTCGACGTCATCGCCCGGATCCACGGTGGCGGCATCACCGGCCAGGCGGGCGCGCTGCGTCTCGGCGTGGCCCGCTGCCTCAACGAGATCGACGAGGAAGCCAACCGCGCCGTGCTGAAGAAGGCCGGCCTGCTGACGCGTGACTCGCGCATCATCGAGCGCAAGAAGGCGGGTCTGAAGAAGGCCCGGAAGGCACCCCAGTACAGCAAGCGCTGATCGCGCCGTGGCGCGGTTGTTCGGCACCGACGGGGTGCGGGGGCTGGCCAACGGCTCCCTCACCGCGGAACTGGCGTTGGAGCTCGCGGTCTCGGCCGCGCACGTCCTCGCCGACCGTGGTGACCTCGGCGACCTGGCGACCGGGTCACGCCGCCCGTTCGCCGTCGTCGGCCGCGACCCGCGGATCTCCGGGCAGTTCCTGGAGGCCGCGGTCGTGGCCGGTCTGGCGTCGGCGGGCGTCGACGTCGTCCTGCTCGGCGTGCTACCGACGCCGGGCGTCGCCTACCTGACCGACCTGCTCGACGCCGACCTCGGCGTGATGCTCTCCGCGTCCCACAACGCGATGCCCGACAACGGCATCAAGTTCCTGGCCCGCGGTGGCCGCAAGCTCGACGACGCGATCGAGATCGCGATCGAGAAGCGGCTCCACGAGCAGTGGGAGCGGCCCGTCGGCGGAGCCGTCGGCACCGTCCGGCCGCACCCCACGGCCGTGGAGGAGTACGCCGCCCACCTGGTGCGCACGATCGACCACCCGCTCGTCGGTCTCAAGGTCGTCCTGGACTGCGCCGAGGGGGCCGCCTCCGACGTGGGCCCGCGCACCCTCGCCGACGCGGGCGCCCAGGTGATCGCGATCCATGCGTCGCCCGACGGCACCAACATCAACGACGGCTGCGGCTCCACCCACCTCGACCCGGTGCGCCGCGCCGTCCTCGAGCACGGCGCCGACGTCGGCTTCGCCCTCGACGGCGACGCCGACCGTTGCCTGGCCGTCGACGCCACCGGTGCGGTGGTGGACGGAGACCAGCTCCTCGCGATCCTCGCGCTCGCCATGAAGGAGCAGGGTCGCCTCGCCAAGGACACGGTGGTCGCCACGGTGATGAGCAACCTCGGGTTCGTGCAGGCGATGCGCGAGCACGACGTCGGGGTGCGCCAGACCAAGGTCGGCGACCGCTACGTCCTCGAGGCCATGGTCGTCTCGGGCTACAACCTCGGCGGCGAGCAGTCGGGACACGTCATCATGAGCGACCACGCCACCACCGGCGACGGCATCCTGACCGCCCTGCACGTCCTCGAGCGGATGGTCACCACCGGCTCCAGCATGGCCGACCTGGCCGGGGTGATGACCCGGCTGCCCCAGGTGCTGGTCAACGTGCCGGGCGTCGACAAGTCGCGGGCCGACGAGGACGCCGTCCTGGCCGCCGCCATCGCCGAGGAGGAGGCCGCCCTCGGCGGCAACGGCCGCATCCTGCTGCGCCCGTCCGGCACCGAGCCGCTGGTCCGGGTCATGGTGGAGGCGCCCACCGCCGACGAGGCACGTGGAGTCGCCGACCGACTGGCCGCCGTGGTGCGCGCCCGCCTGTCGCTCGCCACCACTGCCTGAGCGCCTCGCTCGGCGTCGCCTCGCTCCCCCCGCGTGGACGCGGGCTACCGCGTGCTCGAGGACCGGCTCGAGCTGGGACGCGGCTCGTCTAGGACGTTCTCCCGATGCGGATGGCGGTCCAGAGGCGGATGATCGACTCATCGACTCATCGCCTCACGAGGAGATCACTATGGACCATCGCGGACTGTTCGGGAGGGAGCGCGAGCTCGCCGAGGCCGACGTGGCGCTGGCCGCCGCGGCGGCCGGCACCCCCCAGGCGCTGCTCGTCGGCGGCGACGCCGGTATCGGCAAGACGTCGTTCGTGGCCGCGGTGTCCTCGCGCGCCCGGGACCAGGCCTTCACAGTGCTCACCGGTCACTGCCTCGACATCGAGACGGGGGAGCCGCTGGCCCCGCTGCGCGAGGCCCTGCGCGGCGCGCTGGCGGGTCGTCGTCCGGAGACCCTGCCGCCGGTGGCCCGCCGGCTGGAGCCCTACCTGAGCGGCGCCGAGACCGGCGCCGAGAGCGGCCTGGTCGAGGACCTGCGCCTGGTCGTGGGCGAGCTCGCCGGCGAGACGCCGGTGCTGCTGGTCCTCGAGGACATGCACTGGGCCGACGCCTCCACCCGCGACCTCGCGCTGGCCCTGGCCCGGACGATGGCCGGGCCGGTGCTGCTCCTGCTCACCTACCGTGCCGACGACCTGGTACGCCGGCACCCGTTCCGCAAGACGCTCGTCGACGTGTGCCGGGTGGTGGGGGCCCACCGCCTCGACCTGACACCCCTCGACCGCGACGGCATCGCCGGCATCGTGGCCCGCGCGACCGGGGACAGCGACCCCTCCGTGGTCGGCACGCTGCTGGCCAGGTCGGAGGGCAACCCGCTCTACGCCGAGGAGCTGCTCGGCCAGGACCTCACCGGGGTCCCTGTGGGCCTCAACGACCTCCTGCTCGCCCGCGTCGAGCGACTCGGAGGCGCCGCCCGGTCCCTGGTCCGGCTGGCCTCGGTGAACGGCAGCCGCGTGGACACCGCCCTGCTGCGCGGCGTCAGCGGGCTGAGCGACGTAGAGGTGGACGCGTGCGTGCGGGAGGGCGTGGACGCCAACGTGCTGCGCTGCACCGACGACCACGTGGACTTCCGGCACGGGCTCCTGCGCGAGGCGGTCTACGACGACCTGCTGCCCGGCGAGCGCAACCGCGCGCACGCCGAGCTGGCCACCGAGCTGGCGGCGATGCCGCCCAGCGGGGACGCCGTCGGGACGCTCACCCGCCTGGCCTTCCACTGGGACGCCGCCAACGACCAGCCCCGGGCGCTCGCCGCCCGGCTGCGCGCCGGCGTTGCGCTGGCGCGGCGTGGCCATCCCGAGGCGCTCGCGCACCTCGAGCGCGCACTGGAGATGTGGGACCACGTCGACGACCCCGCGCTGCGCGACGGCCTGACCAAGGCCGACGTGCTGTGCCACCTCGCCACCGCCGCCAAGGTTGTCGACGGCGACGAGGACCGGGCGGTGCGCTTCATCCGCGAGGCGATCCGCCAGCTCGACCCCGACGGCGACCGGCTGGTGGCCAGCCGCGTCTACGTGGCGTACGCCGACCTCTGCCACGAGCTGGCCGACGAGCTCGGTCATCGCGAGGCGGTGTCGCGCGCGCTCGAGTTCGCCGAGGGTGCG
>JBDSLK010000169.1:0-6549 GCA_039916425.1 Nocardioides sp.
TCGCTCCTTGGGTGCTCGGCGCCTGGCTCGGGGACGGAGACACCCGCGGAGGGCGGCTGACCGTGGGACGAGGAGACGCCGAGGACATGCTCGCGCTCATCAAGGAGCATTGGCCCCGACGTGTCCTCGTCAGCAACGAGTCAACGGCACTTTCGGTGCAGCTGTCGAAGCTCGAGGACCGATGCGTCTTCGGCCACCAAGAGTCCCTCGATCCCACGCTCGGACACCCCTCTCGACGCTGCGCGAACGAGGGTGAACACGCCAAGGGGCACGCCTGGAACGTCAGCCTCTCGACCGAGCTGCAGCGTGCCGGCCTCCGCGGGCACAAGCACATCCCGGTCGCCTACCTCCGGGCGGGCACGCGGCAACGCATCGAGTTGCTGCGCGGCCTGATGGACACGGACGGTTGGTGGAACCGCACGCGCCGGCGCGCGGGTTTCACGACTACCGACGATCAGCTCGCGGGCGAGGTCATCCAACTGCTCCGCACGATGGGCATCAGCCCCCTGCACTTCGAGAAGCCCTACGTCAACCGAGTGCGAGCCAACCGCACGCGGCACGTCATCGAGTTCACTCCTCTCGGGTTCAACCCCTTCTCCCTGCCACGCAAGGCCACGGCGTGCCAGGTGCAGGTGGAGGGACTGAGAGCGCGACTTGCACGGCGTCGGATCGTGAGCTCCGTGGTGCCTGTCGACAGCGTTCCTACCCAATGCGTCGCCGTCGACGCGGCAGACGCCCTCTACCTGTGCGGCGAAGGATTCCTCCCCACTCACAACACGGGAAGGTCGCCGGGCGAGGGGTTCGAGGCCAAGGCGCTGTTCCAGATGAAGTTCTACGCCCTGGTCATCTGGCGCACCCGCGGCGTGGTGCCGGCCATGCTCCAGCTGGTCTACCTCGGCAACGGTGAGATGCTGCGCTACGTCCCCGACGAGGCGGACCTGCTGGCCACGGAGCGCAAGGTGGTCGCGGTCTGGGAGGCCATCCGCCGCGCCGAGGAGACCAGCGACTGGCAGGCCAACCCCGGTCGGCACTGCGGTTGGTGCGCCCACCGGGCGATCTGCCCGGCGTACGGCGGCACTCCCCCGCCCATGCCGGTCGGCCCTCTCCCGGCCCTGGCGCCCGGCTAGGCCGGGTCGTCACCGAGGTCGTGGCGCTCGGCCCACACCGCGGCCTGGGTCCGGTCCGCGACACCGATCCGCGAGAAGGTCGAGGTCAGGTGTGCCTTCACAGTGCGCTCGGAGATGCCGAGGCGACGGGCGATCTGCTTGTTGGCCAGACCGTCGCGCACCAGCAGCAGCACCTCGCGCTCCCGCGGCGTCAGGTCCGCCGGTGCCGGGGTGGAGGACCGGGAGCTCAGCAGCTGCCGCGCGGCCCGCGGATGCAGCGGCGACTCGCCACGGTCGACGGCGCGGATGCCCTCGATCACGTCGTCAGGGTCGGCGTCCTTGAGCAGGTAGCCCACGGCACCGGCGTCCAGGGCGGCCACGATCCGGTCGCCGTCGGAGAACGAGGTCAGCACCAGCACCTGTGCGAGCGACTCGGCAACGATCGCGCGGGTGGCCTCCACACCGTCGAGGAGCGGCATCTGCAGGTCCATCAGCACGACGTCGGGGCGTAGGTCCCGCACGATGGTCACGGCCTCCTCGCCGTTGCCGGCCATGCCGATCACCTCGATGCCCTCGGCCCCCGAGAGGAGCTGTTCCAACCCGCCACGCACGACCGCGTGGTCATCCGCTACCACTACTCGGATCATCGGGACGACACCTCCAGACGGATCACGGTTCCCCGACCCGGCTGCGAGTCCACCACGAGCCGACCACCCGAGTCTCGCACCAGGCTGTCGAGACCGCGCAACCCGTAGCTCCCGTCCCTCGTTGCGGCGGACGGGTCGAAGCCGGCTCCGTCGTCGGCGACCTCGAGCCGGAGCAGGCCGTCGGCGCCGCGCACCTCCACGTCCAGCCGGGTGGCGTCGGCGGCGTGCCGCAGCGTATTGCGCACCGCCTCCTGCGCGACCCGCCACACCAGCCCTACCGAGTCCCGCGACGCCCCCGAGACTCCCTCTACGGTGACCTCGGAGGTGATTCCGAAGGAGGCCGCCGGTGCGGTCAGGTCGGCCAGCGCAGCGGGCAGTCGTTCGGCGTCGAGGTCGGGTGGGTGGATCTCCACCAGGAGCGAGCGCAACGCCCGCAGCGACGCCCGCAGCGAGCCACCCGCGCCGTCGAGCACCTCTCGCGACCGGCTGCCCTCCGGGCCACCAGGGAGGTCGCGGGCCAGCGCCGAGAGGGAGTAGGCGGTGCCGGCGAGGTCCTGGACGACCCCGTCGTGCAGGTCGCGGGCGATCCGGCGCCGCTCGGCCTGGGACGCGTCCGCGGAGGAGCGCAGCAGCCGCTCCCGCTCGGCGGCGGTCCGCGTCAGCCGGCGGGTCAGGAGCCACAACATCCCGGTGGCCACCGCGCCCAGGGCCAGCAGCGCGCCCACCATGATCCGCTGGAACGGCACGAACACCTCGCTGGCCCGGCGCTCGATGTCGGCCGTCGAGTAGTACATCTCGAACAGCAGTGGCTCCCGCTCCGGTGACCAGACCCGGGTATAGACCTCGACCAGGCCGTCGCTGCCGCGCTCCAAGTAGTTCTCGGGCTCGGTCAGGTCGGACACCCCCGCGTCCGTACCGCCACGGCGGAGCACGTCGACCTCCTCCTGGCCGAGGTCGAAGCGACGGCCGATCAGCGCGGTGGCGTCCGAGTAGACGATGGTGCCGTCCTCGGCCCAGATCTTCACGCGGCGGGCGGTGTCGATGGCGAGCCGGTCCTTCACCCGACGGTCGAAACGGTCCACGGCTCCGGCGTCCCCATCGACCAGCCTGCGCGGGAGCGACGGCTGGACGACCGTGGTCGCGAGGAGCTCGGTGGTACGTCGGGCGTCGAAGGTCGCCTCCTGCGCTGCCTGCCGGGCACTCAGGAGGCTGCTGATCAGGGTGATGCCGGTGATGACGAGCATGCCGAGGACCAGGAACTGGGCAACAGGGTTGCGGAGGAGGCTCGGCAGGGTCGGCATGATCGCCTCAGGATAGGCCTGTGCTCAGTAGGCGAGCGGACCACGGCACCACTCGCGGCTGTCCGGGTTGCGGGCCCGGAAGGAGTACCGGTCGGTGCCGGCCAGGTCGGTCACCTGACGGCGGACCTCGAAGGACCCGCTGACCCCACCGGTCCAGGCGGTGTCCATCGCCGACAGGGTGTCGTTGTGGAACATCCGCCACTTCCAGCGCTGGCCACTTCGGCCGCTGTCGATCCCGCCCTCGATCTCGATCCGGCCGTCCTCGGGACTCGCCCTGATCCTCCACTCCGCCCCCTGGCTGCACCAACCGCGCTTCTCGACGCGGTCGTCGCCGCCGTCAGCCCAGGCAGGAGCCACACTCGCCACGACCAGGAGCGCCAGCACCATGAAGGTGCTGGCGGTGCGACGTTGCCTTCGGCCGGGCAGTGACATCGAGGTTCCTCTGATCGAGCGTGGGTCAAGAGTGACGCCTCGGGCAGCCGAGGCCCAGGTGTCCGTTGGTACTAGGACCCGAGCCCCTCACCGGCGACGTCCTCATCGCCGACGAGCAGCCCTCCGGCCAACCGCAGGGCGGCCTGCACGAGGGTCAGGTGGCTGAACGCCTGCGGGAAGTTGCCGACCATCCGGCCCCGGGTGACGTCGTACTCCTCCGAGAGCAGGCCCACGTCGTTGGCGAGCCCGCACAACCGGTCGAACAGGGCGTGGGCGTCGTCGCCGCGACCCGCCATCGTCAGCGCCGACACCAGCCAGAACGAGCAGGCCAGGAACGGGTGCTCGTCGCCGGGCAGGCCGTCGACGCCGGTGCCGGTGCGGTAGCGCATCAAGAAGCCATCGCGCATCAGGTCCTCGACCACCGCGTCGATCGTGCCGAGGACCAGCGGGTCGTCGCCCGGCAGGAAGCCGACGAGCGGGATCATCAGCAGGGAGGCGTCCACCTCGGTGGTGTCGTAGTGCTGGGTGAAGGTCGACCGCTCCCGGTCGACCCCCCGCTCGAGCACCTCGGCGCGGACGGCGTCGCGGACCTCGCGCCATCGGTCGACCGGTCCTTCGAGGCCATGCTGCTCCACGGCCCGGACCGCGCGGTCGAAGGCCGCCCACACCATGACCCGTGAGTGCGTGAAGTGGCGGCGCTCTCCCCGGATCTCCCACAGGCCGTTGTCGGGGCGGCCCCAGTGGTCGGCCAGGTCCTCGACCAACGTGCGCTGCAGCGCCCAGCTGAAGTCCGACTCCTCCATGCCGGCCTCCCGGGCCTGCTGGAGGGCGATCATCACCTCGCCCAGCACGTCGGTCTGGAGCTGGTCGACCGCCGCGTTGCCGATCCGGACGGGTCTCGACCCCGCGTAGCCCGGGAGGTGGTCCAGCTCCCGCTCGGGCAACTGGCGCGCGCCGTCGACGGCGTACATGATCTGGAGGTCCTCGGGGTCCCCCGCCACGGTTCGGAGCAGCCACTCCCGCCAGTGCCGCGCCTCCTGGTCGTAGCCCGCGGTGAGCAGGGACTCGATCGTGAGCGAGGCGTCACGCAGCCAGCAGTAGCGGTAGTCCCAGTTGCGGACGCCGCCGAAGTCCTCGGGCAGCGAGGTGGTCGGGGCAGCGACGATGCCGCCGGTCTCACCGTGCGTCAGCAGCCTCAGCGTGAGCAGGCTGCGCACGACGAGGGCACGGTGTGGCAGGTCGCCCGGGCAACGTCGGCTCCACGACTCCTCCTCCTCCCGAGTCCGGCCGATGGCCTCGTCGAGGTCAGCCGGCTCGGGGAGCTCGCACCAGGAGGGCACCCAGGTAGTGGAGAAGGTCAGCTCGTCCCCCGCCTCGACGTCGAACTCGTCGGCGTGCTTCCCGTCGACCGCGACCGGGAGCCTCGGTCCGCGGAGCACGAGCTTGTCCGGCCCGGCAACGGCGACGATGGCCCGGTCACGGCCGCCCCGCAGGCGGCTGACCCACGGTCGGACCTGGCCGTAGTCGAAGCGGACGATCCACTCGTGACGCATCCGCACCGTGCCCCGCACGCCGCGCACCCGGCGGACCAGGTCGGCGCGGCCGTCGTTGGTGGGCATCAGGTCGGTCAGCGTCACCGTGCCCGTCGCGGTGGTGAAGGTCGTCTGCAGCAGCGCGGTGTCACCGACGTAGGCGCGATCCACGGTGAACGGCTCGCTCGGCCCCAGCAGCCAGCGTCCGTGGCTCTCGTCGCCAAGTAGCGCCGCGAAGCACGCCGGCGAGTCGAAGCGCGGCAGGCACATCCAGTCGATCGAGCCGTCCTTGCCGACCAGGGCGGCCGTGCGGCGGTCACCGATCAGTGCGTAGTCCTCGATCGGCAGCGGCATGGCCCCAAACTAACGAGCGACCCCAGCCAGAGCGCGCAGGTGGGTCACATCGAGCCCGACCAGCGTCTCGGCGTGCACCCGCCCCGGCCCGGAAGCGACGGGCACATGGTGGGGCACCACCAGGGTGGTGCAGCCGGCGGCCACCGCGCTGGTCGCGCCCGGCTCGGAGTCCTCGATGGCCAGGCAGTCCTCGGGAGCGACGCCGAGCAGCCGGGCGGCGGTGAGATAAGGCTCCGGGTGCGGCTTGCCGCGGGTCACCGAGTCGCCGGTGACGACCTCGGTGAACGTGCCCGCTGCCAGGCCGGCGAGGATCGGGTCGACGAACCGGCGGTAGGACATCGTCACCAGGGCACAGGGCACCCCGCCGGCGACGAGTCTCTCCAGCAGTTCGCGCGCGCCGGGGCGCCACGGCACCTCCACCTCCACGCGCCGCACCACGTCGTCGAGGAGCTCCTCGACGATGGCCGCCGGCTCCAGGTCGATGCCCATATGGCGGCGGATGTAGTGGCCGGAGTCGAGCAGGTCGTTGCCGACCAGGTTGAGCGCGTGGTCGTGGCTCCAGTCACCGCCGTGACGCGCGGCCAGTGCGAACTCGGCATCGACCCAGTAGGGCTCGGTGTCGACGAGCGTGCCGTCCATGTCCATGAGTACCGCCGCGGGTTTCACGCGAGGATCGTGTCACGGACCGACCCGTCGGCTGCCATCCAGGGCCTGGCCTGAGTCGCTCACCCGCCCCCATCCCAGTCGATGCCCGCCTGCCGGAGAGGTACCTTGACGCCGAGACGATCGCTGACCAGATCGGACAGAGGAAGCCTCATCGAGGCCGAGTCGCCGACAGCTGATCCGGCTGGGCGATCTTCGACCACCCCACGGTCACCGTGCGTGGCAGCGTGCCGCGGTAACGACCTGAGCCCCTCCGGATCCAGCCGAGGAGGAAGCCCACCCCGATGTCCGCCGCGTCCGCGTCAGGGAGCGAGATCCTGATCCCGGGACGCGGTCGCTCACTCGGATGCCGTCCATGCGGGTGCCTGGCTCATCGGTGTCCGGAACAGATTCGTCTGCTGCGGCGTGCCTCGGTCGCGGCAGGGATGGACCCAGGGGACGGCGTGGTGGTTTCACAACCAGGCCCGGGCCTGTTGGACGGCGAGTACCCCGCACAGCCCGGCCAGGACCGCCA
>JBDSLK010000170.1:0-52848 GCA_039916425.1 Nocardioides sp.
GACGTCGCGGATCCTCGACGCGCAGTACATCGGCAAGGAGCACTACGACTGCGCGGTGCGGACCAAGCAGATCCTCCAGCGCAACAAGGAGCTCCAGGACATCATCGCCATCCTTGGTGTCGACGAGCTCTCCGAGGAGGACAAGATCATCGTCCACAGGGCCCGCCGCATCCAGCGCTTCCTGTCGCAGAACACCTACGTCGCCAAGCAGTTCACCGGCATCGAGGGCTCGACGGTGTCGATCGGCGACACCATCGAGGCCTTCAACAAGATCGCCAACGGCGAGTACGACCACGTCGCGGAGCAGGCGTTCTTCATGTGTGGCGGTCTCGACGACGTCGAGGCCAAGTGGGCTGACATCCAGAAGAACCTCTGATGGCTGACACCTCCAGCCACCTCCAGGTCGAGGTCGTCAGCGCGGACCGCCTCGTGTGGTCGGGCGAGGCCAAGATGGTCATCGCCCGCACCACGGAGGGCGACGTCGGCGTCCTGCCCGGGCACGCGCCGATCCTGTCGCTGCTGATCGACGGGGTCGTCGACGTGCAGACCGTCGACGGCGAGACGTGGGTGGCCGCGGTCAGCGCGGGCTTCCTCTCGGTCGCCAACGATCGGGTCTCGGTGCTCGCGGAGTACGCCGAGGCCTCGCACGACATCGACCTGGAGAAGGCGCGCCAGGACCTCGACCGGGCCAAGACGGCTGGGGAGAACGACGACCAGGCCGAGGAGCGGGTCCGTCTCGCCGAGGCCCGGATCCGGGCGGTCGAGAAGGCCTCCTGACCGACGTCGGCGCGATTGGGTGACAGGCGCGGGCGGACCCTAGAGTATGCGCACCCGCTAGCGAGGGAGGGTCGCATGCCGCTGTGGCTCAGGCTGCTGGACGCAGTCGCCGCGGTGCTGCTCCTCGCCGTCCTCTATGGTCTGGCCCTCGTGGTCCGTCGTCGTCTCCTGTCCCGCCGTGGCGGGACGTTCGAGCTCAGCTACCGCGTCCGGCCCCAGAAGGCCGGACGCGGTTGGCTTCTGGGGATCGGCCGATACTCCGGTGACACGTTGGAGTGGTTCCGCATCTTCTCCCTCTGGCCGCGTCCGAAGCGTGCCTGGCCGCGTGCGGCGCTCGTCTACGCCGGTCACCGCGATCCCCTGGGGGTGGAGCGGATGTCGCTCTACGGAGACCACGTGGTAGTCGTCTGCCGCGTCCCCGGAGGCGACGTGGAGCTGGCAATGAGCCAGTCATCGCTGATGGGCTTCCAGTCCTGGCTCGAGGCGGCCCCGCCCGGGACCAAGAGGATCGTGTGACGGCCCCGTCGCCCACCCTCACCGCCCGCAACGCAGTGGCGATCTCGTTCGCCCTCAACGGGTTGCTGTTCGCGACGTGGGTGTCGCGGATCCCCGAGGTCCGCGAGGGGCTCGGCCTGTCCAACGGCGGCCTCGGGGTGCTGCTGCTGGCGCTGGCGTCGGGCTCGGTGCTCTCGCTCCCGACGACCGGCGCCCTGATCAACCGCTTCGGGACGGTGCGGGTCGTCCGCTTCGGCGGCGCGAGCGCCGCGGTCGGGCTGCTGCTGGCCGGCCTCGGTGCGGGGGTCGGGAGTGTCGTCGCCGTCACCGCGGTCGGCCTCTTCTGCTACGGCGTGGGCACCGGCGTCTGGGACGTGTCGATGAACGTCGAGGGCGCCGCCGTCGAGCACGGGCTGGGCCGCACGATCATGCCCCGCTTCCACGCCGGCTTCAGCCTCGGGACCGTGGCGGGGGCCGGGATCGGGGCCCTGGTCGTGGCGCTGGGCGTGCCGATGATGGTGCACCTCTCGGTGCTCGGTGTCGCTGCGCTGGTCGTCTCCTGGCGCACGTCGGGCGCCTTCTTGCCGGTGGACCCGGAGCCGGAGGGTCGACGACCGGCGAGCTCGGCCTGGCGCGAGCCCCGCACCCTGCTGATCGGCATGATGGTGCTCGCCCTGGCTCTCACCGAGGGCACCGCGAACGACTGGCTGGCGCTCGCGTTGGTCGACGGCTACGACGTCGAGCGCTGGGTCGGCGTGGCCGGCTTCGCCGTGTTCGTGACCGCGATGACCGCCGGTCGACTGACCGGGCCGGTACTGCTCGACCGCTTCGGCAGGCCGGCGGTGCTGTGGGCCACCATGGCCACGGCGGCGGTCGGCATCCTGCTGATCGTGTTCGGCGGCAGCACCCTGCCCGTCGTCGTCGGGATCGTGCTGTGGGGCTTGGGCGCGTCGTTGGGGTTCCCCGTGGGGATGAGCGCGGCGGCCGACGACCCGGTCCAGGCGGCGGCGCGGGTCAGCGTCGTCTCCACCCTCGGGTACGCCGCGTTCCTGGCCGGACCGCCCCTCCTGGGCCTGGTCGCCGACGAGGTGGGCACCTTGAGGGCACTCCTGGTCGTCGCTGTGCTGCTCCTCCCGTCGGCGCTCGTGGTGCCTGCCGCCCGGCAGCGAGGCGCCACCTCCGGGGCCGCGACGTAGGGTCGCGGGCATGGCTCTCGACCGACCCGCCGCCGTCCGTGCCGCCGTCGTCGCCCTCCCCGGACTGGCGCTCGCGGGGGCCGGCCTGACCCACCCGCACTCGCTGACCGCCGACTCGGCGCAGCGCTGGACCCAGCTGCACCTGGTGGGCCTGTTCGTCTTCCCGCTCGTCGGCTGGGCCCTGGCCTCGCTCGTTCGGGGGCGCACCGACCCGGTCGCCTGGGTCGTGCGGGTGACCGCCTACGTCTACGCCACGGCGTACTCCGCTCTCGACGTGATCTCCGGCATCGGCGCCGGCTACGTCACCTGGCGGTTGGGGGAGGGGGTGACCCGTCCGGACGAGGTGCGGTTCCTCTTCTCCATCGGCGGCCGGATCGGGGAGGTCGGCTCGTGGGCGCTGCTGGCCTGCGCCGTGGTCGTGCTGGTCGACGCGGCCCGGCGGCTGGGCGTGCCGGCTGCTCCGGTGGTCGTGCTGGTGGTGGGCGCGTGGCTGGTGCACACCGACCACATCTTCTCGCCGTACGGTGCGCTGGGCATGCTGCTGCTCGGCCTCGGCACCGGCTGGCTGGCCTGGCAGGGGGCCCGCGTCGACCGTGCCGTGTGACCCGGCCGCCCGTTCCTCGACTCCACCGACTCGGGCACCGCCGCGACGAGGGCCGGCCCGCGGACCGGGTCAGTGCGCGGACTCGACGTCGACGCTCAGCCAGTCCGGTGCCCGGACGTCGGTGACGTCACCGACGGCGTCGACGTCCACCTCGCACACGTCGCCGCGCACCCGGATGCCGCGCACGGTCACGGCGCCGAACGGGCTGGGGCGCATCGGGGCGAGCCGGAGCCGGCCGATCGGGGCGTCGGCCCGCAGGCCGAGGATCGCAGTGACCATCGCGCCCGCCGACGCGGACGCCCAGGCCTGCGGACGGCACGAGGCCGGATAGGGGACCGGCCGCGAGGTGCCGACTCCACCGAAGAGCTCGGGCAGCCGGTAGTCGAAACGCGAAGCCGCGTCGACCAGCCCCCGGAGCACGGCCGCGGCTTCCTCGCGGTGCCCGTCAGCGGCCAGCCCCAGAGCGCAGATCGCCGTGTCGTGGGACCACACAGAGCCGGTGTGGTAGCCGATCGGGTTGAAGGCCGGGTTGCTGTGGCCCAGGGTGCTGATGCCGAACGGCCCGAGCAGGTCGGGCGAGGTGAGCCGGGCCGCCACGAGAGCGCTCTCGGCCTCGTCGAGCAGGCCGGTGCCGAGCACGTGGCCCATGTTGCTGCCCACGCCGTCCACCGGGGCGCCGTCACGGTCGAGCGCCATCGCCAGGTAGGGACCGGCGTCGTCCGCGACCCAGAAGTGCGCGCGCACCCGGTCGGCAAGCGCCGCGCCCCAGGCCCGCAGGTCGTCGCCGGGTTCGTCGAAGAGCGCCTCACCGAGGTGTGCTGCGCCCAGGGCAGCCTGCACGGCGTACGCCTGGGTCTCCACCAGCGCGATCGGCGCGCGGGCCACTGCTCCGTCGCGGTGCCGCATCGCGTCACCGGAGTCCTTCCAGCCCTGGTTGGCCAGGCCGGTCCCGGACTCGTCGACGTAGCGGATCAGCCCGTCGCGACTGTTGTCGACCGAGCGGCGCAGCCAGCCGAGGGCGCCCACGAGGTGGGGGCGCAGGGCGGCGACCTGCGCGGCCGGCATGCCCCAGCGCCACGCGTCGTGCAGCAGGCTGATCCAGAGCGGGGTGGCATCGACCGTACCGAAGTAGACAGGCGGCAGGTGCAGCGTGCTGGACGGGTCGGCGAAGCCGGTTCGCCGGACCTCGTGCAGGATCTTGCCGGGCTCCTCGGCGTTGCCGGGATCGGTCACCCGACCCTGGCGGCGGGCCAGGGTGCGCAGGGTGCCGGCAGCGAGGTCGGTGCCGAAGGGCAGCGTCATCCGTGCGGCCCAGAGGGCGTCGCGGCCGAAGAGGGTCAGGAACCACGGCGTGCCCGCCGCGGCGAAGACGTCCCCGGGATCGTCGGGGTCTGAGAGAAGCAGCCCCCGGAGGTCGGTCACCGAGGTGCTCACCATCTTGTCGATCCGGGTGTCCTGGGCGTGGACGGTCACCTCGGACCAGTCGATCCGGGTGACCGCGGGCTCCGCGTCGAAGGGGGTGCGCGCCAGTCGATCGACGTCCACCTCGATGGTGAGCTCCTGCGCCGTCCCGGGCGCGACCCGGACCCGCCAGGTCACCTCCACGCCCCCGTCGCGGAGGGGCGCCGCCGTGCCGCCCGAGATCCGCACCGTCGTGCGGTGTCGCTCGTCGGACCACGAGAGGCTGTGGGGGTCGGGCCCGGTGTCGGCGGGGAGCAGGGGGCCGGGCCGGTCGCCGCCCTTGACCCCCGCGAGGTCGGCTCCGTCCCCCCCCAGTGTGAGGCGCACGGTGGTCACCACCTCGGCGGCAGCCCGCGAGGTCAGGCAGACCACCTCCTGCTGGCCGCCGTCTCGCAGCTGGCGGCTCCGGCGCAGTTCGACGGTCGGGTCGGAACCTGCGTCCCCGAGCTCGCGAGGGACGGCCACCACCTCGGTGCGGCCACCGACGGAGCTCGACGAGACCGTGGTGGGGGTCGCACCGTCGCAGCTCAGTCGACTCTGGCTGACGACGCGGCGGTCATCGACATAGAGCCCGGTGCCGGGGCGATGGAGGTCGCCACCGACGTCGGACAGGCAGGTGATGTTGCCGTGGACGCTGACCTCGAGGTCGTGCAGCCAGGGCTGCTCGCGGCGCCAGGCCCGGGTCATGAGAGCTGCCTCGGGCCGGTGCCGACCCAGGGGTCACTCGGGCGAACGACCCCTTGACAACCTGCTGTGACGGAGAGCACATTGGCCACCTTACACATTTGAACCTTCAAATCGCCCCTGCAGCAGTGATTTGAAGGTTCAACACGACAAGATCGGAAGGGGAGCGAGGTGCCGGTGGGTCGCCGCAAGGTCACGATCAACACGGTCGCCGAGTCCGCACGCGTCTCCCGTCAGACCGTCACCAACGCGCTCCTCCACCCCGAGCGCGTGCGTCCCGAGACCCTGAGCCGGGTGCAGACGGAGATCGTGCGGCTGGGGTACCGGCCCTCCGCCGCGGCCACGTCGCTGCGTTCACAGCGGGCCGGCGCGATCGGCGTGGAGCTCAACGTGCTCGGCCCCGACTACCACAACGCGATGATGGCGCCCTTCCTCGGCGCGCTCAGCACTGGCTCGCGAGCCCACGGCGTCGCCATCGTGACCTTCGGATCCGACAGCCGGGTGCCCACCATCGACAGCTACGAGCAGATGTGGGAGAGCCAGGCCGTCGACGCCTTCGTCATCGCCGACACCCACCCCGGCGACCCGCGGCCCGCGTGGCTCCACGAACGCGGCATCGCGTTCGCGTCCTTCGGCAGGGTCTGGGACGACCCGACCTTCACCCGGTGGGTCGACGTCGACGGCCGCCACGGGACATCCGAGGCTGTGGAGCACTGCGTCGCCCACGGCTACACCCGGATCGGCTATTTCGGCTCGCCCGCCGGCACGTCGGTGGTCGGGGACGCCCGGCGGGAAGGCTGGGACCAGGCCCGCCGCCGGCACGACGTCGCAGTCCCGACAAAGGCCCACTTCGCTCCCGACGAGCTTGACGCGGCCTCGGTGGCGGCGGACCGGGTCGTGGCCGACGTCGGGATCGATGGTGCCGTCGTCTGCGGCTCGGACGTGCTCGCGCTGGCGGTGCTCCATGCCGTCTGGCGCGCCGGCCTCCAGCCCGGGTCCGATGTCGGCATCGTCGGCTTCGACGACTCCGAGCTTGCCCGCATGCACGGCCTCAGCAGTCACGCCCAGCCGATGACCGCGATCGGCGACCACGTGCTCAGGCTGATCTCCGACGCGCTGGCCGGCCGGCCCGAGCGCACCGACGGAATCCTTCTCGAACCCCGGCTGACCGTGCGCTCGAGCACTCGTCACGCCGGCACACACCGCCCCACCGACAACTCGGAACCCACTGCACCACTGACGAAGGAGAAGTGATGTCACGCAAGCACCTCAGGAAGTCCCACGGACTGGGAGTCGGACTGGTGACGGCGCTCGCGCTGTCAGCCTGCGGGGGCGGTGGCGGGTTCGAGGAGGGCGGCGGTGAGCAGTCGTCCACCGACGGGGCCGCCAAGCTGACCATGCTGATCGCCTCGTCGGGGGACGCCGAGACCGCCGCCGTCGAGGAGGCCACCAAGGCGTGGGCCGACGAGACCGGCAACACCGTCACCGTGACGGTGGCCGCCGACATGACCCAGGAGCTGGCCCAGGGCTTCGCGGGTGGAAACCCGCCGGACCTCTTCTACATGGATGCGGCACGCTTCGCCGACAACGCCAAGAACGGCAACCTCTATGCCTACGGCGACAAGCTCGCCGACAGCACCGACTTCTACGGCTCGCTGGTCGACACGTTCACCTACGAGGACGAGTTCTACTGCGCGCCCAAGGACTTCAGCACGCTCGGCCTGCAGATCAACAACGACGCCTGGAAGAAGGCCGGCCTCACCGACGCGGACCTCCCAACCACGTGGGAAGAGCTGACCGCGGTCTCCGAGCAGCTCACTTCCGGCGACCAGGTCGGGCTGGGCCTGTCGACGGGCATCGACCGTCTGGGCGCCTTCGTCGTCCAGGACGGGGGGTGGTGGGTCAGCGACGACGCCAGTGAAGCCACCGGGGCGACACCGGAGGTCGAGGACGCCCTGACCTACGTCCAGGACAACGTCGACAACGGCAACTTCGCCTTCGCCAGCCAGCTCGACTCCGGCTGGGGCGGCGAGGCGTTCGGCACCGGCAAGGCGGCGATGACCATCGAGGGCAACTGGATCAAGGGTGCGGTCACCAACGACTACCCCGACCTCGACTACACCGTGGCCGAGCTGCCGGCGGGCCCAACCGGTCCGGGCACCTTGCTGTTCACGCAGTGCTGGGGCATTGCCGCCGACTCCGACGCCCAGGCGCAGTCGGTGGAGCTCGTGGACTACCTCACCACCGTGGACCAGCAGATGGCCTTCGCCGACGCGTTCGGCGTGATGCCCAGTCGCGAGAGCGCCAAGGACCAGTACGCGCAGGCCTACCCCGAAGACGCACCGTTCATCGCCGGCGCCGAGTATGGCCGCGGCCCCATCGGCGCGGCCGGCATGGAGCAGGTCATCGCCGACCTGAACTCCAAGCTCGAGGACCTCGGCGGCGCGGACATCCCCGGTGTGCTGGAGGAGTACGACAGCAACGCGGGCTCGGTGCTCGGCCAGTGAGCACCACCGCGGTGACCGGGGAGGGCCGGGTCACCGGCTCTCCCCGGCGCCCGGGGGGCTCCGGAGGCGCGGGCGGCTCCGGGAGTTCGTTGCAGCGCCAGACCCGCGCGGGTTGGCTCTTCGTGACGCCGATGATCGTGATCCTCTCCCTCTTCCTGATTCTCCCCATTGGTATGGCGTTGTGGGTCTCGGTCAGCGACTGGACCGGTAGAGGCAGCCCGTTCTCGTCCGACGTGGGCTTCGTCGGTGCCGACAACTACACCCCGCTGCTGGTGGAGGAGGGCCTGAGTCGGCAGGACTTCATGATCTCGATGCGCAACACGTTCTACTACGTGCTGGGCGTGGTTCCCCTGCAGACCGTGCTGGCGCTTACCTTGGCCGTCATCGTCAACCAGAGATTCCTGAAGGGCCGCACCTTCTTCCGCACCGCCTTCTACTTCCCGTCCGTCGTGTCGTCGGTGGCCATCTCGCTGGTCTTCCTCTTCCTCTTCACGGGCACCGGGGCGATCAACCAGACGCTCGGCCTGGTCGGCATCGACGGCCCGGTGTGGTTCTCCGACGCTCGCGGTCTCCTGCACCTCGCGGGGGACGGGCTGGGCCTGTGGAGCCTGGACTCGCCGCCCGATGCCCTGACCGGCACCGACGTGGCGGGCCTCTCGCTGTGGGAGTGGCTCGCGGGGCCCAGCGTGGCCATGTCGGCGATCATGCTTCAGGTCGTCTGGACCACGGCAGGCACGTTCATGCTGATGTTCATCGCCGCTCTACAGAACCTCTCCGCGGACGTCGAGGAAGCGGCTATGGTCGACGGCGCCAATCGCTGGGGGGTGTTCCGCTACGTGGTGATTCCCCACCTGCGCCCAGCCATTCTGCTCGTGCTGACGCTGGGCATCATCGGCACCTGGCAGGTCTTCGACCAGATGTATGTGATGACCCAGGGTGGACCGGCCAAGACGACGCTGACGCCGGCGTATCTCTCCTATCAAGCTGCGTTCAACCAGCAACAGTGGGGTCAGGGAGCGGCCATCGCGTTCATCCTGTTCGTACTGATCTTCGCGCTGACCAGCATCCAACGCTACGTGCTTCGCGACAAGGACGAGTCGGCCATCCGCAAGGCCGCCAAGCGGCAGCGCGTCGCGATGTCGAACGAACGGACGGGGTCATGAGTACCATCGAACGGCCGACATCGGCGCGTCGTCAGGAGCCGCCCAAGGGCGACGGCAACGTCGTCCATCAGTCGGGCTCCGGCAAGAAGGCAATCGTCTACATCCTGTTGATCTTCTTCTCCCTGCTGTACGTCTACCCGTTCATCATCCAGCTGGTGACGTCGTTCAAGACGAACGCTGACGCGGTAGCGCGCCCGTTGAGCCTGCTGCCGTCGCCCTTCACGGTCGCGGCGTTCGAGCGGCTCACCGACACCGACTTCCCGATCTGGTTCTTCAACTCGGTATGGGTCGCGCTGATCGTGACCGCTGGTCGGGTGTTCTTCTGCTCGCTCGCGGGCTATTCGCTGGCCAGGTTGAAGTACCGGGGCCGCGCGGGACTCTTCACCGCCGTGCTCGCCGTGATGGCGGTGCCCGGTGTCGTGTTGCTGATCCCGAAGTTCCTGGTGCTCAACTACCTCGGCATCTACAACACCCCGTGGGCACTCTTCGTGCCGCTCCTTGTCGACGCGGCCGGGGTGTTCATCATGAAGCAGTTCTTCGAGTCCATCCCGATCTCGGTGGAGGAAGCGGCGCGCATCGACGGCGCCAGCACCTTCCGGACGTTCTGGTCGATCGTCCTGCCGATGTCCAAACCTGCGCTGATCACCCTCACGATCCTGTCGTTCCAGGGCTCCTGGAACGAGCTGGGTCACTTCATCATCGCGAGCAACGACCCGAACCTCTACACCCTGACGCGTGGCGTAGCCTCGCTCACCTCGGGTGCTCTCGGATCGGGCCAGCAGTTCCCGATCTCGATGTCGGCCGCCCTGCTGATGACGATCCCGACGGCGCTGGTGTTCATCGTGTTCCAGCGGTTCTTCACCCAGGGTGCCAACGCAGGCGCCGAGAAGGGCTGACGTCCGGGAGTCGCCGGCTGGAGGCTCGAGGTGCCGTCGAGTTGGGCGCCGTGGCTCGTTGAGTAGGGGCTTGTGGCTGCGACGAAAGACCCCGAGCCCCTACTCACAGGACCACGAGGCCCAAGTCAACGGGGGGCGCGCTCGCCGCCGGGGACCCACAAGACGTCACCCTCGGCGGCGTTGGCGGACCGCGCGAGGATGAACAGCAGGTCCGACAACCTGTTGAGGTAGTGCAGCGCCAGCAGGTTCATCGAGGCCTCGTAGTCCGCCCAGGCCGCCCAGGCCGACCGCTCGGCCCGGCGTACGACGGTGCGCGCGACGTGCAGGTGGGCCGCCCCGACGGTGCCCCCGCTGAGGATGAACGACCGGAGCGCCGGCAGGTCGGCGTTGTACTGGTCGCACCAACCCTCGAGCCGGTCGACGTAGTCCTGCTCGATGCGCAGCGGCGTGAACTCGGGGTCCGCCACCACCGGTGTGCAGAAGTCGGCCCCGACGTCGAAGAGGTCGTTCTGCACGTGCGTGAGCACGGCGACCACGTCGTCGGGCAGGTCTCCGTGCGCCAGCGCGAGCCCGATCTGGGCGTTGGCCTCGTCGACGTCGGCGTAGGCAGCCAGGCGGGTGTCGGTCTTGGCGGTCTCGCTCATGTCGCCCAGCCGGGTCCGGCCGGCGTCGCCGGTGCGTGTGTAGATGCGGGTGAGGTTGACCATGCGGCCAGGGTAGTGGCCCCGACACGCGGAACCGGTCGGGCGCCGGAGGCAACCGATCAGACGTGACGCGCGTCATAGTGGAGACGAAGGCGGTACGGGCTGGTTGGAGCCGGGGCTTCTCAGGGTCCCGGAGGACGGGGGCAGGGATGGACATCACGATCGATGGCGCGACCATCGTGCTCGCGGGCGACTTCGACGTGCGCAGCACGTGGGAGGTGCGCACCGCCATCTACGAGCACCTCGACGGCCTCGACGAGGACGTCGTCGTCGACCTGACCGACGTCAGCAGTATCGACGTGACCGCCCTGCGTGTGCTGGCGGTAGCCACCCGCCAGGCGAGCCGCGACGGCCACCACCTCACCCTGCGCGGCTGCTGTCCCGCCGTGCGGCGGCTGCTGCACATCTCCCGGCTGGCCCGGGCCGTCGAGGTGGAGCGCTCCGCCGCCACCGCCTGAACCGTCACGCCCCCGGTCGGCGTTGCCCACGGTCATCGGCCCGGACCGGGGGGACCAGAGGCGAAGGGCTACGGATCCGGGACCAGGGACCCTGGTGCGGAGGTCACCCGGGCAGGAGGCTGGAGGGGAACCGGAGGCATGCGATGAAGGACGTCGAGAAGGCCCGGGCTCGCCACGGAGCCACCCAGGCCGCCAGCGCGGCCGCGACCAGTGCGGACCGCCAGCGGATGTGGGCAGGGCTCAACCGCTACCTCGCCAGTGAGCTGGAGCACTCGCTCGCTGCCGACCAGGCCGAGACCGAGCAGACCGGCGAGGAGAAGTCACCGGCCCGGCCCGCCTGACTCGCCTCGTCAGGGGCGTCGCCTGAGCATGTCGGATGTCCCACACCCTCAGTCGGTGACCGGCAAGCGGAGCCGGGCCTACCCTCGGGTCATGGCAGAGAAGGATCGTCCGTGGGTGATGCGGACCTACGCCGGTCACTCGACCGCCACCGCGTCCAACGCCCTCTACCGCGGCAACCTCGCCAAGGGACAGACCGGGCTCTCGGTGGCCTTCGACCTGCCGACCCAGACCGGCTACGACCCCGACAGCCCGCTGAGCCGCGGCGAGGTCGGCAAGGTGGGCGTGCCCGTCCCGCACCTCGGTGAGATGCGTGCCCTCTTCGACGGCATCCCGCTGACGGAGATGAACACCTCGATGACGATCAACGCGACGGCGATGTGGCTGCTCGCGCTCTATCAGGTGGCCGCGGAGGAGCAGGCGGGGCTGACGCCCGGCTCGACCGTGGAGCAACGCTCGGCGCTCGCGCACCGGCTCGCGGGCACCACGCAGAACGACATCATCAAGGAGTACCTCTCGCGGGGTACCTACGTGTTCCCGCCCGAGCACTCGCTGCGGCTGATCTCCGACGTGATCGCCTACACCGTCCACGAGATCCCCCAGTGGAACCCCATCAACATCTGCAGCTACCACCTGCAGGAGGCCGGGGCGACGCCTACCCAGGAGCTCGCCTACGCCCTGTGCACCGCGATCGCCGTCCTCGACGCGGTCCGCGAGTCCGGACAGGTGTCCCCGGCGGACTTCGGCAGGGTCGTCGGCCGGATGTCCTTCTTCGTCAACGCGGGCGTCCGCTTCGTCGAGGAGACCTGCAAGATGCGGGCCTTCGTCGAGCTCTGGGACGAGATCACCCGGGAGCGCTACGGCGTGGAGGACCCCACGATGCGCCGCTTCCGGTACGGCGTGCAGGTCAACTCCCTCGGCCTCACCGAGGCACAGCCGGAGAACAACGTGCAGCGGATCGTGCTGGAGATGCTGGGAGTGACGCTGTCGAAGAACGCCCGCGCCCGCGCTGTCCAACTGCCCGCCTGGAACGAGGCACTCGGCCTGCCGCGCCCGTGGGATCAGCAGTGGTCGCTGCGGCTGCAGCAGGTGCTGGCCTTCGAGTCCGACCTGCTCGAGTATGACGACATCTTCGACGGCTCGCACGTGATCGAGGCCAAGGTCGCCGAGCTCGTGGCCAGCGCCAAGGAGGAGATCGACCGGGTGCAGGCGATGGGGGGCGCCATCGCGGCCGTGGAGTCGGGCTACATGAAGCAGGCCCTGGTGTCGGCGCACTCGGCCCGCCGGGCCCGGATCGAGACCGGCGAGGAGAAGATCGTCGGTGTCAACATCTACGAGACCACCGAGCCGTCGCCGCTGACCGCCGACCTCGACACCGCGATCCAGGCTGCCGATCCGGAGGCCGAGCGCGCCGCGCTGGCGAGCGTCGAGGCGTGGAAGGCCGCGCGTGACGGGGCTGCGGTGACCGCGGCACTGGCCCGGCTGGCCGGCGACGCCAAGACCGTCGCCAACCTGATGCCGGCCACCCTGGCCGCCGCCCGGGCCGGGGCGACCACGGGTGAGTGGGCCGGCACGCTGCGCGAGGTCTTCGGAGAGTTCCGCGCGCCGACCGGGGTCACCGGGGCGGTCGGCACCATCGAGGCGGGCACCGAGCTGACCGCCGTCCGCGAGCGCGTCCGCGCCACCGGCGAAGAGCTCGGTGGGCGGCTTCGACTGCTGGTGGGCAAGCCCGGTCTCGACGGTCACTCCAACGGTGCCGAGCAGGTCGCAGTCCGCGCCCGGGACGCCGGCTTCGAGGTGATCTACCAGGGCATCCGGCTGACCCCCGAGCAGATCGTGGCGGCTGCGGTCGCCGAGGACGTCCACTGCGTGGGCCTGTCGATCCTGTCCGGCTCGCACATGGAGCTGGTGCCCGCCGTGCTCGACGGATTGCGCGAGGCCGGCCTGGAGGACGTGCCCGTCATCGTCGGGGGGATCATCCCCGACGGCGACGCCCGGCGGCTCGCCGACCTCGGCGTGGCAGCGGTCTACACGCCCAAGGACTTCGGGCTGACCGGGATCATGGGCGACATCGTCGAGGTGATCCGGCGCGCGCACGATCTGAATTGACCCACCGCTAGCATGGCTGCTATGTCAACGGCGAGGTCGGAGGAGGACTCTCCGTCTGATCTCGGGGTCTCCGTGAGCGTGGCCGCTGCGCGGCTCGGTGTCACGGCCAGCACTCTTCGCAGCTGGGGCAATCGCTATGGTCTCGTGCCCTCGTTGCGCACGGCCGGGGGCCACCGACGATATTCACCTGACGACCTTGCCCTGCTCGACGCGGTGCACGCAGCCGTCACGGACGGCGTGCCACCCGCCCGGGCGGCAGCAACCGCGCTCGCCGAGACGAAGCCAACGGCCACGTTCGGCAAGCGGGCCGAGCGCCGACGGCGTGGTGCCGGTCCCGGTGGACGAGTGCTGGGAGTTCCTGGCGCGGACTCCGCGGCCCGCGGCCTAGCCCGGGCAGCAAGCCAGCTGGACCTCGACGGAGCTGAGGAGGTCGTGCTGCGCGGGCTGCGCGAACGCGGAGTCCTGCACACCTGGGACGAACTGCTTCGACCGGTGCTCATCGCGGCCGGAGCGCGCTGGGCCGAGGTCGGCGATGGAATCGAGGTCGAGCACGTGCTGTCCGAGGCGACGCTGGGCGCACTGCGTCGACGCCGGGTCGAGCTGCCTCCGCCCGGAGCCGGGCCGGCTGTCTTGATTGCCTCGGCGCCCAGCGATCAACACTCACTGCCTCTGCACGCCGTCGCCGTCGGCCTGGGGGAGCGAGGTTGCGGCTCGCGGGTGATCGGTGCGCAAGTGCCGTTCACGACCCTTGCCAGTGCCATCCGACGCACGCGCCCGGCAGCGGTGTTCGTCAGTTGCGTGCTTCCCGGATCCACGAGCGCCGAGGAACTCGTCGCCGAACTGCCTCGCACTCGCCCGCGCACCCCCGTCGTGGTGGGCGGCCGCGGTTGGGCAACCGAGCTGCCGCGCGAGCTTCACTTCGCGTCGAGCCTCCGCGCTTCCCTCGACGTCCTGGAGGAGGCGTCCCTACTGGCGCGTCCGTTCCAACACCCCTGAACTTCAAAGTTGTGCAAGTTTGTTTTTGTCAGATCTTTGACGTAGGTTTCCCTCAGCATCGACAGATGCCGCTCGGCGCCCCGCTCGGAGCGCCAGCTCGGCAGCTGGCTCGGTCGGGTCAGCGTCCAGGTGAAGGAAAGCCTCATGGCAATGATCTACGTGACTGCGGCCGCGGATTCGATCCCGTCGCTCAGTTCCGGTCAATACTCGACGGTCTACAACCTCTTCTCGCTGGTGATCGCGAGCATGCTGTTCACCGGTCTCTACATGCTCCTTGCCCAACGACGAGTAGCGCCCCGCTACCGCAACGCCTTGGTCATCTCCGCGATGGTCTGCGGTATCGCTGCCTATCACTACTTCCGAATCTTCGACAACTTCAAGGAGAGCTACCCGGCGGGCGCTACTGCCCTGGACGCGCACCTCCTCTCCAATGTCGAGTTCAACGAGGCCTACCGGTACGTCGACTGGTTCCTGACGGTGCCGCTGCTGCTGGTCGAGACCATCGCCGTGATGGCCCTGGCCCGCGGTGTCTCCAGGCGGTTGCTGGCCAAGCTGGTGCCGGCGGCAACCCTGATGATCATCCTGGGCTACCCCGGCGAGATGACGTTGGATTCGGGTCCGAGACTCATCTGGGGCGTGATCGCAACCCTGCCGTTCCTCTACCTCGTCTACGTGCTGTTCGTCGAGCTGACTCGCGCGCTCGAGGGCAAGCCTGCGGAGGTACGTCGTCAGATCTCGACGTTGCGGCTCATCCTGGTGGGCACCTGGACGGTCTACCCGATCGCCTACATGTTCCCGGTGATCGGCGGGGACTTCTTCGGCGGAGCCGGTGGGTTCGTCCTGCGCCAGGCCGGCTACTCGGTCGCCGACATCCTCGCGAAGGCCGCCTTCGCCCTGCTGATCTACCGGCTGGCTCGTACCCAGAGCATCCTCGACGATCCCGCCACCTACGACGACCACGACACCACCCACATCTCGGTGCCGTCGCGACGGGGTGAGAAGGCAGTCGCCTGACCCAGGTCCGAGGGGCATCCGTGTCCTCGGCCGGCCAGTAGCGTGCACGTGAGTGACCGGGTCGACCAGTCGACCCGGTCACTCTTCTGCGATGGCACGTGTCCCGGGCGCCAGCGGATCTTGCCACGGCAGCGGAGACCTGAGCCTGGACTAGCCTGGATCGGGTGGACGTCTCCTCGCTCGCCTTCCGCACCGACCTCGCGATCCTGGCGCTCGCAGGTGCCGAGATCGAGGACCAGGGCTCGCGCCTGGTCGTGCGAACGCCGGCCAACCCGTCGTACTACTGGGGCAACTTCTACCTCCTCGACCGGCCGCCTGGTGCCGAGGACGTCGACACGCTGATCACGGCGTACGACGCGGACTTCCCCGACAGCCCGCATCGCGCCTTCGGCGTCGACGGCACCGGCGACCAGCGCGACGTGCTCGGGCCTCTGGTCGGGGCCGGACCGGCGCTGGACATCGGCACGGTGATGACCGCGTCCTGCGTGCACCCGCCGCCGCGGCCCAACACCGAGGCTGTCTACCGCCGTCTCGGCTCCGACGACGACTGGGCGCAGCGCGTGGAGCTCGCGATGGCCGTCGACACGCAGTACGAGCGGGAGAAGCACCGCGTCTTCGTGACTCGCAAGGCCGCGCACGACCGGGTCATCTGCGAGGCCGGGCACGGCTCGTGGTGGGGCGCCTTCGTCGACGGCCGGCTGGCCGCGGTGATGGGGATCGTGGATGCCTGGGGCGGCCTTGCGCGCTACCAGAGCGTCGAGACGCACCCCGACGTGCGCGGCCGCGGGCTGGCCGGGACGCTCGTCCACCGGGTCGCGGCGTACGCCTTCGACGAGCGCGGGGCGCGCACCCTGGTGATGGTCGCCGATCCCGACTACCTCGCGGTCCGGATCTACCGCTCGGTCGGGTTCGACGACACCGAGATCCAGACGCAGCTCCAGCAGGACGAGCGCTGAGTCACCAGCCCCACGAGCCGGGACGGCCCTTGAACGGCCCGACGACCCGGTCGGTGATCCAGCCGCCGTAGAAGCCGCCCTCCTGCGGGCGGACGACCTCGCCGTCGACCACGCACTCGTCGACCAGCCCGGGCATCACCGCGACGTGGTCGAGGATCGCCTCGAACCCCTTCGACGGCTCCGGGTAGGTCCATGCCGCCCGCTCGGCCGTCCGGCTGGCGGTGACGAGGTCGAAGTAGGTGGCCCGGCCCTTCCACTCGCAGAAGCTGCTGCCTTCGACCGGTCGTAGGACCCCGTCGGCGAAGGCGGCCCGCGGCACGTAGTAGGTCGGCGGGTGGCTGGTCTCCAGCACGCGGTACGACGCGGTCGTGGTCGCGACGGTCTCTCCGCCGACGCGGATCTCGACCGTCTCGGCGCTCCGCTCCGCCCGCGGCGGGCGGGGGTAGTCCCAGACCGACTCCTGGCCGGGTCCGGGCTTGTCAGGCGTCACGTGAGGCACGCCAGTCACGGTAGCCCGGGCTCAGAAACCCACGGAGGCGTTCGGCGCCACGATGGCACGCACGGAGTGCCCGAGCTCGTGGGCAGCCCCGGGACGGAGCTCCTCGACCAGGCCGGCCCGCACGAGCGCCACGGGGGAGACCCCGCCGAGGTAGCAGGCGCCCAGGGCGGCGACGGGCAGCCGCAGGTCGGCCTCGGTGTCCACACGCTCGACGCGCTCGACGCGCGCGGCGCCCGCGTCGTCGACGAGGAGTCGCCAGCGACCGCCCTGCGCCGGCAGCGTCGCGTCGGTCACGTCGAGCACCAGGTCGCACGCCGCGGCGTACCCCCGCGCCTCCAGGGCGGCGGGCAGGTCGACCAGGCGTACCCAGAGGCTGTCGTACGTCGCGACATCGGCGGCGCCGCGCGGCCCGGCCAGCCACAGCAGCAGCGGGTCGTCGACGCCGAGGCCGTAGACCTTGACGGTGCCGATCAGGTCGAAGTCCACGAGCCGGCGCAGCAGCGCGAGCCGCGCCGCCGCGTCGCCCGCGAGGTGGTGGACTGTCAGCTCTCCGCCCGGCCGCCCGCGCTCCCACTTGTGGTCCCGCTGGAAGAGCGCCAGACCGACGTCCACCCCGTCGCGGCACGCGAACAGCACCCGGAAGGACTCCTTGCCGCGCACGTCCTCCGGGCGCTCCGCGCACATGCCCTCGTAGAACTCCGCCTCGCCGACGATCGTCCCGGGACTCGTCGCGGCGGACCGCACCCAGGCGTCTGTCAGCCGCTGAGGCATGCCGGGGTCGGTGATCGTGGCCAGCCGGGTCTCCAGTGCGGCGGCGTCGGCGTCGAGGTGTGGTGCGGTCAGCGTGGTGCCGCGCCCCAGCGTGACCATCACCTCGTGGGACGCCAGGCCGTAGCCGTAGCGACCGTAGATCGCCGGCTCGCTCGCATGCAGCACCGAGAGGTGGGTGCCGGGTTCGTCGCGCACCTGCTCGAGGTGGTGGCACATCATCGCGTTGAGCACCCCGCGGCGGCGGTGGTCGGGGTGCACGCCTACCCACGTCAGGCCGGCGACCGGCATCCGGCGTACCTCGTCCCCGACGCCGGGGACCGACAATGTCATCGGCCGCACCCCGTAGATGCCGGGGTACGTCGCCGGGTCCGCGTCCTCGATCGTCGCGGCGAACCGAAGGTGCTCGGGCAGGCTGAGCACCTTGGCCTCGCTCGGGGCATCGCTCACCTCGTCGAACCACACGGTGTGCTCCGTGCGGAGGTAGGTCTCGAGGTCGGTCGCCGGACCGACGAGGATCTGCGCCATGGCCTCAGCCAACAGCTTCGGGCGCCGGCGCTCAACAGGTTTGTCCCCCGGGCCCGGTCTACCCTGCCGTGATGAGCGATCTTCAGTGCGCGGCCCGCATCGTGCTCGCCCGGCACGGTGAGGCGGAGTACGAGTCGGCGGAGCTGAACGATGACGGCGGGAGCCTGACCCAGCGGGGGCGCGCGCAGGCGCGAGGACTGGGTCGGCAGTTGCATGACGAGCGGGTCGCGCACGTCTACACCAGCAGCCTGGCCCGCGCCGTGCAGACCGGCGAGCTGGCGGCCGGCGTGCTCGGCGTCGAGGTCACCGTGCGCGAGGGCCTGCACGAGTTCGGCGTGGGCGACGCGCGGGGCCAGTCTTCCGGCGAGGGTCACTTCGCACCGGTGGTGAGTCGGTGGCTGGGCGGCGACCCGGACACCCGGGTGCCGGGCGGCGAGTCGGGCGCCGAGATCGCCGACCGGGTGGCCGCGGTGCTCGACGACCTCGCGGACCGGCACCGCGGCGAGACGGTGCTGGTGGTCGCGCACGGCGGCGCGATCCTGGCCACCCTCTCGGTGCTCGCCTGGCGGAGGGGGCGCACCGACCAGATCGTGAACTGCGCCTTCGCGGTGCTCGAACGCGACGGGGACGGGTGGCTGCTGACCACCGACCTGCCGACCGAGTGAGGTTAGGCAATCCTAATGTGACTGCTACGATCTGTGGGTGCCGAAGACCAAGGGCAAGGTGAAGCAGCCGAAGTCGAAGTGCTGCGTCTCGAAGGACCGCTGCCGCCGTTGTCCCATCAGGATGCTCAAGGAGGGCACCCTGCCCGACGGGTATACGGTCAGGAAGCGCAAGCTGGTGAAGGCCAAGATCAAGGTCAAGAAGCAGCCGATCGCGGCCTGAGCACCAGGCGCCGTACCTCCAGGAGAGCCCCGTGCCCGCAGCCCGCTTCGTCGAGCAGCTCAACGCCCAGATCGGCCACGAGTTCGCCGCCCACCACCAGTACCTCGCCTGCGCGGTCTACTACGACGCACAGACGATGCCCCAGATGGCTGCCTTCTTCTACGGCCAGGCGCTCGAGGAGCGCGAGCACGCGCTGATGATGGTGCGCTACCTGCTCGACACCGACGCCGACGTGATCATCCCGGGCGTCGGGGCCCCCGTCTCGTCGTTCGACGACGTGGTCGCCCCGGTCTCGCTGGCCCTGGTGCAGGAGAAGCGGGTAAGCGAGCAGGTCAACGGGTTGCTGCGCACGGCCCGCGAGGAGTCCGACTTCGCCTCCGAGCAGTTCATGGCGTGGTTCATCAAGGAGCAGGTCGAGGAGGTCGCCACGATGAGCGACCTACTCGCCGTGGTCTCCCGCAACCGCGACGACGTCGAGGACGTCGAGGAGTACGTCGCCCGCGAGCAGGGCGCCGGCTCGGTCGACCCGACCGCGCCGCGGGTCGCCGGCGTCTGAGGACCGACCCGGTGCGCGTGCTCGTGGTAGGCGCCGGCGTGGTCGGCCTGACCTGTGCCGTCCGGCTGCTCGAGGCCGGCCACCGGGTCGACGTCGTGGCCCGTGACCTCCCCCTGGAGACGACCTCGGCGGTCGCGGCTGCGAGCTGGCACCCCTCCCTCGCCGAGCCGCCCGAACTGGTCGCTCGCTGGACGGCGGCCACCGGCAGTGCTCTGGAGGCACTCGCGACCGCCGAGCCCGAGAGCGGTGTCCGCCTCGTCGAGGGCACCGAGGTCGGCCCCGGCGGGCGGACCACCTCGGTGATCCCGCTCGTTGAGATGCCGGTGTTCCTGCGCTGGCTGGTGGCCCGGGTCGAGGCCCTCGGCGGCACCCTGACCCGGCTGAACCTGTCGGCCCTGCCGAGCGGGCCCGGCGTGGTGGTCAACTGCTCCGGCCTCGGAGCCCGGTTGCTGGCCGCCGACCCCGACGTGTCACCGGTCCAGGGCCAGGTGGTCCTCGTGGAGCAGTTCGGCCTGGACCACTGGTGGCTCGACCCGTCGGGACCGACGTACGTCGTGCCCCGCAGCCGCGACGTCGTCGTCGGCGGCACCGAGGTGCGTGGCGAGTGGAGCCGGACGCCGACGCCGGCGACCGCCGCCGCGATCCTGGAGCGGGCCGCGGTCCTCGTGCCCGCGCTCCGCGGCGCCCGGGTGCTCAGGCACAAGGTCGGGCTCCGGCCGGTGCGATCGACCGTGCGCGTGGAGCGGGTGGGTGACGTCGTGCACTGCTACGGCCACGGAGGCTCGGGTGTGACGCTCTGCTGGGGAACCGCCGACGACGTGGTGGGGCTCGTCGGCAGGAGCGGGGTCACCTCGACCACCGCGTCGGGGTTGAGCGGCCCGTAGATGTGCGGGTAGCTGTCGTCGCCCACGGGGTCGACGCGCCACGGCGAGGTCAGCAGCTCGGTCTCGATGGTGAGGAGCAGCAGCGGCTCGGTGAGGTCGGCGTAGTAGCGCGAGAGCACTCCCTCGACCTGGTCGGCCCGCGACGCGTGGAGGAAGCCCTCCTGCTCCAGGGTCACCCCTCGCGTCGAGGTGGTGTAGGCGCCGGTGCGGCGGGCCGCGGCCCAGTCGTCGGTGGTGGAGATGTGGAAGACGTGCACGGCGTACCTCTCAGAAGAGCCGGTGGCTGGGGTCGTCGAGTCCGCGCAGGGCGTCGTAGTCCACGACAGCGCAGGCGATGCCGCGATCGGTGGCCAGCACCCTCGCCTGGGGCCGGATCTCCTGCGCCGCGAAGATGCCCCGCACGGGCGTCAGGCGAGGGTCGCGGTTGAGCAGGTCGAGGTAGCGGGTGAGCTGCTCGACGCCGTCGATGTCACCGCGGCGCTTGATCTCCACGGCCACGGCCAGCCCCGCGCCGTCCCGGCACATCAGGTCGACCGGGCCGATCGCGGTGGGGTACTCGCGGCGGACCAGCGTCAGCCCCTCCGACAGGGTCGCCGGATGCTCGGCCAGCAGCTCCTGGAGGTGCTTCTCGACGCCGTCCTTCTGCAGACCCGGGTCGATGCCGAGGTCGTGGGAGGAGTCGTGCACGACCTCCTCGATAAGGATGCGCAGGGTGTCCTCCGGCCCCTTCGAGGTCGCCCGGCTGGTGACCGTCCACTCGACGGCGCCGTCCTCGGTGGTGCCCTCCCGCAGGGTGCACGGCGGGGACATCCAGTTCAAGGGCTTGTAGGAGCCGCCGTCGGAGTGGACCAGCACCGATCCGTCGGACTTGATCATCAGCACCCGGGTCGCCATCGGCAGGTGGGCGGTCAGCCGACCCGCGTAGTCGACCTGACAGCGCGCCACCACGAGTCTCACGGGCGGTGAATCTACCGGGTCGAGTGCTGGGCCGAGCGGGGAGTGCGACCAGCTGAGCACTCGACTCGTGGGGTTTGTCCCTTGCCGCCGCCGGTGCGGCAGGGCAGGCTCAGAACATGGACGTCGGGACAGGGCACGCCGTACGGCGCGCGGCGTCGGCCGACCTGGTGCTGCTGGCCGACATCGAGGGCGCGGCCGACCAGATGTTCGCGTCGGTCTTCGGCGACGTCGGCTGGGCCCCGCCGCAGGAGGGTGCGGAGCGCGCCGCCGAGCCCGGGTTCGTGCTGGTCGCCGGCGACCCGGCGGTCGGGTTCGCTCACGTGCTCTACCTCGAGGACGCCGCCCACCTCCAGCAGCTCGCCGTGCATCCGGAGGCGATGGGTCAGGGCGTGGGCACCGCCCTGGTGGAGGCGGCCTGCGCCGCCGCCTCGGAGCAGGGTCACCGGGCCCTGTCGCTGACCACCTATGCCGACGTGCCGTGGAACGGCCCGTTCTATGCGGCGCGGGGCTTCCGGGAGGTCGCCGACCCGGCTCCCTACCTCCAGCGCCAGCGGGCTCGCGAGCAGGCTGACGGCTACGACGCCCACGGCACCCGGGTCGCGATGATCCGCTCCCTGACCCCGGTCGCGGCCCCCCTCTCACCCGCGCCGTGAACTAACTCACGCCCTCGGTCGGGGGCCGGACCACCATGCGATGATGCGCGCCATGAGCACGCCCAGCGACACCCCGCGCAGCTTCGACACCATCGGCGTCATCGGCCTCGGCACGATGGGGGCCGGCATCGCGGAGGTCTTCGCCCGCAACGGCTTCTCCGTGATCGGCGTGGAGCAGAACGACGAGGCCGTGGCCCGTGGCCGCGAACACCTCGAGCACTCCACCGGCCGGGCCGTGGCCCGCGGCAAGATCAGCGAGGCCGAGCAGGCCGAGATCCTCGGGCTGATCACCTTCGCGACCTCGCTGGAGGCCCTCGCCGACGCCGACTTCGTGATCGAGGCCGTCGTCGAGTCTCTCGACGTCAAGGCCGACATCTTCCGCCGCCTCGACGCGATCGTCGCCCCCGACGCCATCCTGGCCACCAACACCTCGTCGCTGTCGGTTACCGAGATCTCCACCAGCAACGGGCGTCCCGGCCGGGTCCTCGGCGTGCACTTCTTCAACCCGGCCCCGGTCCAGAACCTCGTCGAGATCGTGCGCACCGTGGTCACCGAGCCCGGCGTGCTCGCCGACGCCCAGACGCTGGTCGGCCGGCTCGGCAAGAACCCCGTGGTCTGCGGCGACAAGGCGGGCTTCATCGCCAACACCCTGTTGTTCGGCTACCTCAACCACGCCGTGTCGATGTACGAGAACAGGTACGCCAGCCGCGAGGACATCGACGCCGCCATGCGCTACGGCTGCGGTTACCCGATGGGACCGCTGGCGCTGCTCGACCTGATCGGCCTCGACACGGCGTACGAGATCCTCGACACGATGTACAAGCAGGGCCGCGACCGGCTGCACGCACCGGCTCCGATCCTCAAGCAGATGGTGACGGCCGGCCTGCTCGGCCGGAAATCCGGTCGCGGCTTCTACACCTATGCCGGGCCAGACACGTCCCAGGTGGTGACCGACGAGAGGACCCCCTCGGCCGACGACCTGCCGCAACTGCGCCACGACATCACGCGGGTGGGCGTCGTCGGCACCGGCACGATGGCGTCGGGCATGGTCGAGGTCTTCGCCAAGGGCGGGTACGACGTGCTCTATGTCGGCCGCTCGGCCGACAAGGTCGAGGCCGTGCGGGCGACGATCGAGCGATCGCTCGACAAGGCGATCCAGCGCGGCAAGCTCGCCGAGGACGAGAAGGACAAGGTGCTCGTCCGGCTCATCGGATCGACCTCCCTCGACGACCTCGCCGACGTCGATCTCGTGGTCGAGGCCATCGCGGAGAATGTCGACATCAAGACCACGCTCTTCGCCAACCTCGACGAGATCTGCAAGCCCGGGGCGATCCTGGCGACTACCACGTCGTCGCTGCCGGTCATCGCGCTGGCGACGGCGACCAGTCGTCCGCAGGATGTGATCGGGATGCACTTCTTCAACCCGGCGCCGATCATGAGGCTCGTCGAGGTGGTCTCCACCGTCGCCACCTCCGACGACGTGACCGAGACCGTCCGGGCGCTGTGCGAGCGGGTCGGCAAGGTGGCGGTCTCGTGCGGGGACCGGGCCGGCTTCATCGTCAACGCCCTGCTCTTCCCCTACCTCAACGACGCGGTGAAGATGCTCCAGGCGCACTACGCCACGGCCGACGACATCGACGCCGCCATGAAGCAGGGTTGCGCGCTGCCGATGGGCCCCTTCGAGCTGCTCGACGTGGTCGGCAACGACGTGTCGCTGGCGATCCAGCGCGAGCTCTACCTGGAGTTCCGCGAGCCTGGCTTCGCCCCGGCGCCGCTGCTGGAGCACCTGGTCACTGCGGGCTACCTGGGCCGCAAGACCCAGCGCGGGTTCCGGGACTACTCCGTGCGTTGACCCCTCGCTCAGCGCAACGCAGCCCAGCTCAGCTCAGCGCAGGTCGGCCATCATCACGGCCAGCTTGGCGCGCGAGCTGATGTCGAGCTTGCGGTAGATGTGGGAGAGGTGGGCGTCGACCGTGCGGGGAGAGAGGAAGAGCTCCTCGGCGATCTGGCGGCTGGTGAGGCCGTCGGCGACCCGCTCGGCCACCGCGCGCTCGGCCTTGGTCAGCAGGTCGATGGGGGACTCGGCGCTGGCCGGCTCGGCGGCGAACACCGCTGCCGTGGCCCGCACGGCCTCGGGGGTGGCGTGGCCATCGACGATCCAGCCCTCGGGCAGGGACCGGGCCGGCTCGACGCGGTGGTGGACGGCGTACCCCCACGGCACGGCGTAGCGAGGGGCGCGCAGCGCGCGGGCCGCTGCCGCGAACTGACGGGCCCGGCGCAGGTCGCGGCCCTCGGCGACCCGGGCCAGGCCGTCGAAGGCGTCGGCCACCCGGAGGGGCATCGGCATGGTCGCGGCCTGCTCGAGGGCGAAGAGGAACGTCGTGGCCGCCTGGTCGAGCTCGTCCTGGGCCAGCAGCGCGTGGGCGAGGGTGAGCCGGCCGTCGACGGCGTCGCGCCCCAACCGACAGCTGTCGGCGAGCACCACCACGTCGGCGGCCAGGCCGGTGGCCCGGGGGACGTCCCCGGCCAGGAGCAGGTCGCGGGCGTCCTGGGCGAGCATCGGCAGGCGTACCGCCCAGGGCAGGCTCTCGCGGTCGATGGTCGGGGCCGGGACCGAGGGGTCGACCTGGCGGAGCACGATCTCGGCCAGCAGGGCGATCCGGTCCTCGGCGAGCGACCGTGCCTCACGCACGGCCGCCCGCGCCGCGGACGCCGCCTCGACCGTCCGCCCCTGCTCGAGGGCGACCCGCGCCAGCAGCGTGCGGGCCGAGAGCGAGATCCACCGGTTGGCGGTGGTGGTGGTCGAGGAGAGGATGTTGTGGGCGGCCTGCTGGCCGGCCGCCAGGTCGCCGCGCGAGACCAGGATGTCGGCGAGCGTCCGGCTCGCCTGCTCGGCGCCGTAACCGGGCTCGGCGGCCTGGGCGTCGAGCTCCATGGCGCGGCGGGCCTCCACCTCGGCGCGGTCGAGGGCCCCGGCGTCGAGGTGCATCTCGGCCCGGATCGACGCTGTGTGGGCCCGCTCGAGAGCGGGGTCGGGCGCGCCACGGGCGTGCTCGTCGGCGCGCTCGAGCAGCCAGAGGCCCTCGTAGGTGCCGCGCACCTCCGTGGCGGCGATGCCCGCCCGCCGCGCCACCTGAGCGCCGATCGCGGCCGGGCCGTCGCCGCTGAGCAGCACGCCCTCGAGGATCTCGACGGCCTCGCGCGCCCGCATCGCGGTGTAGAGGGAGGAGAAGACACGGTTGGCGAGGCCGTAGCCCTGGTCGCGGGTGGAGGGCTCCGCGCAGGCGGCGGAGATGGCCGCGCGCATCACCGCGAGGTCGCCCAGCCACGGAGCGTCGGCGGCTCCGACGTTGAAGCCGCGCGGGGCCACCCGGTCTGCCCACCGCACCAGGCCCTCACGAGCCTTGACCGCATCGTCGGTCGAGGCGGTGAGGAAGGTGCCGTGCCGGCGGATGGGGGAGAGCATGTCGAAGCGACCGTCGGGCAGCACCTCCATCAGGCTCCGTCGCGCGAGACCGCCCGCCAGCGAGGCGGCCTGCTCGCGGTCGACCTCGACGATCTCGGCGAGGACCTCGATGCTGACCGGGGTCACCATCTGCGACATCCGGCGAAAGCAGCGCTGCTGGTCGGGGTCGAGCAGCTCGTAGGAGGCGTGCACCGCCTCCGACAGCGAGGCCGTCGGCATCACGTTGGTCATTCCCACGAGCGCGATCTGCACGGCCATCTGCTCGATCAGCAGGGGCAGTCCGCCGGTCGCACTCAGCAGCCGGCGAAGGTCCGTGCCGTGAACCTCGAGGTCGACGGGGTAGCCGCCGGCGGCCTCGACCCGGTGCCTGAAGAGATCGACGGCGGCGCCCTGCAACGGCTCGTGCGGTCCGGGGACGGGCAGCGGTCCCACGCGGACGACGCGCTCGCCGGGCTGGCCGGCCATCGTCCGGGCCGTGACGGCGAGCCGGGCGCCGGTCGTCGACTCGACCAGCTCCTGGAACGCCGCGCCGAGGCCGTCGACATCATCGACGCCGTCGACCACCAGCAGGGTGTTGCTGCCGTCGAGGACCCGGCCCAGCGCCCGGCCGGTGTGGTCGCCGGGGTCGGCCTCCGCGCCGAGCCCGTGCAGGCACGCAGCGAGCACGTCCTCGGTCCGCGGCAGGCCGTGGGCGTTGACCCAGGTCGAGGGGCTGCGACGGGCCGCGAGATGCCGCACCAGCAGAGTCTTGCCGGATCCGGGCGGGCCGACCACGCTGACCCAGCGCGAGCTCTCCAACGCACTGTCCAACTGCTGGTGGACCCGCTCGCGGCCCAGGCACGGAGTGAGCACGGGGGCCAACCTAGCGCGAGCGGGGCGCCGGACGCTTCCGAGTTAGGTAGGACTACGGATGCAGGGCGGGGGTGGCCGCGGGCAGGCTGGGCTCAGTTCCTTGGGGACTGGGCCGATCGGGGGACGGTCCAGAGCCGCAGGGGCTGCGCTGGAAAGTGACCCGTGGCCGCGAATCTCCTTCGAGTTCGCGGCCACGTGTGCGTCGTACGCGGCTCCGGGAGCGGTTGCGACGGTCCGTAAAGTGGCGGCATGAGGATGCTGGTGTTCCTGCTCCTGCTGGTCGCCGGGGTGGTCGTCGTGGTGGCCGTCCTGCGGGCCACCCAGGCCAGGGCGCTGACGCGCAAGGAGGCCGAGCTCGAGCCGGTGAAGGCCCTCGCCTTCGAGGACATCACCGCCCTCGGCGTCGAACTGCAGGAGCTCGACCTCGAGGTCGCCGGGCGTGACCTCGACGCCGGCGCCAACGCCGACTACCAGCGCGCGCTCGACTCCTACGAGTCCGCGAAGCACGCCGGCGACCAGATCACCGCGCCCGACGACATCAAGAACATCACCGAGATCCTGGACGACGGGCGCTACGCGATCTCGTGCGTGCACGCCCGCGTCGACGGACGGCCGCTGCCGACGCGGCGGCCTCCGTGCTTCTTCGACCCGCGCCACGGTCTCTCGGTGACCGACGTGGCGTATGCGCCGCCGGGTGGAGCCCAGCGCGACGTGCCGGCCTGCGCGCTCGACGCCGAACGGGTCCGCGCCGGCGCCGAGCCCGACGTGCGCAAGGTGATGGTCGGCTCGCGCCGGGTGCCGTACTGGCAGGGCGGACCCGCCTACCGGCCCTACGCCATGGGCTACTTCGGGGCGTTCGGTCCGATGGACTGGATGTTCATGGGCCTGATGTTCGGCGCCTTCGACGGCCTGGGCGAGGGTCTCGGCGCGATGGCCGAAGGCATCGGTGACGGCGTCGGCGGGATGTTCGAGGGCATCGGCGACCTGTTCGACGGCTTCGACTTCTGACTCGTTGAGTTGGGCCCCGTGGCGCCATGAGTTGGGCCCGGTGGTCTTGGCGACGAGCCAGAGGGCCCAACTCGACGGGCCACCGGGCCCAAGTGAACGAGCTGCAGGGCCCGGCTCGACGGGCCACGGGGCCCAAGTGAACGGGAGGGCCACGCGGCAGAGGTCCGGGGTCGATAGATTGCGTCAGTGACGGACGGGCTCTACACGCGGACGCTCGGCGACCATGGATCGCGGGTGGTGCTGTGCCACGGACTCTTCGGCCAGGGACGCAACTGGACCCAGGTGGCCAAGGCCCTCGCGGCCGACCACCGGGTGACGCTGGTCGACCTGCCCGACCACGGCCGGTCGGCGTGGAGCAGCCGATTCGACTACCTCGGTGCCGCGGAGCAGGTGGCGGACCTGCTGGCGGAGGAGCCGGCCGTGCTGGTCGGTCACTCGATGGGCGGCAAGGTCGCGATGATCGTGGCGCTCGCGCACCCGCAGGTGGTGGAGGGGCTGTGCGTGGTGGACGTCGCGCCCGTGACCTACCCGGACGGGAGAGAGTTCGAGTCGTTCATCGCCGCGATGCGGGCCCTCGACCTGGCGAGCCTGCTCAGCCGGGCCGAGGCCGAGACGCGGCTCTCGACCGCCGTGCCCGACCCCACGGTCCGTGCCTTCTTGTTGCAGAACCTCCGCCGCGACGGGGAGACCTGGCGCTGGCAGCTCAACCTCAACGTGCTCGCCGACGATCTCGACACGATCCGGGGCTGGCCGGAGGACGAGCTCGCCACCATGGAGCCGTACCGCGGTCCGGTGCTCTGGGTTGCCGGCGCGCGCTCGGACTACGTCCAGGACGCCCATGCCGCGACGATGGAGCGGTGGTTCCCGCGGGTGCGGCGGGTGACCGTCAAGGGCGCCGGCCACTGGGTGCACTCCGAGCAACCGGCCGTCGTCATCGAGGTGCTGCGCAGGTTCCTCGCCGTGGCGGCCTGAGCTACTTCTGCCGGGCCCGGTAGGCCGCGACTGCGTTGCGGTTGCCGCACGTGGTGCTGCAGAAGCGGCGCGAGCGGTTGCGGGAGAGGTCGAGGACGACGCCCTGGCAGTCGTCGTCGGCGCAGACCCCGAGCCGTGACATCTCGTCAGCTCGCAGTACGTCGATCATCGCCATCGCGGTCTCGACGGTCATCCGGCTGGTCAGCGGCGCATCGGGGTCGATCGCGTGCAGGTGCCAGTCCCAGTCGTCGTGACGGATGAGCTGGGGGAGGGCGCGGGCTCTGGAGAGCATCGCGTTGACGAGGGCGACGGCGTCGTCACGGTCGGCCAGCAGCAGCTCGCGCAGCACCGGCCGGAGGCGACGTACGGCGTCCAGCTCGGTGCGGTTGCGCTCGTGCCGGCCGGAGTAGTGGAACCGCGCGTAGAAGGCATCCAGGGCGTCGACGGTCTCGAGGGTGTCGGGTTCCTCGGCGCTGTTGACCAGCACGACCGCAGCCTGGAGGGACTCCTCTGCGTCATGGCTGAAGATCACATTGACAGGTTACAGCCTCGCGCTCTAGCGTCATGTTTCATGACGGCTTTGACTCCTGACGCCCCGACCGCGTCCGACCAGCGGCCGGTGAGCAGGAACCGGGTCGGCCTCACCTTCGCGTTGGTCTCGGCGGTCTCCTTCGGGCTGTCCGGCGCGCTGGCCCGCCCCTTGCTGGAGAGCGGCTGGAGCCCGGGCACCGTCGTACTGGTCCGGATCGGCGTGGCCGCGGTCGTGGTGCTGCCCTTCGGACTCGTGTCCCTGCGGGGCCGCTGGGGGCTACTGCGGCGCAACGCCGGGCTCGTGGTCACCTACGGCCTGCTCGCCGTGGCCGGCGCACAGTTCTGCTACTTCTCCGCGGTCGGCTACATGCAGGTGGGGCCCGCACTCCTGATCGAGTACACCGCGCCCGCCGCAGTCGTGGTGTGGCTCTGGCTGCGTCACGGCCAGCGCCCGGGCGCGATCACGCTCGCGGGGGCGGGCCTGGCCGCGATCGGCTTGGTGCTGGTGCTCGACCTGCTCTCCGGCGCCGACCTCAACCTCGCCGGCGTCGCCTGGGCGCTGGCGGCCATGGTGGGAGCGGCGACCTACTTCGTGATCTCGGCGGACGAGTCCAACGGTCTGCCGCCGATGGCACTGGCGGCCGGTGGCCTGGTCGTGGGCGCGGTCGCTCTCGGCCTGCTCGGACTCGTGGGCCTGCTCCCCATGGACGTTGCCGGCATGTCGGTGGCGTACGCCGGGACGACGGTAGCCACCTGGGTGCCCCTGGCGCTGCTCGGGCTGGTGACCGCCGCTCTGTCCTACACGACCGGGATCGCGGCCGGGCGCCGGCTCGGCTCCCGGCTGGCGTCCTTCGTGGCGCTCAGCGAGGTCGTCGCCGGCGTGCTCTGGGCCTGGCTGCTCCTCGACGAGCTGCCGCTGCCGGTCCAGCTGGTCGGCGGCCTGTTGATCCTGGGCGGGGTCGTCGTGGTCAAGCTCGGCGAGCGCGACGTCGTCCGGCCCGAGCCGGTGCTCACCTGACTGACCTCGGGGGCTCCGACTAGCGCGCGTCCTGTCGCTGGACGAAGACCTCTCTGGTGAGCAGCAGGACCGCGGCCGCGGTCGGGACCGCGAGCAGGGCGCCGATGATCCCCAGCAGGGCACCGCCGGCCAAGGCGGAGACCACGGTGACGGAGCCGGGCACATCCACCGACCGGGTCATGATCCTGGGGTAGATGACGTAGGCCTCGAGCTGCTGGTAGGCCAGGTAGTAGACCAGGCAGATCAGGGCCACGGTCGGGGAGATGGTCAGGCCGAGCGCGGTGATGATGACGGCGGAGACCACGGCGCCGACGATGGGGATCAGGGAGAGCAGGCCCACCACGAAGGCCAGCGCGAAGGCGTAGTCGCCCAGGCCGATGACGAAGGTGAAGATCAAGGTGTTGACGCCCGCGAAGACGGCGACGACGAACGCCCCTGCGACGTAGGAACCGGTCGCCACGACGATTCGGTCGCCGAGCTCGCTCACCCGCGTCCGGCGGGAGGCCGGGGCGAGGCGGTAGGCGGCGCGCTTGATGGAGGGCAGCGAGGCCAGGAAGTAGATCATCAGGACCAGCACGATGATCGAGTTGGTGAGCGCCGAGAGGACGGCCATACCGACGCCGAGAACGCCGCCGAAGACCTGCTGGCCGTAGTCGCCCTTCGCGATGTAGTCACGGATCCGCGAGATGATGTCGTAACGCTCGTCGAGCGCCTGTACCCGGTCGTTGGCCTGGATGTCGTCGAGCCAGCCCGGCGCGTTGGCCGTGATCTGGGCGACCTGCTCACTGATCACCGGGGCGATCGTGAGCACGAAGACCGTGAGCGCCGACAGCACCCCCAGCAGCACGACCCCGACCGACCAGCCTCGCCCGAGCCCGCGCCGCATGAACCACTCGACGATCGGGTTGAGGCCGATGGCGAGGAACATCGCCAGCACCAGGAGGATCAGGATCGAGGAGATGCTGAGCACCTGCTCGGTGAGGAAGAGCGCGGCGAGGGCGCCGAGGGCGCCGAAGAACCCGAGGTGGAACGGGGAGTGGCTCAGTAGCGGCCGGCGTGCGTGAGGCGAGGCGGAGGACCCGCCTGGCGCCACCGTCTGCGCGACCCGCTCCGCAGCGACCTGGGCCTTTGCGGCGGCCGCCTCCGCGCGCTCGGCCGCAGCCGTGGCGCGCCAGCCGATCAGGACTCGTCCTTGGAGAAGCCCTCGACCACGTCGCGGAGCGAGGCCAGCTGGGCCACGATGCTGTCCCGGCGCCGGCTGACCCGCTCGATCTCCGCGCGGACGGCGGCGAGCTCGCGCTCGGCCTGCGCAGTGCCGGTCGAGGTGATCGAGCTGGCCTGCGTCTGCGCGGACGCCACCACCTGCTGGGCCTCGCGCCGGGCGCGGCTGAGGAGTGCCTCGGCCTCGCTCTGGGCCTGGGCGCGCTGGGTCGTGGCCTGGGCCGTGGCCGCGCGGGCTCGCTCCTCGGCCGCCGTGGCGCGCTCCTCGGCCTCCGCCACCAGGCGCTTGGTCTCGGCCGTCGCGCTGGTGTGGTGTTCGGTGGCCTCGCGGGCGAGCCGCTCCTTCTCCACCGTGAGCGTGCGCCGGGCCTCCTGCACCTCGCGGTCGGCGCCGGCGCGGGTCTGCTCGGCCTCGCGCTTGGCGGTGACCCGCAGGTCGTTGGTCTCCTGCTGGGCCGCCAGCCGGAGCTGGTCGGCCTCGCGACGTGAGGAGGCGACCGTGTCCTCGGCCTCGGTGCGGGCCAGGGTGAGCCCTTGCTCGGCGTCGGCAGTGGCGCGGGCGCGGGCCTCGTCGAGCTCCTTGAGCTGGACCATGCGCATGTCGTCGGCCTCGCGGCCGGCGTCGCCGCGGATGGCCTGGGCGTCCTTGCCTGCCTGCTCCCGGATCTCGGTCGCCTCGCGCATCGCCTGCCCGCGCACCTCGTCGGCCTCCTCCTCCGCCAGCCGCAGCATGGTCGCGGCGCGGCCGCCCAGACCGGCGTACGACGGGGACTCGACCTCGGCGAGCTGCTCGCGGAGGTCGGCGAGCTGGGACTCGAGGTAGGAGATCCGGGACTCCGCGCCGGCCAGGTTGCCGGCGGTCCGGGCGTGTCCCTCGGCGAGCTGGCGGACGGCGCCGTCGACGGCAGCCTTGTCGTAGCCGCCCCGGCGGACCACGGGGAAGTCCGGCGCGCTCAGGACCGGCCGGGTCGCGGTGGTCTGGCCGGAAGCGGACAGCTGCGTCGACGGGAAGGTCTGCTCGGCGGGGGCACTCGGAGCAGGGGCACGCGTCCGGGCGACGGCGGGCATGACCTGGGTCTTCTCTGCGTCGGGCGTGGTGGGCTCCTGCTGCTCGTCGTCGAAGATGGACAGGCCCTGGTCGTCATCGCGACTCATCGGTGCACCCTCCCGGATCGTTGGTGGGGCACCAGTCTCACACGTCGGCGGGCGCCTGCCGCGCCACCTGGACCGCTACACGCCGCGGAACCTGTTGATCGCCTCGAGGTGCTGGTCGCGCATCTCGTGATCGCGCACTCCCAGGCCCTCCTCGGGGGCCAGGCAGAGCACGCCGACCTTGCCCTGGTGGGCGTTGCGGTGGACGTCGAGGGCGGCCTGGCCGGTCTCCTCCAGGGGGTAGGTCTGGGAGAGCGTCGGGTGGATCATCCCCTTCGCGATCAGCCGGTTGGCCTCCCAGGACTCGCGGTAGTTGGCGAAGTGGGAGCCGATGATGCGTTTGAGGTTCATCCACAGGTACCGGTTGTCGTACTGGTGCAAGTAGCCGCTGGTGGAGGCGCAGGTGACGATCGTGCCGCCCTTGCGGGCCGCGAAGACCGAGGCGCCGAACGTCTCGCGCCCGGGGTGCTCGAAGACGATGTCGACGTCCTCGCCGCCGGTGAGCTCGCGGATGGTCGCGCCGAGCCTCTTCCACTCCCGCGGGTCCTGGGTGTGCTCGTCCTTCCAGAAGCGGAAGTCCTCGGTGGCGCGGTTGATGATCAGCTCGGCGCCCATCGCCCGGCAGACCTGGGCCTTCTCCTCGTTGGAGACCACGCACACCGGCACGGCCCCGCCGTTGAGTGCGTACTGCGTGGCGAAGCCGCCCAGGCCGCCCGAGGCTCCCCAGATCAGCACGTTGTCGCCCTGCTTCATGCCGGCCCCGTTGCGGGAGACCAGCTGGCGGTAGGCCGTGGAGTTGACCAGGCCGGGGGACGCGGCCTCCTCCCAGGTGAGGTGCTGGGCCTTGGGCATCAGCTGGTTTGACTTCACCAGCGCGATCTGGGCGAGCCCGCCGAAGTTGGTCTCGAAGCCCCAGATCCGCTGCTCGGGGTCGAGCATCGTGTCGTTGTGCCCGTCGGGTGACTCGAGCTCGACGGAGAGGCAGTGGGCGACGACCTCGTCGCCGGGGTTCCAGCGGTGCACGCCGGGGCCGGTCTTGAGGACCACGCCGGACAGGTCGGAGCCGACCACGTGGTAGGGCAGGTCGTGGCGCTTGGTGAGCGGGCTGAGCCGGCCGTAGCGCTCGAGGAAGCCGAAGGTCGACACCGGCTCGAAGATCGAGGTCCAGACGGTGTTGTAGTTGATGGCGCTGGCCATCACCGCCACGAGCGCCTCGCCGGGGCCGAGCTCGGGGACGGGTACGTCCTCGAGGTGCAGCGACTCGCGGGGGTCCTTGTCGCGGCTCTCCCTGCCCTCGAACATGTCGAGGTCGTCGCGGTGGACGGTGACCGCTCGGTAGGACGTCGGCAGAGGGAGGGCGGCGAAGTCGCCGGGGGCGGTGTCGCCGGCGAGGATCGCGTCGAGGATCTGCTGCACGGGTGTCTCCTTGGTGAGGGGCCTGAGCGGAATCTACTGGTCGGTAACCCCTAGGGAGTTGGCGGGCTGCACCAGCTCGACCAGGACGCCGCCGGCGTCCTTGGGGTGGACGAAGTTGATCCGCGAGCCGGCCGTGCCCCGGCGAGGCTCGTCATACAGCAGGCGGAGGCCGCGCGCACGCAGGGCGGCACCGGCCCGCTCGACGTCGGTGACCCGGAGCGCCAGCTGCTGGAGGCCGGGGCCGGAGCGATCGAGGAACTTCGCGATCGTGGAGGTCTCGTCGATCGGGGCCAGCAGCTGGAGGACGGTGCCCCCCGGCGCGGCACCCGCCGGACCGACCATCGCCTCGCGCACGCCCTGCTCGGCGTTGGTCTCCTCGTGCAGGACCGTCATGCCGTAGCTGTCGCGGTAGAACGCGAGCGCCTCGTCGAGGTCGGGGACCGCGATCCCGACGTGATCGATGGCGACGAACAGGTGGGCGGGCAGGTCGACCGGCGGCGTCATGGGCGTCATCGTCGTACGCGGCGTCGGACCCGCGCCACTGTTGTGACGTGTTCCTCACGTCGCGGGCCGTCTCCCCTGACGCGAGGACCCCCCTGGTGGGTATCGTCGCCAGCATCACCTGACTGCTGGGAGGCACCTCCATGTCCGACACCGCCCGAACCACGAGTGTCATCGTCGCCGGGGCCCGCACCCCGATCGGCCGGCTGCTCGGCGGCCTCAAGGACCAGTCCGCCGCCGACCTCGGCGGCGTCGCGATCAAGGCGGCCCTCGACAAGGCCGGCGTCACCGGCGAGCAGGTCGACTACGTGATCATGGGCCAGGTCATCCAGGCCGGCGCCGGCCAGATCACCGCCCGCCAGGCCGCCGTCAAGGGCGGTGTGCCGATGACCGTCCCCTCGATCACCATCAACAAGGTCTGTCTGTCCGGCATCAACGCCATCGCGATGGCCGACCAGCTGATCCGCGCGGGCGAGCACGAGATCGTCGTCGCCGGCGGCATGGAGTCGATGACCCAGGCGCCGCACCTGCTGCCGAAGTCCCGTGAGGGCTTCAAGTACGGCGACACGTCGCTGGTCGACTCGATGGCCCATGACGCGCTCTACGACCAGTTCACCGACCAGGCCATGATCAACCTGACCGAGTCGTGCAACATCGGGGGCGCCAACCTGACCCGCGAGGAGCAGGACTCGTTCTCCGCCCGCTCCCACCAGCGGGCGGCCGCGGCCTGGAAGAACGGCGTCTTCGACGACGAGGTCGTGCCGGTCGCGGTCCCCCAGCGCCGCGGTGAGCCCGTCGTGGTCAGCCAGGACGAGGGCATCCGCGCGGACACCACCGTCGAGAGCCTCGGCAAGCTCCGACCCGTCTCTCGTGACGGCTCCATCACCGCCGGCTCGGCCTCCCAGATCTCCGACGGCGCGTGCGCCGTGGTCGTGATGAGCAAGGCCCGGGCCGAGGAGCTCGGTCTCACCTGGCTCGCCGAGATCGGCGCCTCCGGCCAGGTCGCCGGCCCCGACTCCACCTTGCAGCTCCAGCCCGCCAACGCGATCAGGAAGGCGGCCCAGAAGGAGGGGATCGAGGTCTCCGACATCGACCTGTTCGAGCTCAACGAGGCCTTCGCCGCCGTCGGCATCGAGTCGGCGCGTGCCCTCGGCGTCGACGAGGACCGGGTCAACGTCAACGGTGGTGCCATCGCGCTCGGCCACCCGGTCGGCATGTCCGGGGCCCGGATCGTGCTGCACCTCGCGCTCGAGCTCCGGCGTCGCGGTGGCGGCGTCGGGGCGGCCGCGCTCTGCGGTGGCGGCGGCCAGGGCGACGCCCTGATCATCCGCGTGCCTGCGTAGGTGGCGCCGAGCGGCGCCGCGGCCGCCGGGTCGCGCCGACTGCGGTCGGGTGCTGTCGCGGACCTGGTGACCCGGGCCCGCGACGGCGAGCCCCTGGCGGTCGCCCGGCTGATCTCGCTGGTGGAGGAGGCCTCCCCGCTGCTGCGCGAGGTCATGGCCGCGCTCGCGCCGCACACCGGTCGTGCCCAGGTCGTGGGCATCACCGGCTCCCCGGGCGTCGGCAAGTCGACTGCCACCAGCGCCCTGGTCACGGTGCTCCGCGCCGCCGGGAGGCGCGTAGGCGTGCTGGCCGTCGACCCGTCGTCGCCCTTCTCCGGCGGGGCGCTGCTCGGCGACCGGGTGCGGATGGCCGACCACGCCCTCGACCCCGGGGTCTACATCCGCTCGATGGCTTCGCGCGGACACCTCGGCGGGCTGGCCTGGTCGACACCGCAGGCGCTCCGGGTGCTCGACGCCGCCGGGTGCGACGTGGTGCTCGTCGAGACAGTCGGGGTGGGCCAGAGCGAGATCGAGATCGCCGGCCTCGCCGACACCACGCTGGTGCTGCTGGCGCCGGGCATGGGTGACGGCATCCAGGCCGCCAAGGCCGGCATCCTCGAGATCGGTGACGTGTACGTCGTCAACAAGGCCGACCGCGAGGGCGCCGACCAGGTGCACCGCGAGCTGAGGTCGATGCTCGCGCTCGCACAGCGCCCCGTGGGCGGCTGGCGCCCCCCGGTCGTGAAGACGGTGGCCGCGGCCGGTGACGGGCTCGGCGAGGTCGCCGCCGAGATCGAGCGACACCGGCACTGGCTGACCGAGACCGGCGAGCTGGCCACCCGTCGTACCCGCCGGGCCCGCGGGGAGGTCGAGGCCATCGCGCTCACGGCGCTCCGGGAGCGCTGGGGCGACGTGCGCGGCCGCTCGGAGCTCGACGCCCTCGCCACGTCGGTGGCCGCGGGAGAGACCGACCCGTACACGGCGGCCGACGAGCTGCTGGCCGCCGTCGCCCACTGACCTGCTGCGCTCGGCACGACACCCACCCGCACGTTGCCTCCCGTACAGATTGCGCGCCCACGTCGTCCCACCAGCGCGTGTGCCTCGGCCACGAGTCGTTGGTCGTCGCTCCCGGACCCGGTCCGGACATCTTCCACGGCGTACCCGACAGCGCCGTCGAGCTGGTGCTGGCGGGCTTCCAGCCCGACGTCGTGCACCCGGGATCGCCCATCGTCCTCCGCGAGCTGCGGGTGCCCAATCTGCACCTGTGGCGGCGCGGTGTTCGCTGGACCGCTTCGGTCCGCGGTCCCGCGACGAAGCCAGGCACGCGCGGTTGTCGCACGGCGGGAAGGACGTGGTCGTCGGGTCGTGGCTCCAGCGACGACTGCCGGAGGCCCACTTCACCGGATAGCTCTGCGGAACCCACCTGGCGACGGCCTTCGCCTCGCTCGAGGTGTTCGTGCACCCGGGTGAGTCCGAGACGTTCTGCCAGACCGTGCAGGAGGCGCGGGCCAGCGGGGTGCCCGTCGTGGCCGCCGCCGTAGGTGGGCCGCGCGACCTCGTCGACCACGGTCGCACCGGTTTGCTCTACGACCCCGCCGAGGCGCACGGTCTGTGGCGCGCGGTCACCGCGCTGGTGCGCGACCCATCCCTGCGGCGCCGGTTGGGCTCGGCGGGACTCGGGGCTCTGGGCGGGTCGCACCTGGGAGGCCACCGTCGAGGAGCTCGTCTCCTGCCACTACGCCGCCGTGGTGGATCCGCGCCGGCGCGTGATCGCCTGACCAACGGGCGGATCGCACGGCTCGCCTACCTTCGTCGACCCACTTCGGGGGAGCACGACAAGGGATCCCAGGGCCGAGGTGAACCCAGGGCAGCTGATGGGGACATGGCCACGCTGGAGAGGCGGACCGAGCGCGCGGCGTGGCGGCATTGAACGGCATCCGAGCGGCTAGGGTCGGTCGTCCCGCCCCGCGCTGGCGTGCGGGTCGAGCGACGCCCGGGACCGGTCCCTAGGATCAGGGACATGACGCAGCAGCCGTTCAGCCGTCCCGGCGCCATCGACCTCTCGGGTCTCAAGCGCCCCGCCCCCACTCCCACCGGCTCCGGAGCAGCCGCCGCCCCCGAGGGCGGGTCGGCCTACTCCGTGGTGCTCACCGAGCAGAACTTCCAGGCGACCCTCGAGGCGTCGATGTCGGCGCCGGTGCTCCTCGCCTTCTACTCGCGCAGCAAGAGCCCCGCCAGCGGGCAGCTCGCCGACGACCTGGTGACCCTGTCGGACGAGTTCGCGGGCCGGTTCCTGGCGGGGCTGGTCGACATCGACGCCTCACCGGCGATCGCCCAGGCGATGCAGATCCCGTCGGTTCCGCTCGTCGTGGCCGTGCTCGACGGCCGCCCGATGCCGCTGATCCAAGATGCCCTCCCGCTCGAGGAGCTCCGGGTCGCCCTGACCCAGGTAATGCAGCAGCTCACGGCCCAGGGCATCACCGCCCGGCACCAGCCGCGCACACTGGCACCCGCCGCCCCCGAGGACGGTGAGGAGCCGATGGTCGACCCGCGCTACCAGCCGGCGGAGGACGCGCTCGAGTCCGGTGACATCGATGGCGCGGTGGCGGCGTACCAGAAGCTCGTGGACGCCAATCCCGCCGACGTCGAGGCCGCGGCCGGGCTGGCGATGGCCAAGGTGCTCCAGCGCACGATCGGGGTCGACCTCGACGCCGCCCGCACCGCTGCCGCCGAGGCCCCGGACGAGGTGGAGGCCCAGACGATGGTGGCCGACCTCGACCTGCTCGGCGGCCACGTCGACGACGCGTTCGAGCGGCTGGTGGCTCTGGTCCGCCGCACGGCCGGCCCCGAGCGCGACGCCGTCCGCCAGCACCTGCTCGGCCTCTTCGCGGCCGTCGGCAACGAGGACCCCCGGGTGCTCAAGGGCCGGCAGAGGCTCGCCTCCGCCCTCTACTGAGGGATAGTCCACAGCAAACGGCAGGTGCTGGGGTGCTCTGGACCTGCCAACTGCTGTGGACTATCCCGCGAGGGTGGGTCGTCCTGGGTTAGTAGTTTGGTGGCTGGGGGAGCAGGCTGACCACGTGGACCGACGCGACTCACTGCTCGCCGCCGCGGTGGCGGTCATCTGGGGCATCAACTTCCTCGTCATCGACTGGGGCATGACCGATGTGCCGCCCCTGCTCTTCGCGGCGGTCCGCTTCGCGGTCGTGGTGTTCCCGGCGGTGCTCCTCGTCCCGCGCCCGGCAGCGCCCTGGCGACTGGTCGCGGCGGTGGGCGTCTTCATGTCGCTCGGGCAGTTCGGCTTCCTCTACGCCTCCATCGCCGCCGGCATGCCGCCCGGTCTCGCGGCGCTGGTGCTGCAGGCGCAGGTCATCGTCACGATCGTGATCGCGGCCGGCGTGCTGCGCGAGCGTCCCAGCCGGGCCCAGGTAGTGGGCGTGGTCGTCGCCTCGGCCGGGTTGCTCGTCGTCGCCACCGGCCGCGATGGGCACGTCACCTTCAGCGCCCTGGGGCTGTGCCTGCTGGGCGCCCTCTCCTGGGGGCTCGGCAACGTCTTGTCGCGCGCGGCGCGCCTGCCCGGCGGCCTGCCCCTGACCGTGTGGTCCGCGGTGGTCGTCCCCGTGCCGCTGCTGGCCCTCTCGCTCGTGCTCGACGGGCCTGGTGCGATCGGCAGCGCCCTGGGGTCGTGGGGGTGGCCGGCGACGCTGTCGACCGCCTACACCGCCGGGCTCGCCTCCCTGGTGGGCTACGGCATCTTCAACGGGCTGTTGGCCCGCAACGCCTCCTCCACGGTGGTGCCCTGGGTGCTCCTCGTGCCGGTCGTCGCCATGACCGCGGCGTGGCTGGTGCTCGGCCAACGTCCCAACGCCGCCGAGGTCCTCGGCGGGCTGGTCCTGGTGTCGGGGGCGCTGGTGGCGCTCCGGCCGGTCCGTCAGCCGCCGCCGAGGGCCGAGCGGCCCGCCTCCAGCCTGGCGACCGGGACGCGGAACGGCGAGCACGACACGTAGTCGAGCCCGACCTCGTCGAAGAAGTGGATCGAGCGTGGGTCGCCACCGTGCTCGCCGCACACGCCGAGGTGCAGGTCCGGCCGTGCGGAGCGGCCGAGCTCCACGGCGGTGCGCACCAGCGCGCCGACACCCTCGGTGTCGAGGGACTCGAACGGTGAGACCGGGAACACGCCCTGCTCCAGGTAGGTGGAGAAGAACGACGCCTCGACGTCGTCGCGGGAGAAGCCCCACGTCATCTGGGTGAGGTCGTTGGTGCCGAAAGAGAAGAACTCCGCCGAGCCCGCGATCTGGTCGGCCGTCAGCGCGGCCCGCGGGAGCTCGATCATGGTGCCGATCTTGAAGGTGATGTGCGTGCCCTGCGCCTCCTGCACCTCGGCGGCCACCGTGACGATCTTGTCCCTCACGATGTCGAGCTCACGTACGGAGGCGACGAGCGGGATCATGATCTCGGGCTCGGCGTGGCCACCGGCCTTCACCCGCGCTGCCGCGGCCTCGAGGATGGCGCGCGCCTGCATGGTGAACAGGCCGGGGATGACGATGCCGAGGCGTACGCCGCGCAGGCCGAGCATCGGGTTCTGCTCGTGGAGGCGCTGGACGGCGGCCAACAGCTTGCGCTCGCGCTTCTTGCGGTTGCCGCGCACGTCGGCGATCGCCATCGCCACCGAGAGCTCGGTGAAGTCGGGCAGGAACTCGTGCAGGGGTGGGTCGATCATCCGGATGGTGACCGGCTGCCCGTCCATGGCCTCGAAGATCTCGGTGAAGTCCTGCCGCTGGAGGGGGAGGAGCTCGGCGAGCGCCGCCTCCTGCTCCTCCTCGTCTGCCGCGACGATGAGGTTCTCCACCAGCCCGCGGCGCTCCCCGAGGAACATGTGCTCGGTGCGGCACAGCCCGATGCCCTGGGCGCCGAAGCGTCGGGCCCGCAGGGCGTCCTCGGCGGTGTCGGCGTTGGTGCGGACCTTGAGCCGCCGGCATGCGTCCGCATGCTCCATCAGCCGGGCGACTGCGTGCACCAGGGGCTCGTCGACGTCCTCGCCCTCGAAGTGGCGCACCACGAACGAGGGGGCGACGGGGACGGCGCCGTCGAAGATCTCGCCGGTGGACCCGTCGATGGAGATGACGTCGCCCTCCCGGATGGTCTTCCCGCCGCGCACGGTGAACTCGCCCTCGCGGGTGTCGACCTCGAGACTCTCGGCTCCGCACACGCAGGTGCGTCCCATGCCGCGGGCGACGACGGCGGCGTGCGAGGTCTTGCCGCCCCGGCTGGTCAGCACGCCCCGGGCGACCATCATCCCGTGCAGGTCCTCGGGGGTCGTCTCCTTGCGGACCAGGATCACGTCCTCGCCCTTCTCGGCCCATTCCACGGCGGTGGCCCAGTCGAAGACGGCGCGGCCGACGGCGGCGCCGGGGGAGGCGTTCATCCCCTTGCCGAGCAGGATGCGCTCGGCCTTGACGTCGAAGCGGGGGAACATCAAGTTGGCGAGCTGCTCGCCGGTCACCCGGCGCAGGGCCTCGTCCATGTCGATGAGGCCCTCGTCGGCCATGTGCACCGCGATCCGGAAGGCCGCCTCGGGGGTACGCTTCCCGACCCGGGTCTGAAGCATCCACAGCTTGCCCTGCTCGACGGTGAACTCGATGTCGCACATGTCGCGGTAGTGATTCTCGAGGGTCGTCATGATCCCCAGCAGCTCGTCGTGTGACTGCCCGTCCACCTCGGCCATGTCGGCCAGGGACACGGTGTTGCGGATGCCCGCCACGACGTCCTCGCCCTGGGCGTTCTGGAGGTAGTCGCCGTAGACGCCCTGGTTGCCGCTCGCCGGGTCGCGGGTGAAGGCGACCCCCGAGCCCGAGCTCATGCCCCGGTTGCCGAACACCATCGCCTGGATGTTGACGGCCGTGCCGAGGTCCTCGGGGATCCGCTCCTGGCGGCGGTAGAGCACGGCCCGGTCGGTGTTCCAGGACTCGAAGACGGCCTTGATCGCGAGGTCCATCTGCTCGCGCGGGTCCTGGGGGAACTCGCGGCCGGCGTGCTCGCGGATGAGGCCCTTGAAGGTCTCGACCAGGCTGCGAAGGTCCTCGACGTCGAGGTCGAGGTCCTCGACGGTGCCCTTGCCCTTCTTGAGGGCGTCGAGGGCGTCGGCGAAGTGCTCGCCGTGGATCCCGAGCACCGTCGCGCCGAACATCGACAGCAGACGTCGGTAGGAGTCGAGGGCGAACCGCTCGTCGTCGCTCTGCCGGGCGAGGCCGCGGATCGACTCGTCGTTCAGCCCGATGTTGAGGACGGTCTCCATCATCCCCGGCATCGAGAACTTCGCCCCACTCCGCACGCTGACCAGCAGGGGGTCCTCCGGGTCGCCGAGGTGCCGTCCGATCGCCTCCTCGAGCGAGGCGAGGTGCGTGCTGACCTCCTCGGAGAGCCCGTCGGGGGTGTCTCCGGCCTCGAGGTAGGCCCGGCAGGCCACCGTCGAGATCGTGAAGCCAGGAGGCACCGGCAGTCCGAGATTGGTCATCTCGGCCAGGTTGGCGCCCTTGCCCCCCAGCAGGTCCTTCTGATCCTTGTCACCCTCGGCGAAGTCGTAGACGTAGGTACCCATGGAGCCGATCCAATCACTGCTGGCCCCGGCGCGACAGGGTCGGCGGACTCCGCGACCCCTCACGGCTGTCCGTGCTCGTGTCTAGGGTGAGCAGGGTGATCACGGGGCTGCGGCGGCGTCAGGAGTGGCAGTTCTTCGCGGCCCTGCCCCGGGCCGACGGCCGGCTCGCGGCGGCCTGGTGGGTGCTGGTCGCGCTGCGCTCGGTGCTGCCGGCGGTCTTCGCGGTGGCGACCGGTGTGATCGTCGGCGCCGTACAGGACGGCTCGTCCCTGACCGGGCCACTGGTGCTGATGGGCGTCGCGTTCGTGCTGCTCCAGGTGTCGGCGCCGCTCCACCAGGCGGTGGGGGAGAATCTCGGCAACCGGCTTTCTGCCTGGCTGTACGACGATCTCACCCGCTCCTGCGTCGACCCGCCCGGTATCGGACACCTCGAGGACCCCGAGCTCGTCGCCGACGTGACCGTGGCCCGGGAGTTCGACGCCGGGGTGTTCGGGCCCCCGATGGAGGTCAACCTGCCCTTCATCGCGGTCGGTCTCGTCGACCTCGGTGCCGGCCTCGCCTCCGCGGTCGTGCTCCTCGGCTACGCCTGGTGGGCGCCGCTGGTCCTCGGCGGGGCCTGGTTGTCGACGCACTGGCTGCTTCGCGAGAGCGCCGTCTGGAAGGACCGCAACACCACCGCGGTGCGCGAGGCCAGCACCCACGCCGACTACGCGTTCCGGCTGGCCGTGGATCCTCCGGCGGCCAAGGAGCTGCGGGTCTTCGGCCTCTCCGACTGGGCGCTGGACCGCTTCGGTCGCCGACGGCGCGAGCTCTTCGACCTTCAGCAGGAGGCGACCAGGCTACGGGAGAGCTCCCTGGCCGCCAGCGTGCTCGTGGTCCTCGCGGCCAACGTCGCGGTCTTCGGAGCGCTGGCCTACGACACCGCCCAGGGATCGCTCACCCTGGACCGCACCATCGTCTTCGCCCAGGTCGCCGTCGGGACCTCGCTGATCGCCTTCGGGGGGCTCAACTGGGCACTGGACGGCGCGTCGGCCCCGGTGGCGGCGGTGCTCCGGCTGCGCGAGTCGACCCGCCGGAGCGGGGCGCTGTCCCGGGCTGGGAGCAGGCCGGCGGCCGGGCTGCCCGCCCACGAGATCCGGTTCCGCGACGTCGGGTTCGCCTACCCGCGCACCGACCGCCAGGTGCTCGCCGACCTCGACCTGGTCATCCCGGCCGGCACGTCCCTGGCGATCGTCGGCCAGAACGGCGCCGGCAAGACCACGCTCGCCAAGCTGCTCTGCCGGCTGTACGACCCGACGAGTGGGGCGGTGGAGGTCGACGGCGTCGACCTCCGCGACCTCGACGTGACCCAGTGGCGGTCGCGGGTCGCAGCGGTCTTCCAGGACTTCACCCGTTTCGAGCTCTCCCTGCGCGAGAACGTCGCTCCGCGCGGCGCGTCCGACGACGACGTCGTCGCGGCCCTGACCGCAGCCGGCGCCGACCATCTCGCGTCCCTGGACACGTCGCTGTCGACCCAGTACGACGGCGGCGTCGACCTCTCGGGAGGGGAGTGGCAGCGGGTGGCCCTGGCGCGGGCGCTCTGCGGCGTGCGACTGGGTGCAGGCGTCGTCCTGCTCGACGAGCCCACCGCCCAGCTCGACGTCCGTGGGGAGGCGCAGATCTTCCGACGGCTGCTCGAGGCGACCCGGGGTGTGACCACGATCCTGGTCTCGCACCGGTTCTCCACCGTCCGGCTCGCCGACCGCATCTGCGTGGTCGAAGGGGGCCGGGTGGTCGAGCTCGGCAGCCACGACGAGCTGATGGCCGTGGGCGGCCGCTACCGCACCATGTTCGACCTCCAGGCGCAGCGCTTCGACCTCCTCGCCGACGACGAGGGGATGAGCTATGACGTCCTCGGCTGAGCAGGCGGCCGGCCCCGACGCCGACGATCTTCCCGGCGCGCTCTCATCGATGTGGCGGCTCCTGCGGCTCGGCTACCAGCACGAGCCTCGCCTGCTGGTCACCGCGTTCGTGCTCGCCCTGCTCGCCGCCCTGCCAGACGCCCTCATCGCCCTGTGGCTCGCGCTGCTGGGCAAGGGCGTCATCGCCGACGACACCGGACTGATCGTCGTGGCCACCCTCGGCCTCGGCGTGTCCGCGACGCTCACCTGGCTGCTCCAGGTGGTCTCCACCCGGCTGCAGCGCCGGTTCCGCGACAAGGTGACGATCGCGCTGGAGCGGCACGTCGCCGGCCTGCAGGCCCAGGTCGTCACCGTCGTCCACCAGGAGCGCCCGGACTACCTCGACCGGCTGTCGGTGCTGCGTGACCAGATCTTCGTGCTCGACCACATGTACATGTCGGTCTTCTCGACGGCCGGCTGGATCCTCCGGCTTCTCATCACGCTGATGCTGCTGGTCTCGATCCACTGGGGCCTGCTCCTGCTGGCACTGTGCGCACTCCCGACCGTGGTCACCTCGGGCTGGCGGCCGGGTGTGGAGCGACGGGTGCAGGAGCGGTCCGCCCAGCACTCCCGGAGGGCCCAGCACCTCTACCGGCTCGCCACCACCGCGCCCAGTGCCCGGGAGATGCGGGTCCTGGGGATGGGCGACCGGGTCGCGCTGGGCCGGCGGGCCGCCTGGGAGGCGTGGTACGCCCCGACCTCGGCCGCGAGGTGGACGAGCACGTGGTGGCACACGCTGGGTTGGACCGTCTTCGGCGTGGGCTATGTCGCGGCGGTCGTCTTCGTCGCCGTCGGTCTCGACGCGTCGACGGCGTCGGTGCTGCTGGTGCTGGCCGCAGGTGGGCGGCTCTCGGGCTACGTCGGTGCGACGGTGGGTGAGATCGGCTTCCTGCGGGGCGTCTGGCTCGACGGCTCGCGGCGGCTGGCCTGGCTGGAGGACTACGCCGCGGCGCAGCGCTCCGGCGACCTGGAGCCCCCGGACCGGCTCACCGACGGGATCCGCTTCGAGGGCGTCTCCTTCGCCTATCCCGGGAGTGACCGACTGGTGCTCCGTGACGTTGACCTGACGCTGCCGGCGGGCGCCGTGGTCGCCGTGGTCGGCGAGAACGGCGCCGGCAAGTCGACGCTGGTCAAGCTGCTCGCCCAGATGTACTACCCGACCGCTGGCCGGATCGTGGTCGATGACGTGTCGTTGGCGGAGATCGAGCCCGACGCCTGGCGCTCGCGCCTCGCGGGCGCGTTCCAGGACTTCTTCCGCTTCGAGCTCGCCGCGCAGCAGTCGATCGGGGTAGGCGACCTCCCGCGCCTCGACGACCAGCGCGCGTCGACCGCCGCCGTGGGCCGGGCGGGGGCCGACGACGTCGTCCGCCGGCTCGAGGCAGGGCTGGACACCCAGCTCGGCCCGGCCTGGCCCGGCGGTGTGGACCTGTCCGTCGGGCAGTGGCAGAAGGTCGCCCTGGCTCGTGGCTTCATGCGCGACACCCCGTTGCTGCTGGTGCTCGACGAGCCGACCGCGGCCCTGGACGCTGAGACCGAGCACGCCCTCTTCGAGAGGTTCGCGGAGGCGGCCCGCCATCGATCGGCCGAGGGCCGGATCACCGTGCTCGTCTCGCACCGCTTCTCGACCGTCCGGATGGCCGACCTGATCGTGGTGCTCGACGGCGCCGAGGTCGCGGAGGTGGGCAGCCACGCCGAGCTGATGGCGCGGGGCGGGCACTACGCCGACCTCTACGAGGTGCAGGCGGCGTCCTACCGCTGAGTCAGCGCCCCGACTCGGTGTACGCCGCGCGGCCGGCGTCGAGCGCGGCCTCGACCCGGCGGGCGGTGAAGTCGGCGCAGTGCTCGCGGACCTCCTCGATCGTGCAGAACTGCGCCGAGCGGATCTCGCGGGCCTGCTTGACGATGTCGCCGACGATCGCCGGGTCGTGGGTGCCGCCGTCGAAGACCAGGCAGAGAGCGTCGTCCCAGCCGCCCCAGGGCGGCAGCCAGTCGGTGAGCAGCAGGGCACCGGGCTCGATGGTGAGCCCGAGCTCCTCGACGACCTCACGTCCCACTGCCTCGCGCGGGGACTCGCCCACCTCGACCACCCCGCCGGGCAGGTCCCAGTCGCGCTTGTAGGTGAGCCGGCACAGCAGCACGCGGCCGGCCGTGTCGCGGATCAGCATCTGACCGATGGCGCGCTTGCGGGGGAGGAAGGAGTTGAGCAGGCTGCGGAACCCCTCGGGCTCGCTGATCGGCGGGTCGGAGGCCAGCCGCGCGAGCACGACGTACTCCGTGGTCTCGGCGCGGTCACCGGTCCCCGGGGCGACCCGGCGTACTCCCTCGCGGCGCAGTCCCGACCGGGTCGCGACCCGCAGCGACGCGGTGTTGCCCGGCTCGACCTTGGCCTCGATCCGGTGCAGGCCCAGGCCGGCCTGGCCGCGCTCGGTGAGGGCGTAGTCGGCGAGCACCTGCACCGCGCGGCTGGCCAGCCCGCGGCCGCGCTGCCCGGCGTACAAGACCCACGAGAGCTCGCCCACGCCGTCGCCGGTCCGGCGGACCTCGCAGCTGCCCACGACGTCGCCGTCGTGCTCGATGACGAAGCCGACCAGGGCCTGGTCCTCGGCCCAGCCGCGGTGCCAACGCTCGACCGCCGCCCGGTGCTCCTCGTGGGTCGGGGTCACGTGGTCGAACCCGAACCAGTGCGCGATCTCGGTGTCGTGACCGGCGATCGCGGTCTCGACGTCGTCGTCGCGCCACGGGCGGAGGGTGACCTCGCCGTCGGTCAGCGTCGGCTGCTCGGCGGGGGAGTCGCTCACAGCAGCAACCCTAGCGATGGCCCGGTGGCCGAGGTCAGGCCCGCTTCCGCAGGTAGATCGTCGCCAGCGGCGGTACGACGATCGTGGCACTCGCCGGTTGGCCCTGATGGCCCTCCGCCCTGGCCTCGACCGCGCCGAGGTTGCCGACGCCCGAGCCGGTGTAGGTCGTGGCGTCGGTGTTGACGACCTCGTCCCAGGTGCCGGCCGACGGCAGCCCGATCCGGTAGTCGTGGTGGGGCACCGCCGAGAAGTTGGCAACCACCGCGACGTCCGCCGCGTCCGCGTCGACGGAGCCGCCGCGGCGCAGGAAGGAGAACGTGTTGCGCGCGGAGTCGTCGGCGTCGATCCACTCGAACCCGTCGGGGAACACGTCCGACGCCCAGAGCGCGGGGGAGCCGGTGTAGACGCCGTTGAGGTCCTTGACGAGCTGGTGCACACCGCGGTGCTCGGAGTGGTCCATCAGCCACCAGTCGAGCTCGCGGGCCTCGGCCCACTCGGACTCCTGGCCGAACTCCGTCCCCATGAACAGCAACTGCTTGCCGGGGTGGGCCCACATGTAGGCGAGGAAGGCCCGCAGGTTCGCCAGCTGCTGCCAGCGGTCGCCGGGCATCTTGCGCAGCAGCGAGCCCTTGCCGTGCACGACCTCGTCGTGGCTGATCGGTAGTACGTAGTTCTCCGAGAAGGCGTAGACCAGCGAGAAGGTCATCTCGCCGTGGTGGTGGCCGCGGTAGAGCGGGTCCTTCGCCAGGTAGCGCAGGGAGTCGTTCATCCAGCCCATGTTCCACTTGAAGCCGAAGCCGAGCCCGTCCGCCGAGGTCGGCTTGGTGACGCCCGGCCAGGACGTGGACTCCTCCGCGATCGTCATCGCCCCGGGCACCCGGCGGTAGACGGTGGCGTTCATCTCCTGGAGGAACTGCACGGCCTCGAGGTTCTCCCGGCCGCCGTGGATGTTAGGGGTCCACTCGCCGGCCTCGCGCGAGTAGTCCAGGTAGAGCATCGAGGCGACGCCGTCGACCCGCAGCCCGTCGGCGTGGAACTCCTCGAGCCAGTAGAGCGCGTTGGCGTAGAGGAAGTTGCGCACCTCGTGGCGGCCGAAGTTGAAGATGTGGGAGCCCCACTCCTTGTGCCAGCCGCGCTGCGGGTTGGGGTCCTCGTAGAGCGGGGTGCCGTCGAAGCGGGCCAGCGCCCAGGCGTCGGTGGCGAAGTGGCCCGGCACCCAGTCGAGGAGGACGCCGATCCCGGCCTGGTGCAGCCGGTCGACGAGGTCGCGGAAGCCGTCGGGGTCCCCGAAGCGGGAGTCCGGGGCGTAGTAGCCGGTGACGTGGTAGCCCCAGGAGCCGCCGAACGGGTGCTGCATCACCGGCATCAGCTCCACGTGGGTGAAGCCGAGGTCGCTGACGTAGCCGACGAGCTCGTCGGCGAGCTGGCCGTAGTTGAGCGTGGCGCCGTGGGGCTTGCGCCACGAGGCCAGGTGCACCTCGTAGACCGACATCGGCTCCGCGTGGGCCTGCTTGCCGGCCCGGGCGGTCATCCATTCCTCGTCGTGCCAGGAGTAGGACGACTCGTAGACCACCGACGCCGTCAGCGGTGGCACCTCGGCGTACGCCGCCATCGGGTCGGCCCGCTCGGTCCAGACGTCGTCGGCGCCGAGCACGGAGTACTTGTAGTGGGTGCCCGACCCGATGCCGGGGACGAACAGCTCCCACACGCCGGACTGGCCGAGCTGGCGCATCGGGTGCTCCCGACCGTCCCAGCTGTTGAAGTCGGCCTTCAGGCGGACCCCCTTCGCCGACGGGGCCCAGACCGCGAACGCGGTGCCGCTGACGGTGCCGCCGAACGGGTCCGCGTAGTGGTGCACATGGGCGCCGAGCACGCTCCAGAGCAGCTCGTGACGGCCCTCGTTGACGAGGTGCAGGTCGGTCTCGCCGAGGGTCGGCAGGAAGCGGTAGGGGTCGTCCAGCGTGTGCGGGTCCCCGCCGTCGTAGGCGACCGCCACCCGGTAGTCGGGGACGTCGCCCGCGCGGTCGTACTCCACCAGCCCGGCCCAGATCCCGTTGTGCTCGTGCGTGAGCGTGGTCTCCTCGCTGCCATACCGGACCGACACCGACGACGCGAGCGGCTTGAGCACCCGGATCGTCACAGCGCCGTCGTGGGGGTGGGCTCCGAGGATCGCGTGGGGCTGGCCGTGGCGGCCGTCCACCAGCAGGTCCAGCTCGTGCGGGTCCACGGGCTTCAGCTCGCTCATGCCGCGTTCCTCTCTGCCAGGTTCTCGATGGCGGCCAGCGGGATGGGGACCCACTTCGGCCGGTTGCGCGCCTCGTAGACCACCTCGTACACGGCCTTGTCGGCGACGTAGGCGTCGAGCAGGGCCTGCTCGGCGTCGGTCAGCCCACGACCCGCGTAGGCGTCGAGGAAGGCCCGGCAGTTGCGCTCCGACCACTCCGCCGCCCGGAACGCGCGCTGCCCGGCCGCCTCGTCGGCGTCGCCGAACGTGGCGGCGGCGACCCGCGGCGCGTAGTCGAAGGACCGCAGCATGCCGGCCACGTCGCGCCACACCGAGTCGGGCAGGATGCGATCGGCGAGGGGCTTGGCGGGCTCGCCCTCGAAGTCGACGATCTTCCAGCCACGCGCCGTGCGCAGGGTCTGGCCCAGGTGCAGGTCGCCGTGCACCTGCTGGGTCGGGGTGCCCACCATCGAGCCGACGTCGTCGAAGGTCGAGCGCAGGATGTCGGCGTACGGCGCGAGCTGGGGCACCACGGTCAGCGCGGCGTCGAGCCGCGCGGTCATCGCCGCGCTCAGGGCGGCCATCTCGGCGCCGCTGCGCTCGGCGGTGGGGAAGTGCTCGGCCAGCACGCGGTGCACGTCGGCCAGCGCCTCCCCGAGCCGGGCGGCCTCGCCGGCGAAGTCGCCGCCGACCTCGTCGGCGTGCAGGTCGGCCTCGGCGAACAGGTTGCGGACGCTGGCCAGCGCGAGGTCCCAACCGTCGCTGGCGGTGCGCAGGAACTGCTGGAGCATCGCGAGCTGGAGCGGCTGACCGCCCTCGTCGGGCGAGGCGTCGAGCCAGCCGTAGAGCGCGGCCACGTTGTCGGACCCGGCGCGGGTCAGCACCTCGTGGATGGACACGTCGGGGTTGGGGCCGGGCGTGACCTTGCGGAAGATCTTGAGCAGCGAGTCCTCGCCGAACATCACCGAGGAGTTCGACTGCTCGCCGCTGAACAGGGTCGAGTGCGCCTCCAGGTCGAGCTCGTGGCCCGGGACCCGGTGGAACGCCAGGTCCCCGGGTGACTCCTCGCCGGCGAACGCCCGGAGCAACAGGGCCATCGCATCGCGGTCGTGCACCGCGTCGTACACGTAGGACAGGCCGTGGTCGGCCACGTCCACGACCGTGATCAGGGCGTGCTCGAGCCGGTCCTGCGGCTCTGGGTAGAGCGCCAGCGGCAGCTGGTACAGCTCGGTCTCGCCGGTGTCGGCGTAGGTGAGCTCGACCAGGTCGAGCATGACGGCGGGACGCTCCGGGAAGGCACCGAGCCGGCGGACGCCGGTGACCTGGAAGTCGCGACCCTTGCCGCCGAACCACCGGGCGCCGAGGACGAAGGTGGCGAGGGCGTCGTGCAGGGCATGGTCGTCGCTCACGTGGGTGGGGCCTCCTCGGCAGGGGCGGACAGGCGGAACCAGTAGAACCCGTACCCACCCAGCGTCAGGAGATAGGGCAGCTCGCCGATCGGGGGGAAGGTGACCCCACCGAGCACCTCCACGGGCACCCAGCTCTCCCAGCGGCGCAGGTCGAGCTCGACCGGCTGCGGGAAGCGCGACAGGTTGTTGACGCACACCATCACGTCGGTCTCGGGCTCGCCGTCGGCGCCCACGCTGTGGTGCTCGCGGGCGTAGGACAACACGCTGGGGTTGGAGCCGCCGAGGTCATTGAAGGAGCCCAGCCCGAACGCGGGGTGCTGCCGGCGGGCGTGGATCATCCGGCGGGTCCAGTGCAGCAGCGAGGAGGAGTTCTCCAGCTGCGACTCGACGTTGACGCTCTGGAAGCCGTAGACGGGGTCCTGGACGAGCGGCAGGTGCAGCTTGCCGGGGTTGGCCGCCGAGAAGCCGGCGTTGCGGTCCGGCGTCCACTGCATCGGCGTGCGTACGCCGTCACGGTCGCCGAGCCAGATGTTGTCGCCCATCCCGATCTCGTCGCCGTAGTAGAGGACGGGGGAGCCCGGCAGGGACAGCAGCAGGGCCGTGAACAGCTCGATCTGGTTGACGTCGTTGTCGAGCAGGGGCGCCAGTCGCCGGCGGATGCCGATGTTGGCCTTCATCCGCGGGTCCTTGGCGTACTCGCCCCACATGTAGTCGCGGTCCTCGTCGGTGACCATCTCCAGGGTGAGCTCGTCGTGGTTGCGCAGGAAGATGCCCCACTGGCAGTTGTCGGGGATGGCCGGCGTCTGCTCGAGGATCTCCGAGATCGGGAATCGCGACTCACGACGCACCGCCATGAAGATGCGCGGCATCACGGGGAAGTGGAAGCACATGTGGCACTCGTCCCCGCCCAGCTCGTAGTCGCCGAAGTAGTCGACGACGTCGGCCGGCCACTGGTTGGCCTCGGCGAGCAGCACCCGGCCGGGGTAGTTGGTGTCGACGAACTCACGCACGTGGCGGAGCGCCGCGTGGGTCTCGGGGAGGTTCTCCCCGTTGGTGCCGGGGCGCTCGTAGAGGTAGGGCACCGCGTCGAGCCGGAATCCGTCGAGGCCCATGTCGAGCCAGAACGACATCGCCTCGAGCATCGCCCTCATGACCTGGGGGTTGTCGAAGTTCAGGTCGGGCTGGTGGGAGAAGAACCGGTGCCAGTAGTACTGCTGGCGGACGGGGTCCCAGGTCCAGTTCGACGGCTCGGTGTCGACGAAGATGATCCGCGCCTCCTCGTAGAGATCGTCGGTGTCGGACCAGACGTAGAAGTCGCCGTAGGGCCCGTCCGGGTCGGAGCGGGACGCCTGGAACCACGGGTGCGCGTCACTGGTGTGGTTCATGACGAAGTCGATGATCACGCGGATGTCGCGCTTGTGGGCCTCGTCGAGGAACTCGTGGAAGTCCTCGGTCGTACCGATCTCGGGGAGGATGTTGGTGTAGTCGGCCACGTCGTAGCCGCCGTCGCGCAGCGGTGAGCTGAAGAACGGCGGCACCCAGAGGCAGTCGACCCCGAGCCACTGGAGGTAGTCGAGCTTCTCGACCAGACCCTTGAAGTCGCCGGTGCCGTTGCCGTCGGCGTCGCGGAACGAGCGGACCAGCACCTCGTAGAAGACGGCCGTCTTGAACCAGTCGGGCACCGGCGACCGGTCGTCGACGAACGCCGGGTCGTCCGGGCTGGTCGTGGTGATCTCGGGGGGCTCGTCGGTGATCGGGCTCTCTCCTTGGGTGGTCGGGTCGGTCGTGGCCTCGCTCATGCGGGCCTCCGGACGGTGAGGATGTGGGCGGGCTCGACGTGGGGGTCGAGCCGGACGTAGTTGCGCTCGCCCCAGGTCCAGGTGCCGCCCGACAGCTCGTCCTCGACGACGAACTGCGAGTCCCAGCCGAGGCCGAGGGCGGGCATGTCGAGGTGGACGGTCGTCGCCCGGGTGCCGTGGGGATCCAGGTTGAGCACCACGATCACGGTGTCTCCCGGCTCCCCGGTTGCCGGGTCGGTCGCGGTCTTGGAGAACACCAGGGTGTGGTCGTCGTCGGAGCTGTGGATGGTGACGTTGCGCAGCAGCTGCAGGGCGGGGTGCCGGCGCCGGATCTCGTTGAGCCGCGTGAGGTACGGCGCGAGCGTGTGACCGGACGCCTCGGCAGCGTCCCAGTCACGGACCCGAATCTGGAACTTCTCGGAGTCGAGGTACTCCTCGCTGCCCGGCTTGACCGCGACGTGCTCGTAGAGCTCGTAGCCGGCGTAGACGCCCCAGCTCGGGGACCCGGTCGCGGCGAGCACGGCCCGGATCT